>BNXR01000057.1 GCA_025999735.1 Bacteroidia bacterium | reverse complement strand
CCAAAAAGGGATTAAGATAACAGAGGAAGAACTCAATGCTATTAATATGAAAAAATTTAAATTTCACTGTGAATGGAATTATGTCATTAAACCCAATAAAACGTAAATATTATTTGCGGACACTCCCTTAGTGTGTATAAAATGTTCTGTATTGAGCGGTCGCGAATTTGCAGGAACAAGCGGTTGTTCGTTGCCCGATACAGCCTGTCAAGTGCCACAAACTTATGGTTGTTGTATGTAAAAACGGCGTACGTATTGTAATGTTGCTGTTCGCTATGTGCCAACTGTGTAGGACTTTTCACCCAACTCAGTTGCTTGGGACTCCAATGGAGCATCGCGTAGTAGGCATTGGCTACGGCATTGTCGAGAGCGTCCTGTTCTTGGGTGCGGTCGTACTTGTCAAGCCAATACTGAATGAGGTTGAAAACACCATCCGTCTCATAATCTGTCGGCGGCAAATCGGGATGTGAGCCGGTGTACCAGAATTTGTTCTGCACATTGTCGCGAATCCATTGTTCCGCTTTCAGGGTTGCCTGCAAGTATTTCGGGTTGCCGGTAATGTTCGATACAGCCGGGAAACAAGCCATTGTACGTCCGCAAAGGGAGGATACCGCGTGTTTTCCTGTCACCATATCAACGCATTGCGAAAAGCCACCGTCTTCGTTTTGCTGTGCCAATACCCAATCCAAACATTTGACGGCTGCGTTGTACCAGTCCTTGTGGTCAACACCTTCTTTATCCTTCACCATCTTCCAAAACGTCAAGAGGTTATAGCCCAACATAGCGTTCATTTCGGGCTTCCATGCGAGGTGGTCGTGGCTGGCATTGTTGTATCCCGGCGGTATAATGGTTGAACTGTGCTGGTAGTGCTCTTTGAAATGCTCAAAGTCATAGTAGTGCCCGATATCTCGTGACTGTAAATCATAAATCTCATAAAAGGCACCACTTGCTACCTGTGCTTTTAAGAGGTATCTAATCTGCTTGAACGAACGTTCCCGCCAAAACTGTTCACCGGTCTTGAGGTACATCGTGTAATCGAAAATTGAAAACACTGGATACTCAGGGAGATAGCAAAACCTGGCAGTATTGTTGTGCTTAAAGCCAATCCCTTCGACCCAATACGATGGGTTGCGGCGTGCATTAGCCACTATATCGTAGCCTTCCTGTGGCGTGCGGACAAACAGCGTGGTATCCACCTTGTAGTCGACAACACTCATCCACGTTTTCACAATGTTAGGGATGGTTGACGTGAACTTGCCGGAGTCATCCAAAAACAACTGCAACGGCAACTCATAGTTGGTTCCGGCATCCAATTTGCCACCACTACCTGCATAAAAAGTCGGAGCCGTTACACCACTTTCAAACGTGAACCACGTTTTGCCCGTCCACGTTGTCGGGTTCAGATAATCCGAGCGACTGTCAATCGTGAACAGTACCACTGTCGAAAGGTTGGGCTTATATACAAGGCAGCCCGGAACGCCGCAATAGCGTACAGGATTGATAGTGACTTTGTCACTGTTCCCCGCGAATGGGTAGAATTGTACCCGCCAATCGTTGGCAAACGTATTCCCGTGATAGGTGAACCCGACTTCCCAATCCGGCAAGTCTTTATCGACTTTCCAGGTGGGAGTAAGATAAACCACTGCCCGGTCTTTGTCAAGTGCCACTTTCATGTCAAACGTGAAGTGAACGCCGTCCACCTCTGCCTGACCGGAAAGTGCTACCGTACGACTGTCCATCCGATTCACTTGGCTTGCAAGAAGGTGACGAAGGGTTTTGTCCTTTGTGTTTCTGAGAACAAGGACACCTTCATTGAGTGGCGACTCTATCGGCTTTCCATGAAAGGAAAGCGTTCCCAAGGCCCAACCGCCTTCGGTGTTCTGCAACTGCATTTCCACACCAACGCTATTCGTTAGTGTTACTTGGTTTTGGCAAGAAGATAGTGCCAACGTCAGCGTCAGTGCCAACGCCGTCGTGAATAATACATGGTTTCGGTTCATCTGTTTACTGTTTAATGGTTAATGGGTTAGTACGTACTGTTTACTTTATATCTACTTCAAGTGGTTTATTCATTCCAATCAGCCAGTTGGCAACGGTGATTTTGGTAACTCCGTCGGCACGATAGACCTGACGGCGTATGTCCTTCGGCAGTTCAATGACAGTGCCGCCTATTGTTACCGAAATAGGTAATGAGCTGGTGTTGGTCAGTTCGAGTACACCGGGAGTGATAGTCTTACTGACGACCGATGCTTTAAACAAGGCCGGAAGCCATGGGTCACGCCCCCAAATAAGACCGTTTGCCCATGCAATGGTACGTTTGGCAAATAGGGCTTCCTTGACACTTGCCAGGCTACGTTCTTTGGCTAAGACCAAGGTGATTGGGCGGAGGGTGCTTTGGATGCCGTACGCTTCCAACTCGGTAGGGTGAATATCACTATTGGCGAAGAGTGCCAAATCCCGTTCATTGCACCAATCGGAAACAATGGGGTATTGCTCCTCCCAGTTAAAGATTTCAATGCCGTGCATCAGGCCTTTCTTATAGATTTCTTCGTGCACGTCCGTGAAGCGTAGCGCAGCACCGTTGCCTATTTGGGCTTCCCAGCCTGGGTGGTTCCACAGCAAGAATGCGCCTTGGTCGGCTGCCACTTGCATCATCTTCCGCCAGTCGGTTATGACGGCACCGATGGCATTGTTGTCCTCCGTGAACAGTACATTAAAGTGTCCGGGAGGCATCCCTTTGGTGATTTCCCCGCCACGCACGAAGAGCAGCTTCTTCTCGTCGGCAGTTGACTTGGCTTCTTCATACGCTATATTATAGTTGGCGTCTTTGTGGGTGTCAATGTTCCAGCGCTCGGTTTGGTAGATGTTCGGGCTACATTCAAAATGGTCGGTGATAGAAATAACATCCAGACCGTTTTGCACTGCATCGCTTACACGCTCTTCAGGCCTGACATCGCCATCGGAGTAAATCGTGTGTATATGAAAGTCGCCTTTGAGTACCTTGAAGCCTTCCACATCGGGAATACTAATCTGTCGCGGTGGAATAGGCACAGCACGAATACTGCTCATATTGACCGTGTAAGTATCCGCTTGTTTAGCGGGAGGTTTTTGAGTAGGCTTCTTCTTTGAAGATGCTGATTGAAAACTCTCTGTTGCCGACAAACCAGCAGGCAACAAGGTCGCTGCACCCAAAAGGGCAGATTGCTTAATGAATTCACGTCGATTGTACATAACTACTAACTATTTATAAATATATTTGATATGTTTATTTTTTGACAGATAGCTAAGCAGTAAAATTTCCAAACACCAGCTTATCGCCTTCGACGTCCACCACGATACGACTATTTTTTGAAACAGTCTCTGCCAATATCTGCTTTGACAATTCATTCAACAAATGACGCTGGATGATCCGTTTCACAGGACGCGCACCGAACTGAGGGTCAAAGCCTTCGGCAGCAATCCATTCCACCGCTTTATTCGTTATTTCTATGGTAAGACCCGTTGCTTCCAACATATTTTGAAGTGCATGTAACTGCAAACGCACAATTTCAACAATTTCATTCTCACGCAAGGGTGTGAACATGACCACCTCATCAATACGGTTTAGAAATTCCGGCCGTATCGTCTGCCTCAACAATTCAAGCACCTCCTTGTTCGTCTTTTCCAAGATGTCATCCCGATTCTTGTCGTTCAAGTCTTTCAATGAATCCTGAATAATATGGGCACCGATGTTAGAGGTCATGATGATGATGGTATTTTTGAAATCTACCGTGCGACCCTTATTATCCGTCAATCGCCCGTCATCCAACACCTGCAACAGAATGTTAAATACGTCAGGATGTGCCTTTTCGATTTCATCCAACAGAACTACCGAGTATGGCTTTCGCCGCACAGCCTCCGTCAATTGTCCGCCTTCATCGTATCCGACATATCCCGGAGGTGCCCCAATCAAGCGGGACACCGAGTGTTTCTCCTGATATTCGGACATATCTATGCGTGTCATCAGCGATTCATCGTCAAATAGAAATTCTGCCAAAGCCTTTGCCAATTCCGTTTTGCCGACACCTGTCGTACCAAGGAAAATGAAAGACCCTATCGGTCGTTTCGCATCCTGTAAACCGGCTCTGTTACGACGCACGGCATCCGCCAATGCCGTAATCGCCACCTCTTGACCGACCACCCGCTTGTGTAATTCCTGTTCTAAGGACAGTAATTTCTCCCGCTCACTCTGCAACATCCTGTTCACGGGGATACCCGTCCACTTCGACACTACGGAAGCAATATCATCAGTCGTCACCTCCTCGCGAATTAGCGATGTACCGTGCTTGAAGCCCGCCAATTTCTCGTTCAACTCTTCGATGTTTTTCTCTGCCGCCTTTATTTTCCCATAACGCAATTCCGCCACTTTCCCATAATCACCTTCCCGTTCTGCCCGACCGGCTTCAAATTTATACTCCTCAATGGAAGCCTTATTTTTTTGAATTTCATCTATCAGCGACTTCTCTGATTCCCATTGTGCCCGCAATTTCGTCCGTTCCTCATTCAGATTGGCCAATTCCTTTGCGATATCTTCTAATTTTTGAGTGGAAGCCTCTCGTTTCAAAGCCTCTTTCTCGATTTCCAACTGCTGAATTTTACGCTCTAACTCGTCAATCTCTTCGGGTACGGAATTCATCTCCAAGCGCAACTTGGCAGCCGCCTCGTCCACCAAGTCGATGGCCTTATCGGGCAAGAAACGATCTGATATGTAGCGGTGGGACAACTCCACAGAAGCAATGATGGCATCGTCTGTGATCCGCACTTTGTGGTGGGTCTCGTATTTCTCCTTCAAACCGCGCATAATGCTAATAGCACTCAATACGTCCGGCTCGTCTATCGTAACCTTCTGGAAACGCCGTTCTAAGGCTTTGTCCTGCTCAAAATATTTCTGATACTCATTCAGGGTGGTCGCACCGATAGCCCTCAGCTCTCCTCGTGCCAAAGCCGGTTTCAAAATATTGGCGGCATCCATCGCACCTTCCGACTTTCCCGCACCTACCAAGGTGTGGATTTCGTCTATAAACAGAATAATCTCTCCCTCAGCACTCACCACCTCGTTTACCACTGCTTTCAGCCGTTCCTCGAACTCTCCTTTGTACTTCGCACCCGCAATCAGTGCACCCATATCCAAAGAGTATATATTCTTGGAAGCCAAATTGGTAGGAACGTCACCATTCACAATTCGTTGCGCCAAGCCTTCGGCAATTGCCGTTTTGCCGACACCCGGCTCCCCAATCAAGATAGGGTTGTTTTTTGTCCTGCGGGACAATATCTGCAACACACGACGAATCTCGTCATCGCGCCCGATGACGGGGTCTAATTTCCCTGTTCGTGCCCGTTCATTCAGGTTTACGGCGTATCGTCCCAAGGCATCGTAACTGTCCTCGGCGGAAGGCGAATTTACTTTTGCGCCCTTGCGCAATTCCGATACGGCGGCCAAGGTCTCCTTTTCCGTCATCCCATTGTCTTTCAGCAATCGGGACACTGCATCGTTCGCATCCAACAAACCTAACAAGATATGTTCCAACGAAATATAACGGTCTCCCATCTCCTTTGCCGCTTTTGCCGCTTTATCCAAGGTTTTGTTCGATTCCGGTGACAAATACGGCTCAGCACCACCTGACACTTTCCCGTAAGCATTGAGTATCTTATCAAGCGAAGTATTCAAACGTGGGACGTTGATACCAAGTTTGTTAAATAAAAATTGGCACACGTTTTCACCAACATTCATTACCGATTTCAGAATATGTCCCGTTTCAATAGCCTGCTGACCGTTGTTAGCGGCTAACTCAATCGCATGCTGTATAGCCTCCTGCGATTTGACAGTGTAATTGTTCATGTTCATATTACTATATTTTTTTATTCAACTTATTTCACTTTATTGAAAACCAATATCAATACATTGGCTACGAATTATATTTCAAAAGTTATATCCGGATCCACAATATAAAACTTGCCATCTACCGTCAATGCCTTTATTTTCACATGATGTATGCCGGGTGTCAAATTTTGAGGATATACAAATGATATTCCTCTACCCGATACAGATTTATCCTTATCAAACTGGGTAAGCCATTGAAGAATGGGACTAAATTCGTACCTGTTTATAAACAGCGGGTAGATGTTTCCGTCTATGTCCAAATATAAATTTGCTATTTTATCCTTGTAATTAGGTGTCTCCGCAGGTGTTATAACCCGGATATGGTCCGGCGCAAACTGGAACGTATGGGGGAGTAATTGCAATACATCGTTATTTACTTGTCCCAAATGTTCCTCGTATAAAATCGGAGCTACCCCATAAGTCGGTTTGTGGAATACATTATAGCGATGTTCTTGTAGAAAATTTATACATTGCAACACCTTTTCTCCGGTAATACAGTTAACATAATACAAGGGAGGTATATTAGCCGAACTCAACTTATCTTGATTTATATTCGACGTCTCTACCATATATCTGTGATAATTATTCATAGCTCTCCATTTTGTTCCTTGATAAAATCCGTTTGCCATCGTAAGGGGTATCGAAAGCACGAGCGCAGATAACATTATTTTCAACCCATTTTTAATGTTCGATTCACGCGCTCTAAACTCAATCCAAATCAACAGTAAACCTACTAAAATATAAATAGGAAATGAGGTGTAGCGACTCATCGTTTCCGCCCTACCTAACGCAATAGAGCCACTAACAAATAAACCATTCAAAATCAACGCTATGGGGAATAAAATGGATGACAAGGATATTTTATTTTTCCATACTATGCAGCAAGTAATAAGAGTAGAGCCCATAACAAACGCGCCAGCCACAGTCATGATATAGCCTGATGCTTTGGGAAGCATCGTATTACCTATGACTGAAAAAAACATATAGATTACACTCAGCCAATTTTCTACTAAATTAGCAACAATAGAATGATGCCCAAGTCTTTCTAAATTAGATAAATAGGCGATCCATACAAACACCCCGATAAGGCTCCAAGTTATAAAATGGAGGGACGTAAATGTTTTCTTCCCTAACAAGATGAACAGGATTATTGCGCCCACAATCCATGCAAATAAGCCTTGTGCTGAGGAAAAGGAAGCAATAAAAGCCGCCAATAAGGCTGCTACATAATAAAGATTTCTCTTCCTTTTGTTCTCTGCGTGAAACATCAATGATAAGAAGTGATAGGATAGTATTGGGAAAATTAAAGCCATAAAAAATGTCATCCCAAAAGCATACAGAAAGTTACCCCACTGCACCCATGAATAGATTAAAACAGATATTAAGGCGATGAAAAAATATTTCTTTTTATCGCTAACATTTTTCAGTTGAGCAATATAATTTGTGGTAACAAATGTGACTAAAGAGAGTAATAACCAAGAGTTGAGCATCTGGGCAACGGAATTAAAATTCGTCAAATAGGCTATTGCCAAGAACACCAAACGCGGGAAAAATATTCTATGTTCACCATGCGGTGCAATCAAATCTGCAAAATTCAATTCGTTATCCTCTATTCTTTTTGCCAAATCAACCATTGTCCATTCGTCCCAGCAAATTTGGTTTATACCCAAACAGCAAATAAAGGCTAAACACAAAGCCGCTGGAATAGCCGCAATTCCAAAATAAATGAACTTCTTTTTCATGATTCTTTCTTATTGTTTTTAGTGATTTTTGTTCTTTTTTGATTTCACACACAACCAATACCAATGCAGATAATGAGGCAACCAAGCCCATAGTTTGAAATTTGATTCGCCATCGGTGCGGTCGCGCCAAGTAGTAGGCACTTCCGTGATTTTATAGCCCGCAAGATAGGCTTTCACCGTGATTTCCATGCCGATTTCAAAGCCGCCCTTGCTTTCGATGGCGATGGTGTCAAGCATGGCTTTTCGGTACATCTTAAAACTGTTGGAAATATCGTGCGTGGGGATACGTGTGAGCCAATGCAACGACACTCCGGCTACACGTGAAAATAAACTTTTCAAAAAAGGACCGCCAATTTGTTTGCCGCCTTTCATATAACGGGAGCCGCACACCAAGTCCGATTTTTCCGTTTGGGCTTGTCGAAGCATCGCATTCATCACTTCCGGCGGGTCGGACAAATCCGCCATCGTGACGATAACAAATTCGGTCTTTGCCTCTTCCAATCCCGTTTTAATGGCATTCAGAACGCCTCGCCCGTATTTATTTTTCACCAAAGAAATGGGATTTTGGGATTTGCCGGCGATTTCGCGAACAACAGGGACGGTCGTGTCCTCGTTCATATCATAGACGACGTAGATCGCGTGCGGCACTGTTACTTCTGCCTCAATCCTGTTGATGGCTGTCGTGATATTGCCTGCCTCGTTATATACCGGAATTACGATTGTTAATTTATTCATTTTGCTTTTCTAAAAATCAAGCGACAAAGGTTACACTTCATCATGGGCAAGTACGCTCTGTTGTATCACCAAGTAGGCACCTTGTGCGGCAGACATATTTTTTGAGCGTTGGTCATAGATTTGCCGTTCTATACCGTTGATGCCGGGGGTGCGGAGGGTGCGGAGGGTATTGTTCAAGCGGGTGGTGGCGGCGAGGCAGGCAACGTGAAAAGCATCTTTTGGCATTCCCCTGTAGCGATATTCGGGGAGATGGGAGTAGGTTGCCTCAGCATTCCGGTAAGCCGCCGCATCCTGCGCTATCTCCAACGCCCGGAGAGCATCATCAAAGGCAACAATGCCCGCCGTCATGCTGGCTGTCACACCTTTTTCGGTATCACGGCAATATCGGCGTTCTTCGGTCAGATAGACCTGCTCTACGAGAATTACGGACTCTATGTCATTAGCAACATTGTCATACACTTCCGTAAAAACAACTTGTGCTGATAACAATCCATTCATGAATGAAGCCAACCCCGCTTCGGCGGCACCCACTGTGGCAAGTTCCTTGCGCCCGATAGCGATATTTTCTACACCGAGGGTTATTCTATCGAGTAAGCCAGTCTTTTCCATATTCTGCCTCTGCGTCTGAAAGGTTATAACCCTGCTGTAATAAGGCCTCTACGCCCATCTTCTCTTTCCACCATTTTGCCAAATCAGGGGATAAGGGTACTTGCACCCGCACTCTTCGTGCTTCCTCCGGCTGCCCTGCTTTTTCTAGTTCAATACTTTCCACGATGGTAGCGAGCCTTTCTTTCAATGTCCATTCTTTTTGTTCCATATTTTTTTGTTCGTAAATTTTTTTTGCAAAAGTACAACAAAAATTTCATAGGATGACACTTTGATATTTTTTCAGTTCCGATGAAGTGAACAAATCTAAATTGTCGTTTGCCCAACTCTTAATTGCGTAGTCCACAAGTTCTTTTTTTGATACGCCAGAACGTTTCAAAAGCAAATTAATTGCTTCATCCACTAAATTAGTTTCCTTTTTTTTGATTGCTGTTGCCATGGTAAATAATTTTTACTAATACGGATGCAAAACTACATAATTTAGCTCATTCATCTGTTTTCTCTAAAATTAAAAAAGATTGTGCACCCATAAAGAAACCGCTCAGTGGCATTAGTTTTAAATACAGCCAAATGAGAAACGGATGCTGCGGCAGCTTTGACTTTGTGGTGTAAGGCAAAAATTTGCGCAGGCAATAGCTGACTTTCAAGCCGCACATTTCTCCAGCTTCAATGAGTGCCAGCTCCGTCAATGCCACTTTGTGGTCAATAAAATCCCAATAGGCAGCTCCTGCATATTTAATATTTGGTTGTAAAATTAACATTTTACCCCCCCATATTTTAACATTATTTAATATTTTTACAGATTTCAATACTTCCGAACAAACTCTTATCGCCGCAATCACTTGTTCCTTGCTGTCCAAATGTTCAAGGATATTGGAGGCAAAAATAATATCTACCTGCGCGCCCTGCAAATGTTTTGTCATATCAAAAAAGGACTCGTTGAACACCTGCACATCTTTGTTAGCAAAGCGTTTCACATCGGGATTCAGGTCGAAGGCAATCTTTTTCTTCGCTTCGATGTTGTTGATAAACTCGCAATAGCCAGCAGCAATGTCCAGCACGACACCGTCTGTCGGTATGTGCTTTTGAAAAAAATGCTTGCAGAGGACTTGCCAGATTTTATTTTTCCTGTCCAACACTTTTTGACTTTCAAATCGTGCGCTGTATAATTGCTGTACGTCCATAATCAAATATTCCCCAATTCCACTTGCCGTTTTATCCACGGAATCACCTCGTCCAGCGTGGTACTCAAATCGGTATCCGCTTCAAAACCGAGCACTTTTTTTGCTTTCTCTACTGATGGCACCCGTTTTTGCACGTCGTATTCGTAAGCCTCGTCGCTGACGAACGAGATGGGGTTATCACCGTTGATTTTTTGCCAAATCAGCGTTGCCAATTCTTTCACCGTCGTCGAAACAAGCGTTGAGAGGTTGAAATCGTTGTTTATTGCCTTTTCGCTTTCGATGCACATCCGGATGCCACGCGCCAAATCGCCGCCATAGGTGTAATGGCGTATCTGGTTGCCTGCGCCCAGAATGTGCAACGGGTCTTGTCCTTTCAACACTTTTTGTACTAAATCGGGCACCACGTGGCTCATCGCCAATTTCACGTTGCCGGACAGGATTTCTTTTTCATTTTTTGCCCGTTGCTCCCCCACCCCGACACAGTTGAACGGACGGATGATGGTGTAAGGCAATTTATACTGCTCAAAGGCACCTTTGGCAAAATATTCACACGCCAATTTCTGAAACCCATAAGTCGAGAGCGGTGGCGGGCATTTCACCTGCTCACCTTCGGGCGTGGGATAAATACTTGCACTTTCATATACCATAGAGGACGAAAGGACGTTGATTTTTTTCAAGTGTTTTTCCTTAAAAGCCCAAATGGCGGCATCAAATGTAGCAGCTGTAATGCGTTCATTTTCAGCCAACAGGTCGTAGGCATATTCGTGAAAATACGTAATGCCGCCAATCATCGCGGCAATCGCCACCACCTGGTCGCAATCGGCAATCAACTCCCGCATCAGGGGCGCATCTTTCACATCGCCCTGCACCAAATGATAATTGGGATGCTTGTCGTAACTCTTTTCAATAAACCCGTATTTGCTGTAATTGTCAATTCCAACAACCTGATGACCACGCTTTAACAAATCTTCGACCAAATAGCTGGCGATAAATCCGGCTGAGCCGGTAACTAAAATTTTCATTATATCTTTCCTCCGTTATTTAATATGTTCCAAATATCTATTATTATTTTACCCCCCATTTTTTAACTCATTGATTTTCAGTTGTTTATAACGTTTATGCGGTGCAGCGATAATGATGATGTCACTTTCCTGCAACACCGTTTTTTCGTCGGTGAGCGTCGCATCTTTCACATACGGGTCGGCGCACAAGACCTGCTTGGCTTCGATTTCTAATATCTTTTTCAACTTGTAAGACAGCGATTCGCGGATGTCGTCGCTTTCAGCTTTGAAGGCCATACCCAAGATGCCGATTGTTTTTTTCGAGAGGACATATTTTTTTTTCAGCGAATTGACCACATAGTTGGGCAATCCCTCGTTAATGAGCATGGCGGTGTGTCCCAAGAAAAAATTATTGTTGTTAAATGCCGCTAATTGCATGGTGTCTTTGAACAAACAAGGACCTGCTGCAAAACCGGGACTCGGAAAGTCCTTTGTCCGGTTGTAGTTATAGGTCATGGCGTGATGGATGTTGTAAAAATCAAGGTCGTAGTCATTGGCAATCATATAAAATTGATTAGCAATGGCAAACTTCAAGTAACGCCACGAATTGGTAAATAGTTTTGCCAACTCGGCTTCCATCGGATTCACAACGACCAAATCTTTTGTGAGCAAAGCGAATAAGTCCGATGCGCGCTGCACGCCTTCCTCCGTGAAGGAAGAAATAATTTGGGGCAGATTTTCCATTTCTTCCAAGGCTTTGCCTTCCAAAATGCGCTCCGGGCAAAAAGCCACGTGGATGTTTTTTCCGGCTTCAATAAACCAATCATTAATCCGCTTGCTCAAGCCGGGATATACCGTGCTGCGCAAAACAAGTAACTGACCATCATAGAAATAGGGCAACAACTCGTCAATCACACTTTTCATTATCCTAAACTTGGGATTCAAATGCTCATCAACGGGAGTACCGATAATCAAAACGGCTGTTTCGCTTTCAGTAACAACATCGGGCGTTGTCGAAAAATGTAACTTGTTGTCTTTAAGAACTTTTTTCAACAGTGGTTCTGCGCCTTCTTCCGTAAAAGGAATAATCCCCGCCTTGGTTGCTTCAATCGCTTTCTCGTTCGTATCAAAGATACAAACCTCTTTCCCTTTGGAAGCTAAGAGAATGGCTAAGGGCAAACCTACGTGCCCACAACCTCCAATCACGCAAATGTCATATTTCATCTGTAATAATTTTATTTTTTAGCCATCACAACCAAATTCAGATAGAGTTCGTGCTTCTTGGGACGCTTTCGGTAATTTCTTTGTAGATTGTTCTATTTCCTTTTCATTTCTTGCCACGCGGCGTTCCATCTTTTTAATATCTTCTACAGGCGGCAATTCTTCGCGTTTTCCTCCTTTACCAATTTCTATCATTTTCGTGACCTCACGAAAATGATCATCAATGTTGATATTCTGCGTTTTACAGGATTCTACCGCACGGTTAATCGCCACAACAAAGTTTTCCCAGCGAGCGTAGCCCAACACAACTTGTAGGTCGCGGGCGAACCAAATTTCTACCTGTTCTTTCTGCTCGTTTTCAATATATTGAGCAATCCCGTCAAACGAGGTTTTGTATTGATTTATTTTTAGTTTATCCATATCTTATTAAATGTTGTTCCCATATTCGTATTTTTTATTTCTCACAAAGGTAATATAAAACTTTGGGAATGCAATTCATTTCATAATTTATCATTCCAACCTTTGCTTTGCTAACAGCACACACAATCATGGTACAAACATCAGCGTTTTCTTAAAACATAAAAGACATTCTGTGGGGCTATACGCTTTAATTTGACGGTGGGGTGGTACGAAATGTTGAAAACCATCAATTTTGAAAAATATTTATCCAAAATATAATAACACTTGCTAAAAAAACGAATTTTTGTTAACCCACATTGCGCACTATCCAGAATAAAGTCGTTGTAATTCAGATAGTTGAATTTTTTCAAAAACCTGTCTGTGTACTACAAATTTTTTCGTTTGGAATGGATATGGGCGGTGTCTTAGTTTGTCGTAGAGCAGTTTAACTTTGGGACTTGGTTCGGAACATTTTCGTAGG
>BNXR01000056.1 GCA_025999735.1 Bacteroidia bacterium | reverse complement strand
GCCTGATAATCGGGAGTAGCCTTCATCAAATTACGCACCGTTCCTTCAAAGACCATACCGTCCAACAGGGTTTCTGCTGGCGATGAAATAACATAATCTGTTTTACCCCTTAATTCGTAAACGACCTCTACACCAGCCATCAAGCAGGCATCAAACAGTATGAAATCAAATTTGTACGGAAGAGCTTCGGCAAAATCCTGGATGCTCATTTCAGTGCTACCGCTTCCATTACCGCTGTCATGGATGATTGTCCTTGGTGAGATAGAACGCGGAGCCCCCATCATTCCTTGTGGCAGCCATCCCGTCCCGTGTGTTGATACAATCAGACCGTAATGTACGGCAGGCCATAACTCCTTAACATCTGTAAGTACGCTTTTCAAAACCTCTGGATCGGCAGAATTGGCATATTCACTGCTGTAAGCTTTGACAGTATCCAGTACATTTTTACCGTCCTTTCCATGGATACGAAACAGATAATTTGTCCCGCCATTATCGACAAATACTAACAAGTTGCCTTTAAAACTGTCATCCCAACTATTGAGCAATCGCTCTATGGTCGTAGCGTCGGTTTGGTCTTCAATAAAAGCCTGCTCGTCCATGCCAATATAAACAACAATCGTCCGCAAAGGTCGTTCCGGAAAATCGGGAAGTTTATTACAACTGAAAGACAGCAACCCCAAGCCTAAGCCCAATCCTAATGTCGTAAAGACGTAATATAATCTGCTTTTACATCCAATACGTCTAACTCCAATACGTAAATTTTCAAATACTTTCATTTTTTATTCTAAGGGGTAATTGTTCAAAACGCTCAAAAACGCTCAAAACATTGATGTGCAAAATTACATGGAATTTGTGGAATTTCCAAACACTTGGAAGCATTATTGGCTAAATCCTTTTTTTTTGAGGTGCTATAGAAAAATATTTAGCCTTTGGTTGCCCTATTTTTCATGTTGTGCGTTTGGAAATCTCGAAATATTCATCTACTTTTGCACCGCTAAAAAAGGAACTATTGGTTCGGTAGCTCAGTTGGATAGAGCAACAGCCTTCTAAGCTGTGGGTCGCGGGTTCGAATCCCGCCCGGATCACTTTGAATGACGCATGAAAAATTATTATAGCCTTTTAAAAAAAAGATTTATCTTTGCACCCGTTTTATTCACTATGATATTTTTGTAAAAAAGAGAATACATGAGAATTCATAAAGCCGGATATGCGCTATTAATAAAGCTTTTGGTATTCATTATACTACTAAACGGTATCGTTCATCTGTTTGTCAATGTAATTGGCGATGCTCCTCCTCTGGTATGGTGCATTGTTTTGGTTCTTTCAGCCATCTTTTACCTATTTTGTGTCAATTTTTTCCGTTTCCCACATCGGGAAATCACCGTTGATGACAATGTCATTTTAGCACCTGCCGATGGGAAAATTGTTGTCATTGAAGAAACAGAGGAATCGGAATATTTTCAAGGTAAACGTCTTCAGGTGTCCGTATTCATGGGGCTCTTCAATGTGCATATCAACTGGTTCCCCATTAACGGAGAAGTGCTCTATTTTAAACACCATACAGGAAAGTTTTCAGCAGCTTATTTACCGAAATCATCAACGGATAATGAGCGTACATCAATAGCTATCAAAAGCGAACAAGGAGTGACCATTTTGATGCGACAAATTGCAGGTGCCGTGGCCAAGCGTATCGTTTCGTATGCTCCGGTCGGCGAAAAAGCAAGACAAAATAAACACGCCGGTTTCATAAAATTCGGCTCACGAGTAGATTTGTTTTTGCCCTTAGACACACGTATATGTGTCGAACTCGGTCAAAAAACAAAAGGCTCCCAAACCGTCATCGGCACCTTTCAATAATCTACTTTACATCACCATAACGTATTCACATTACCATATTATATATTCACATTTCAATTTAGTTGTATGTCAATTCAATCACCTGTAAAAATTGTAACGACCCATGTATTAGCGGAGATGAAGCAAAGGGGGGAAAAAATCAGTATGCTTACGGCTTATGACTACTCTATGGCGCGCATTGTGGAAGAAGCAGGCATAGATGTCATTTTGGTCGGCGATTCGGCTGCCAACGTTATGGCCGGTCACATGACTACGCTTCCAATTACTTTGGAGCAGATGATTTATCACGGTGCCTCTGTTGTGAAAGGCTCAAAAAGGGCTTTAGTGGTGGTGGATTTACCATTTGGAACATATCAAGGGAACAGCAAAGAGGCACTTTCTTCTGCTATCCGCATTATGAAGGAGACTGCGGCAGATGCCGTGAAATTAGAAGGTGGAGCAGAAATTCTTGAATCCGTGAAGCGTATTCTGAGTGCCGGTATTCCTGTCATGGGACATCTTGGATTGACACCACAGAGCATTAACAAATTCGGCACTTACGTCGTCAGAGCACAAAACAAAGAAGAAGCAGATAAATTAGAGGATGATGCACGCTTGCTTCAAGAGGCGGGCTGCTTCGCCATTGTCTTAGAGAAAATCCCCGCTGCATTGGCCGAGAAAGTGGCTAAGCAATTGGTTATTCCCATTATAGGCATCGGTGCCGGTGGTGGCGTGGACGGACAAGTACTTGTTATTCACGATATGCTCGGCATCAATAACGAATTTTCACCCCGTTTTTTGCGTCGCTACCACAACCTTTACGAAGAAATGAAAGTTGCCATCGGTCACTACATAGAGGATGTGAAAAACAGAGATTTCCCGAACAGCAAAGAACAATATTGATATGTTAGAAATTTTATACGAAGACAATCATCTTATCGCCGTCAACAAACAGGTGTCGGACATTGTACAAAGCGATGAAAGCGGAGAAGAATCGCTGAGTGATGCTGTCAAAGCCTATATCAAGAAAAAATACAACAAAGCAGGGGATGTCTTTCTAGGAGTTACGCACCGTTTGGACAGACCTGTCAGTGGTGTCGTCCTATTTGCCCGTACCAGCAAAGCCTTAGTGAGACTAAATCAAATGTTTCAAGAGCACGACAAAGAAATCACCAAGATATATTGGGCGATTATCAGCGAACTGCCTCCCGAAGATAAAGGTGTCCTCACGCATTATGTCCTTCGTGATGCCCAAAAGAACAAATCTTATGCGTTCGACAAGGAGAAAAAAGGAACCAAAAAGGCGGTGCTCGAATACAAATTAATCAGTCGTTCGCAAAAATACTACTTATTAGAAATCAAGCTCTGCACGGGTCGCCATCACCAGATACGTTGCCAATTAGCCAAAATCGGTTACCCCATCAAGGGTGATCTTAAATATGGTGCTCCGCGTTCCAATGCCAACGGAGGCATCAGCTTACACGCCCGCTCCATCAGTTTCCTGCACCCTGTCACGAAAGAACAAATAGCCATTACTGCTACCCCTCCACTGAATGATACGCTGTGGAAGGAGTTCTTTAATCATGTTGGGAAAGAGCATTAATTTTAAAAATGCCAATGCCGCGAGATTGACCCGCTTGAAATATGCTTTGATATTTTCACATTCAAGTCACAAATGCAATGATTTGATTGCGCAAAAATTGCTAAATTAGGATTGACATTATTGTCCGAACTCCGCCACAATATCTGCTTTAATGCCTAATTCTGCCTTCGTGAAGTATTTTCCGAACAAACTCCATGCGGTGTCAAGCATCTGCTCTATTTTTATATTTACATCTATTGCCAGCAATTCGTTGGAATAATCTTTGGCAAATTCCAACGTACGGCGGTCATAATCTGTCAAGTCGAAGCCATTTTCCAACTTCGTCCGTGCATTGGCAGCATCGGCAAACAAACGAATAGCCGCATTCATTACCTGACCGTGGTCTCTGCGGGTCTTCTTGCCAATCACTAACTGCTTCAAACGCGACAAACTGCGGAACGGGTCTACAATCACCTTTCCTGTTTCAGTATCCTTACGCAGAAACAATTGACCTTCAGTAATATAACCTGTATTATCAGGAATGGCGTGAGTAATATCGCCTCCCGACAGGGTTGTCACCGCAATAATCGTAATAGAGCCACCAGCAGGGAATTGCACCGCTTTTTCATATATTTTTGCCAAATCGGAATACAGCGAACCGGGCATAGAATCCTTGGACGGTATTTGGTCCATGCGATTGGAGACAATGCTCAGTGCATCAGCATAAAGTGTCATATCCGTCAGCAATACCAGCACTTTTTCGTTTTTGTCTACGGCAAAATATTCAGCCGCCGTAAGAGCCATATCCGGTATCAACAACCGCTCCACCGTCGGATTTTCCGTTGTGTTAATGAAACTTACAATCCTATCTAAGGCACCGGCATTGTCAAAGATATTTTTAAAATAAAGGTAGTCGTCATTCGTCAGCCCCATTCCTCCTAAGATAATTCGGTCGGTCTGTGCACGTAAGGCTACGTTAGCCATCACCTGATTGTATGGTTGGTCGGGATCGGCAAAAAACGGTATCTTCTGACCGGATACTAAGGTATTATTCAGGTCTATACCGGCGATACCGGTGGCTATCAACTCCGAAGGTTGCTTGCGGCGCACCGGATTTACCGATGGACCACCAATCTCGCGTTCCTCTCCATCTACCGCAGGACCACCGTCTATCGGGTCACCATAAGCGTTAAAAAAACGCCCACATAAGTCTTCCCCCACTTTGATAGAGGGGGATTTGCCCAAAAATGTAAGCTCTGCATTGGTAGGAATACCCTCCGTTCCTGCGAACACTTGCAGTGTAATATCATCGCCCCAGATTTTTACCACTTGTGCCAAGCGACCGTCCACAATCGCTAGCTCATCATTGCCAACACCCTGCGCTTTCAGTGAACAAGTCGCTTTCGTTATCTGCGTAATCTTCGTATAAACTTTCTGAAATGCTGTATTCACCGTTTCTGTTTTTTTATGTTTACTTATTTCTACGTATGCTTATTTATTCTACGTATGTTTACTTATTCCTACGTATTTTTATTTATTCTACGTATGCTTATACCTTTCTACT
Source organism: Bacteroidia bacterium (assembly GCA_025999735.1). GTDB lineage: Bacteria > Bacteroidota > Bacteroidia > Bacteroidales > Marinifilaceae > JAISHE01. The sequence goes on along the minus strand of BNXR01000056.1, from coordinate 8,619 downwards.
TATGTCTTTCTACTTATGTCTGTTTTTCAGCACCTCCACCACATTTTCCAGGCCATACCCCTTGGCAATGAGGAGTACAATATAATGGTACATCAGGTCGGCCGCCTCGTTCAGGAAGAGTTCCTCGTTGTCGTCTTTGGCTTCTATGACTAACTCCACTGCTTCCTCACCGACTTTCTGGGCTACCTTATTAATTCCTTTGGCAATCAAACGGGCGGTATAGGAGTCTTCCGGTGAATCGTTCTTGCGCTTGCGAAGAAAATCTTGCAGTGTAAAAAGGAAATCCGCGTTGGTATTGGGTTCTCCCCAGCAAGTGTCCTGTCCTGTGTGACACGTGGGACCGGCAGGAGTCGCCTTAATAAGCAGGGAATCTCTATCACAATCGGCCAATATTTCTTTTACATACAAAAAGTGACCACTTTCCTCTCCTTTCGTCCATAGACGTTGGCGTGAGCGACTGTAAAAGCACACCTTCCCGCTCTCTTCTGTCTTGCGAAGTGATTCGGCGTTCATATACCCCAACATCAATATCACACGGGTATCGACATCCTGAATAATCGCCGGAATCAAACCGGTCTCGTCAAAGTTTACATTTTCAATCATAATACATACAAAAAGGAATTTTTCATCTACATGCAACATACAAAGATGTGTCACGCCACGTCTCTACAACCACCGTCCAAAAGTACAGTTTTTTTTTGAACAAACAAAAAGGGGTGCTGTAAAAAAATAATGTAGAAATTTAGAAATGTAGGAATTTAGCCCACATTGCGCACTATCCAGAATAAAGTCGTTGTAATTCAGATAGTTGAATTTTTTCAAAAACCTGTCTGTGTACTACAAATTTTTTCGTTTGGAATGGATATGGGCGGTGTCTTAGTTTGTCGTAGAGCAGTTTAACTTTGGGACTTGGTTCGGAACATTTTCGTAGGATAATTATCTCATCTTGAACATTTTGTGCCGTTGTCGTTATTGCCTTTTGCGTGTTTGCTGTCCGCACAATTTCCTTCCATTGCGAATGATAAAGTTTGTACTCTTCTTGGCTTTGTTCGGTGTTTTGAGGCAGGAGTTTGAGTTGATACCGAATTGTGCTAACTACGTGATAAGCAAGTAATCCCAAGTGCAAATGAGCCAATGAACTTTGGTCTTTTTTGTGGTAAATAGGACGTAAGTCCAGATCTGTTTTCAGGCAGCGAAAGGTGGATTCTATTTCGCGAATAATGTTGTAGGAATCCCAAAGTATTTTTTCGGTATCTTGAATCGAAGTGCGCAAAAAATAAATGCCACTTTGTTCGTTAATTATCCCATTATCTTTTACTTGCCATCCTATTAAAGTCACTATTCGCTGCTCTTTTACTCCTTCTGATTGATTCTTCCGTTTCTTGGTAATCTGCTTGATTTCAACCTGAAACGTGATGTCGTAATGTTTGTGAATGGACGGATATTTTGCCTTCAAGCGACCGATACGTTCGTATACTTTGGCTTCCATTTTGATGCCACTTTTCTTTGTCAATGAGGACTTTATGCGTTCCAAACCATCCTCAAAACCTTGCTGAAAGCGAGCGTTCATAGAGCGTTCTTTCTCGCCTTTAGCCTCACTTTTTATTCTCAAAAAATAGTCATCATTTTTCTCACTTTCAACTTTTAGCAGTTCGATCTTCTGGCCTTTTCGGTCTTCTGTGCAAACAATTTCTGAATCGTTTACTGCTTGATAACATTTTAAATTAGAACGACTTACAGAAATATAGTCAAAATTATTTTCTTTTAACATCGCCAAATTTTCTTCCGTTGCAATGCCCGCATCCATCACCACGATGGCGCGTTGTTGGGCGATGGTCGTCTTCGCCCGAAGGTCAATAACCACCTGCTTGAGCGTTTTGGGGTCGGCAATATTGCCTTCCAGCAAGGATGAGTGCTTTATAAATCCCTGTGGATTAATGACTACGGCTAAAACGATGAGTTTACAATCCGAGCGTTTTTCCTTGCTGCGACCGTGTTTGGCAATTTTGCTCCTCGTCATTCTGCCCTCAAAATAGGTGTTCGTTAGGTCATAAAGTATGATTTTATCCTCTATATCAAAGAGTTCGTTGGTCGTTTTGGAAAAATAATGTTCAAGTTCTGTGTGCAGATGGTACAATTTTTTGGACATACGATAAAGGCGGTCTTTATTGATGTGGGAGGCGGGAAAGCCCGTCAACTCGCATACCGCTGAATTTTCTCTAATCCATTGTGCCGTAGCCAATTCGGAGGCAGGATGCACAGCACGACTGATAACCTGTGTCTGAGCCAATTGTATCTCTTTTTGAGAAAATCCCTGACTTTTCAAAAATGCCGCAAACTGCAGTCGTTCAAGCGTTTGAAAGCATATTGACTCTGCTCCAATCTCTTTGACATCACTGTGTTTCAAACTGTTAGAATAGATCGTTTCCAGCACCTCTCCATTTTTACCACGCTTTTTTGCCGGCGTTTCGCCCGTATCTATGCGCTTTTCGCCAATCAAGCGATTCCACCATGCGTCGGTAAGTTGATTGACAACGGCATCTTCTGTTTCCTCTTGACGAAACAATGTGTTAGTCAGATTGTCTTGACGTTCAACGAGTTTACGCCGTACCAAGTTGAGCTGCTCAATGCTCACATCCTCGCTCAAAAAGCCAATATTGAGCAACGTGCGATGACAAACCCGGTCATCGTGGTTACGATAACTTTCTACCAAACGCCAGTAAGCATCACTTCTGTTGATCGTTGGATTATGCCGTAATGAAAACTTGAAATACATGCCGCAAAAGTAATACATAACATATTGATACACAATACCCCCCTGTGTACTACAAATGAAAAATTACCCATTTTAGGGCAAAAAATAGCAATTTTCAGCAAAAATCAACGAAAAATACACGAAATATCCCCCAATGAGCATGGTTTAGCCTGATTTTATGTTATTAAACATAGAATTTTTTTTGAAATAAACTGATTTTGCGCAATGTGGGCTAACGAAACGGGTGGTGTTTTACTTGGATCACATGACATGGAGCGAAAAATAATTTACGTTTATGATACTATTGCTGCTCCAACCGATAGTGAAGAAACTCCCACTTCTTTTGAACGTGGAAAGGAAGGCATTATCAGTACCTACAATACTTATAGAAAAATCACGGATAACCAGATACAATATTTAGGAGAGTGGCATTCTCACCCCAGTGGATGTTCTACAAATCCGAGTTCTTTGGATAAAAAATTACTTATTCATCTTTCAGAACAACTATCAAAACAAGGATTTCCAACAATAATGGGTATTTTGAATGATAACAAGATTCGTGTTATTCCTAAATTGGTTGATTAGTTTGTTTTTCTACTCTTTTTTTGATAAATTTTGTCTGCTTTCTATATGAAAAAAGAAATAATATCAACAATCCTACAATCAAAACAATGGCTGTGTTTTTATTTGGAAGACAAAAATAGTCAGCAATTTTATCATAACTGATAGTCAATAAAACACTTGCAAATAAAGCAATAAAAGTACGAAACATATTATTTTCCTCAGATAGCAAATCTATTTTGCTATCTGTTTTGCTTGCGATAATATAATCCTTGTAATCTGAAAACTTTACAAAATTGACCCTTTTTAAAACAGGCTCAATAACAAGCGAGCCTAATCTATTAATAACTAAGCCAATAAAATAATAAACAAATGCTCCAATAAGGCTATTTTCTAATATCAGATTAAATTTGGTAAGTTCTGATACTATGAAGACGAACAAAATACCTGGTAACAAATTGTTGAACAGGTTATACGATGATATTTTTTCTGCCACTTCTTTTATCATGATTTAATTTCGTTATGCTGTATTTTTCTAATGATTTCCTTTTCAACATCGCTAATTTTTTCTGTAAACTGGAAATGATAGTTTTTTTCATTTCAATTTTGCACTACTTTCTCTTCCATTTGATAGTTCGTATTAAACACCATATCAGCCATCCATTTTTTGAATGACGGATTGTCGTTTTACAGTAGCAATTTTATCTACGCTCAAATCAGTCGATTGGGTAACCATTCTTCTTCCCAATATAAAACACATAGCCATAATACGCTTTATACTTGCTGTATAATTGTGCTTCGTGCCGTTCACTTGCGATGAACTCTTCGGCAGTTTTATTACCTGCATATTTTTTTAAGAAAACTTCTTGTGCTGCAACTTGAGGGGCGTAGAAATGCTCCGTCCAGCAGTTCTCCGGCAGGATAAACGAAGCAACAGGAATGTATCCGGCTTTCTGCATTTGTGCTACTTTGTGTGGGATGGTGTTTATTTCGGAATAAGCATCCATCCAAAAGTCATTGATTTCGGCAGGGCGTTCTTCTGTAAACCACGACGCTTCGGTAACGGCAATGTATCCTCCGGGGTTTAAAAACTTACGCCATTCGTTCAGTCCCCGCTCAAAACCGATATTGTAGATTGCTCCTTCCGACCAGATTAAGTCAAATTCCCCTTCCCTGAAAGGAATATTGTCCATTGAACCGACAACGCCTTTTACCCGCTCTTGCAGGTCCAGTTTAACGGCATTGGTGTTGAACTGGTCGATAAAAGCGGAAAAGAGGTCTATTCCCGTTATATCCCCCGGCGCGTGTTGCGCTAAAACCATTGTCTGACCGCCTGTCCCGCAACCGAGGTCGAGTATTTGCGATTCGGCGGTAAGGTTGTCTATAAAACTCAATGCCTTAACGGTCATTTCGGGACTGCCGGGTCCCTGCCGTTCCAACCACGAGAAATATTCGCAGATTAAATTCACGTCAAATTCGTGAATGGATTTGTTTTCGTGTTCCATATTTTCTTCTTTCTTGTTTTATTTTAATTCCTTTTTATACTTTACTATTTTCAGTAAATCGGTTAATTGTTCTCTCGTATTGATATTGATTAGTAATGGAATTAACTTCCCCGCCGGTTTGGTGTGAAAAAATACTTCTTTAATTTGCTCTGAAATATCCAAAGACGCAATGCTTTCGAGGTGTTTTTCCGTGAAGTAAAACGAGATTTTGAAAAAACCTTCCCAAACTGAAAGCCATAAGATTGTCTTTTTCTTGTCGCAAACTTTGCACAACCATGATTTGCCGTCTTTATAGTAGTTCCAAGTGACCGTTAATGAAAATTCGTCTTGAGTTAGCCTCGTTATCATTTCTTCAAAGACATTGTAAACATTGCCGAGTACATCTTTTAAAACTTCATTTGACGGAAAGATATTTTGTTCCTTTAATAATTGACTCATGATTCCTTACCTGTTGATTTCCTGTACAAATCTATCTATATTATCGCTGTTTATGTCCGAAACGCTTTTATCCGTTTTAGCGATACGCTTGATAATTGCCCGTTCAAAGAAATTCATTTTCTCGAACTGAAATTCACCTCCGGCAAAGCATGTTGAAACGGTATGTTGATGTAATGCCTGGGGATAGGCATTTGTCAATTCCTGTTGTCGCTTGGACGTGTCCGGTTCCATTCCGCAAATGAACAATGCCAATCTCTTTTGTGTCAATACTTCGATGTTGTCCTTGCAGAAACGTTGCATCGTTTTTGATGATGTTCCGGCATAAATGGATGTGCCTAAAATTATTCCATCAAAGGAATAGAGGTCGGGACATTTCACTTTTTTCAGGTCAATGATTGATACCTGACAGTCGGTTAATCGCCCGGCAATCATTTGCGCAGCTTTGGCGGTCGTTCCATGCTTGGATGTGTAAATGATGGCTGTTTTCATTTTTTCAATAATTCTTTTGTATGCTGCAATAATTCTTTTCCGCCAATCCCTCCATGCCCCGGAATGACAATTTTTGCTTCGGGAAACTTCCCAATCACTTTTTGAATGGTTTTTGCCCATTCTTCCGGTTGGGCATCCGACAGGTTTCCAAGTCCTTTGGAATGAATGTCTTTTACCATGCATCCGCCAAACAGGATTTTTTCGGAAGGAATCCAAACCACAATATTATCCGTCGAATGACCGCCACCAAAATAATAACAGTAAACATCTTCGCCATACAGGTTTAATTGCAGGGAATCTGTAAATCCGTTTTGTGGAACAGGCTTTCCATGTTCTTTTGCCAAATCAACCGTCATCTGATTGGCGTATGATTTTACGCCCTTTGAATGAAGATAATCCAAGCCGCCAAGACAGTCTTCGTGCCAATGGTTGGGAACGAAAGTAGAAACTGTGGCTTTTAACGAATCGGCAATCCATTTCACCAAAGTTTCCGTTTGACTGTCGGTTACCGGAGTGTCAAAAAGAAACGCTTCGTCCTTGCTTACCAAAATCAAGCCGTTGGAAGATACTTTGCCGAATCCGTCTATTTCGGAAACAGATACATGAACGTATGCCTTTTCCGAAAGTTTTATCCATTCGACGTCTTCGGAAATCCGTATCTTCGGGTAATCGGATTGCGCCTGTAAAGGTAACTGAATGAACAATATAAAAAGAAAAAACAGATGTGTCTTCATTTTATTCTAATCTTGTACGGCTTTAATGTCCGTGAGCGTTTTGTTTTTAGGTGTAGCTGTAAATGCAAAATAACTTGCGTTGGTTAGCATTTTAATGTCTTTTAGCAAAAATTAAATAATGATGGAGTCTGAGCAATTGTTGCATTTTTATGTTGAACAAAATGCAACCTATATTCGTCTCTTATTTGCCCTTCGTTACTTAACCTATCTACAATCATTTGATAATATTCGGGGTGTAGTTCGCAACTAATAAAATTTCTTTTCAAATTCTGACATAAAACTAATTCACTGCCACTTCCGCCAAACAAAATGAACACGTCATCATTTTTTTGGGTACACGATTTAATAAGCATTTCTACAAGAGGCAAAGGAATTTGGCATGAGTGAAATGTTTTATCTTTACTCACATTTTTAACTAAGTCATAATAAAACCAGCTATAAGGCATACGTCCCAAATGTCCTGCGGCAATTCTACCCATAATGCGTTTATCTGTTGGATTCTGATACGGTACGGCAACATTATCTTTGTAAAAAGCGTTGTCTTTACTTTTTGTTGCGTGTAAAATACTTCGGTGTGCCGTAGTAAATTTAGTTGGACTATGCCCTACGTTAGTATTATAAATCCAAACATAATCATGCACATCGAAAGCATGAGCATCTAAATATTTTACACGTAAATATGCATTTTGCTTGGGATAATTCATCATAAACAAATTGCCTGTCGGTTTCAATACTCGCATACATTCTTTTGTAAGCTCAACGTACCAATCAATGTAATCGCTCCATTTTTGGGTATAATTTTTCCCTGCATAGCTGATACCCACATTGTAATCGGGGTCGCCGTAAACCATGTCAAGTGAGTTGTCGGGAATGGATTTTAGCACTTTGCGCACATCTTCATTAAAAACTTTATTTTTGAAAATTTCTGTCATAACTTATTGTAATAGATACGGCTGAAGAAAACTCAGTAACTCTTTGTTTGAAAGTATGCACAAACCTCTCGTTTTAGTAAATTTTTGAATAGTCGTAGTTATTAATTTAACATCAATTATTCCATTTGTTTTTGTACTTTCAATGATATTATTTATGAACTTACTAATCATTATAGGAGCAGAAATTATTGACAGTATCGTATTTACCCGCCCTCTATTTGCAGAATTTGCAGAACAACTGTATTGTCCGTTTTTATTTTTCTGAAAATATGCTTTTCCATTTGTAGTGTTATATTTCACATCTTCATTCCACGCCAATAAATCAACAAAATACAGAAAATCCAATAACTCAATTTCTATTGTGTCGAATTTTTCTTTAAACCCATTTTTCAAAACATAGTTTTCCAAATTGTTGATTTCAGCCAAAATATCTTTTGATGGAGAATAACGAAAACTACCTGTAAATTCTTGGTGGTCAACAAAATAACAAAGTCTATACAATAATACTAATACTTTTTTGAATGTATCTTGTTGAATTATAGATATTTTAATGAGGTATTCCCAAATTTGTTCAAAAGCCCAACTTAGCATTAGTTCTTCTCCATTTTGCTCAATACTTGGGTACATATCAAACAGATTAGGATTTTTTCTACGTGCTGCTTCTTTCCCTGGTTTAGAAAAACAGGCAGATTTATTTATGTTAATATTCTTCACAATCGTTTTTACACGTTCACCTTGCGTTCCCGAAGGGAACTGAATAGCCTCTTCTATGAGCATTATCCTACGTAAAATACAATCTTGTAATTTTTTTACTACATTAGTTGCAATATCTGCCATATTAATAATTTTTTATTTCACATTCCTTTATATAAATCATTGCAAAGCGTTGTAAATAAAGCATTCAAGATGTTTTTTTGAAAAAATTCCACTATTTAGGGAAACAAATAATAACTGTAAATAAACCCTTTTAAATAACTTTCAGACGACAAAAGTAAAACTAATTTCTAAAAGCATCAATCCCTTGACAGAAATATTTTTGCAAACGATGAATTAGTATAGGCACAAAATCTTACACCTCGTAATATATTGAAAATGAGGATGTATGGTTAATTATTTTTTTCCGGTGCTATTTTTTATCTTTGCACTCTAAAATAGAATAAAAATTATGGGACGTAAAAAATTAGAAAGACCATCGGTTGATAGTT
>BNXR01000055.1 GCA_025999735.1 Bacteroidia bacterium | reverse complement strand
AAAACGCAGTCCAGGTGTGTCCTCTTCTTCAACTTTACCCCATACTTTTTCCAGCTCGGAGAGTTTTACGTTGAGAAAGGATTCTATCTGAGAGACATTCTCAGTGTAGGTGCCAATTACAAAATCAAAAACAAAGACAGGGTATTCAGTCCACTCCGTTTCCAATTTTTCCATTGCCAAGCCTTTGAATAGTTCCTGATCTCCACGAAAATAGGCGGCAAGCGTAGAAATAAGTAAACTCTTCCCAAACCGTCTCGGACGGGAAAGGAAATTATGCTTGGCGTCGTGTACCAACTCGTACACAAGGGCAGTCTTATCAACATAGACCCACATTCCTGCTGCCATTTCATCAAAGGTTTGTATGCCAATAGGCATTTTCCGACGGTGTATACTTGTGTTGTTATTCATCTTTATTCGTGTTATATGCCACAAAAGTAGCTCAAAAGTACGGGATTTACAAGTAAGACACAAAATCTTGTGTTTCTACATTGTCCCGTCTGCTTTTATAGGTTTTTATCTTTATAGAGGTTTTTCCACCATTCCGGTTGGTCTTTGAGGTATTTGTCGAACCAGGCGATGATGCTGTTCTGCCAGAGGATACGCTGTTTGTACTCTACAACGTGGTGGTCGGCATCTTTAATCATCACTAATTCAGCTTCTTTCCCCAGTAGTTTGAGTGCCGTATAGAATTGAAAACTCTCGGCGAAGGGTACGTTTACGTCCTTTGTTCCGTGCAGGAGTAGGAGGGGAGTACGTACTTTATCGGCGTTAAAGAGAGGACTTTGGTCCACATATATGTCCTTGCGATTCCATGGGTACGAATGGGCGGTAGCGTTAGTGCTGTAACCGTATCCCCAGTAACCGTACCCCCAGTATTCGGAGATGGAGGATATGCCGGCATGAGAAATCGCACACGTGAAAATGTCTGTTTGTGTGCACAAGTACATGGTAGTGAACCCACCGTATGATGCGCCGATACAGCCGACTTTGTGGGCATCCACAAACGGATGGGCTTTGAGGAATGCCTTTGTGGAACGGATGATTTCGTCGGCTGTAATCTTACCCCAGTTGTTTTGGTGACGGGCAGAAAATTCCTGGCCATAGCCAATGCTACCGGATGGTTGCAGGACATATACGACGTATCCGTTGGCAGCAAAGAAGTTGAAGGGATACCTGCCACCGAAACTTCTTGTGACAGGTGTCGTACCGCCATAATAATAGACTATTAAGGGGTATTTTTTGGTTGGGTCAAAGTCGTGTGGCAGGTAATAGCGACCGTCAATCAGGGTTGTTTTACTGTACTGAAAGTCCCAGTCTTTGAGTTCGCCGAATGTGACATTTTCGTAGTTTCCCCTGTTAGGGTCTGCCCACAGAGTGGCGGTTTCTTTATTATGGAGGACGTCTAATTCGCAGGTGTAAATGGCGGTCGGATGTTGGGCATCAGAGGCATTATAAATCAGGGTGTTGCCGTTTTCCGCCACCTCAAACTGTTCTATTAAATCGCCCGGGACATCCATTTTGCGGAAGGTTTTATCTTTTACGTTGTAGGCATAAAGGGGTTGGTAATCGCCCTGACTGACAGTCAAATAAATGTTACCGTTTTTGTGCCAGTAAGTGTTTCTGATGCTTGGATTGAAGTTTTTGGTGATAGGCTCTACTTGTTTGGTCGCTATCGTAAACAGGTATAGTTGAGTGTCGTATTGGTTTACTAATTGGTTTTTGCCGACGTTCTCACCTATTTTCCCGAAGGCAGAAGGACCGCCCGATACGAGTAGTTGGTCGCCGTTGGGAGAGAAGGAACAGGAAACGCCGAAGTGCAGGTTTGCCCAAAGGGTATCGGCACGATTGGTTTTCAGGTCGTAGAGATAGACCGTTTGTTTGCGAAATGGGTATTCGCTGTAGTCGTGCATGGAGGTGGAGAAGATAAATTTGCTTCCATCGCGGCTGATGTCGTGTAGGGAGGTGCTGAGGTTTCCCCACGTGAGGCGGGTGCGCAGACCGGTGGCAATATCGTACTTGCAGAGCCATGAACGGTTGCGGTAGTAAGGTTGTCTATCTTCGATGCCGTCTAATTTTCGCAACTGCCACGCTTTGTCTTCGCATGATTCCGACTGTGTGTAGAGCAGGTAGGAGAGGTCGGGTGAAAAGGTATAGTTTTTGACAGCGGAGTCGTTCTTAATCAAGCAATCGGTGGTCTTGTCCTCTAAGTCGTAGGTGTAGAGGGAGTGGGCTTTTCCTTCTTGTTTGGTGTACACTATTTTGTTCTTACCGGGGAGCCATTGGGAGTTAGCGAGGGGGGAGTAAACGATGTCTTTGGTGGCGACACGATAAATGTCCGTGTTTGTTTTGGCGACTCCGTCGATTGTTTCGGAGGTGGTGATGAGGGCGTATTTGCCGTCATGCGAGATGGATGCACTGCTTACTCGCACGCCACTGAGGACGTCGTCAAGGTTTTTGCCTCTCTGTGGGTCGGTGGTGAAGGCGATACGGGTGTTTTTCGGCAGTTCAGCGGTGAAGGCGGCGGCAAATTGTTTTCCTCCTTTGGAAAGGGTTTTAATAATGACGCTGTGTTTTCCCGGTATGAGGGTGCATTTCACTGTTTTGCACTCTGCTGTATCTTTCTTGGTGCTTGCCTTTGTGTTTATATTTGTGTTTATATGTGGGCTTATATTTGGGCTTGTATATGTGAGTTCTTTTTTGCCGTCAATATATACTTCAGCGGAGCAAAAGAGGGTGAGTTTGAGTGTGCCGGACAGCCATTGTTCGTTGCAGAGATAGGTGGCGTATGTATTGATAGTAGGGTTGATAGCTGGGTTATTGCTTGAGCCGGATGCGGCCTTATTAGACACGTCGATTACATCGGGTACGTTGTACATCAGGGTGTCGGCTTGCATGGTGGATACTTTTTCCCATTGGAGAGCCGGAAAGAGGGCTTCTCGTGCATGCTCTTTGGGGCGAAGGTTGCGGATAGCGATTGTAGAGTAGCTTATGAGCATATCTTCTTTAAATATCTTATCGTCAACGTCTTTGACAGACGATAGAGCCGGTAGAGTGACCTCTAAGGGAGATAGTTGCAGCCACTCTGTGGCGGACTGGGCGGAAGTTGCAACGGTGAAACAGCAACTTAGGATGGTGACGGCGATGATGACGATGTGTTTTGTGTTTTTCATGGTTTCTATTATTAATGTAGGAATGTAGGAATGTAGGAATGTAGAAATGTAGAAATGTAGAAATGTAGGAATGTAGAAATGTAGAAATGTAGAAATGTAGGAATGTAGGAATGTAGAAATGTAGAAATGTAGAAATGTAGGAATGTAGAAATTTAGGAATGGTTGTTGAGCAGGTGAATAGCTTCCCCATAAGCATCGGCAGCGGCTTCCATCACAGCCTCGTTCATTGTTGGATGAGGATGTATTGTTTTCATCAGCGTACGGGCACTTATTTTTTCTTTCTTGGCAAGGACTAATTCCGCGAGCATTTCGGTCACGTTGTCACCGATAAGGTGTGCACCGAGGAGGGTATCGTCTTTTGCGTTAAAGATTAATTTTACGAAACCGTCGTTTGCACCTGCGGCACTTGCTTTTCCGGATGCCGTGAAGGGGAATTTCCCGACTTTCAGTTCGTATCCTGCCTCACTCGCTTTTGCCTCAGATAAGCCGACACTGCCCACTTCTGGACTTGTGTAGGTACAAGCCGGTACACAGCCGTAATCAACGGTCGTTGTGGTGAGTCCCGCGATTTTTTCAATGCAGCAAATCGCCTCTGCGGAAGCCGCATGTGCCAAGGACTGACCGGCAACAATGTCCCCGATTGCATATACGCCGACCACATTCGTGCGGTAGTATTCATCCACTTTGATATGCCCATTTTCCGTCACGATGCCAAGTTCCTCCAGACCGATGCCTGTAATGTTAGGCTCAATGCCCACAGCGGACAAGACTATTTCGGCCTCATGCGTTTCGAGTTCGCCTTTTTTATTCTTGACACTCACTTTCAGGAGATTCCCACCATTCACATCGGCACTGCTATCCACACTCTCGACTGACGAATTTGTCAGTATGGTCATACCTGCTTTTTTGAACGAGCGACCTAACTGTTTGGCAATGTCCTCATCTTCAAGTGGTACGATGGTGGGCATAAATTCTACGAGGGTGATTTGTGTACCCATACTATTGTAGAACCATGCCAACTCGGAGCCGATAGCACCGGAACCAACGACGAGCATGGATTTCGGCAGGTGCTCAAGTGTCAAGGCCTGCCGGTAGCCGATGATACGCTTACCGTCCTGTGGCATCGTCGGAAGTTGTCGGGAATGTGCACCAGTCGCCAAAATAATATGTGAGGCAGAGTAAGTACGTTTATTTCCGTCAGCATCAGTGATTTCCACCTGTTGGGAATCCATTAGTTTTCCTTGTCCATGAAAGACAGTGATGTTGTTTTTCTGGAGTAAGTAGTGGACACCTTTGCTCATTTTATTTGCTACTTCCCGACTGCGGGCGATAATTGCCTGAAAGTCCGGCACCGCTTCCGCGATTTTAATACCGTAGGCATCTGCATGACGGGCATAGTCCAATACCTGTGCGGATTTCAGCAAAGACTTTGTCGGTATGCACCCCCAATTCAGGCATACGCCACCTAATTCATCTTTTTCTATAAGGGCAGTATTCATCCCTAATTGTGCCGCTCTGATGGCTGCCACATATCCGCCGGGACCGCTTCCGATAATGAGTACATCAAAATTCATATTGTTAGTTGTGATATTATATATTCGCAGGCAAAATTATACAAATCTTATTGAAAGCAAAAAAAGAGGTAGTTTTTTTAATCTATTTCTCGAACTCTCAAAATATTATACGAAACGTCCTCATCAAACACATCTAACTCTTCCTTTTTCTTCAGATAGCGCACAGTTACTACCGTCAGAGGGAGTACCACAATTTCATACAGCGATTTTAGTATGACCTGTACGACCATAATCTGTAGCAGTTCTTCGATGGGCATCATGCCAAAAAAAGCAATGGGAAAGAAAATCAATGAATCGATACTTTCGCCTGCCAAGGTAGAAACGACAGCCCGAGCAGAAAAGTGTTTCCCGCTGGAAGCGATTTTCATCTTGCTCATCACATACGCATTCGTGAAAGAGCCTAACAGAAAGGCGCAAAGGCTGGCGAATACGATGCGGGGCGCAAAGCCAAAAACAAAATTAAAACCGGTGGCACCTTCCCAATACGGTGCTGCTGGCAATAAAATCGCTATTTGGGTGAAACATATCACTAAAAAATTCATCGCAAAGCCAAGCCAAATAAGCAACCTCGCCTTTTTAAAGCCCCAGACTTCTACAATGCAGTCGTTGATGATATAGGAAATCGGAAAAACAAGCAAACCTGCGGTCATGCCGATTCCCCACACTTGAAGGATTTTGGTTTCTAACAGATTAGACGTGATGAGACATACCACGAAGAGTAGCCCTAAGAGCATGAACGAAATCGGTATGCCTTTTGTGTGATGTTGCATTTTATTCCTAAATTTCTAAATTTCTAAATTTCTAAATTAATATGTGCTCTTACAGAGTGTTCAATAATTCTATTTTGTCTTCATTTACCGTTTTTACGATTAACTCTCCGAACAGCGTGTTTGCCCACGCGAACCAACTGCGGGTGAAGTTCTTGCAATCATCTTGATGAAAAGACTCGTGTATAAAACCGGTATTAGCGTCTGTGTCTCTGATAGTACGGATACAGTGCTTGATTTCGTCATCGTCAGTCGAGGTCAGTGCTCTAACAATCATACTCATAGGCCATACCATTTCATAGCCTATATGTGGACCGCCAATTCCTTCGGCAAGTGTACCTTTAAAGAAATAGGGATTGTTTTCGCTCCAAACGAGTTTTCGGGTATTTTGGTAAATTTCATCTTCAACAGGGACACAGCCAAGATAAGGAAGTGCCAATAAACTCGGTACGTTGGTATCATCCATAAAGGTAGCATTCCCAAAGCCATCAGCCTCATACGCATATACTTTTCCTATATTTTCGCGCGTAAAGACAGCGTACCTTTGAAGTGCATTTTCTACTTCTTTGGCCAGCACCTCGCACTGTTCGGCAAAGTTGGGTTCTTTAATGACCTCTCGATATATCTCGGCAATCTGGTGTAACGAGGTGACAGCAAAGAAGTTGGAAGGTATCAAGAAACCATAATCCGTAGAATCATCGGAGGGACGGAAACAAGAAACAATTAGTCCAACGGGCATCACCGGCTGTCCCCAACCGTAACAAGCGAGAGTGTCTGTTTTATTTTCTGCTGCACGCATAAATCGGTAGGGACCCTTGTTTGCTTTTCGTTGTTGTTCCGTAAACGTCTTGTATATCAATCCCATAGCCTTTTGCCAGTCTGTGTGGAAAACGCTTGTATCGTCGGTCGTTTTCCAATAATGATAGGCCAATCTAACAGGGTAGCAGAGGGAATCAATTTCCCATTTCCGCTCGTGCAGTCCTTTTTTCATCTCTGTCATATCGGACTTCCACTCGCTCTCTTTGGTATCATCAGCATAGAACGCATTTGCATACGGGTCTAACTGTATGCAACGGGTTTGTCGGTTGATAACGCCCGCAATCAGTAGCCGGAGAGGCTCGTCATTTTTACAAAGGGGCAGATAGGGCCACACCTGTGCGGCAGAATCCCTCAACCACATCGCATCAATGTCTCCCGTGATAACAAAGGTGTCCGGACGTGTCCCATTCATTTTAAAGTTTATGGTCGTGTCTAAGGTATTGGGAAAACAATTTTCAAACATCCACGCCAACTTAGGGTCTTTCAATTTAGCTTTCACCGAAACGATAAGTTCTTCGACTGCTTTGGACGAAAAATTACGTTTCGCTAAGGGAGGGCGATTCGTTTTGTACGAACTTTTCCTTATCTTGCCTGTTGCTGCACTCAATGGAGTAATACTGCCAACTGTCGCTGCTGCTAAGGCAAGTCCGCTCTTCTTCAAAAAATCTCTTCGTGTTGTCATATTTTACATTCCTACATTTTAAAGGCTTGTAAGGCAAGTTCATACGAGTTCATTCCGAATCCGATAATAGTGCCCTGGCATACTGGCGACAGAAAAGAATGATGCCTGAACTCCTCTCTTTGGGCTGTATTGGAGATATGTACCTCTATGACAGGTGCTTTTATCGCTTTTATGGCATCTGCTAAGGCTACGGACGTGTGCGTATAGCCTCCTGCATTGAAGATTATGCCGTCGTAATCAAAGCCTACCTCATGCAATTTGTTTATTAACTCTCCCTCCACATTGGACTGAAAATAGTGGAGGGTAACGTCTTTGTATTTGCACTGCAAGAAATTCAGGTAGTCATCAAACTTCTGTTTACCATATATTTCCGGCTCTCGGGTGCCTAATAAATTCAAATTAGGACCATTTAATATAAGAATATTCATCATCTTTTTAAATAAATCATGTTGTCTATTTCAAAATCCAAAATTAAACAATAATTTTGTAATTCATAAAAAAATAATTAATCAAAAATAAAAGACAAAAGATTATGACTTGGGAAAATGCCATTGAAAACTATCGGACTTTTTTAGTGTTAGAGAAATCGCTGTCGTCTAATTCTGTTGAGGCTTATCTCACCGATATCAGAAGGTTATCGAACTATTGTGTTAACGAACGGAAAGTGGTGAACGTAGAGGACGTTACGTATGAATTATTGAAGGACTACATCGCAAGTGTCTGTAAAACAGGGATATCAAATCGGACGCAAGCCCGTTGCACTTCCAGTATAAGGTCTCTTTTTAAGTTCCTCGCTTATGACAATGTCATGACTCATAATCCGAGTAAGTTGTTGGAATCTCCCAAAATTGGTCGCAAATTACCCAATGTCCTGACCGTCGAAGAGGTGGATGCCATGCTAAACACTATCAATGCACGTAGGCCTGATGGACAACGCAATAAAGCGATTATTGAAACCCTGTATTCTTGCGGTCTGCGTGTTTCTGAATTAACGACCCTCAAATTGTCGGACATAAATTTTCGTACCAGCACTATCAAAGTGGAAGGAAAGGGTAATCGCGAACGCATCGTTCCCCTGAGCAAAACTGCCAAGCGAGAAATAAAATTGTATCTGGAAACCTTTCGCGCGAAGATGAAGATTGCGCGAGGACACGAAGATATTTTGTTCTTGAATAGGCAGGGTGCCACACTATCCAGAATAATGATTTTCAATATTATAAAGAATTTAGCAAGGAAAGCCGGTATCAACAAGCAGGTTTCTCCACACACCTTTCGTCACTCCTTTGCCTCCCATTTAGTGAGTGGTGGTGCAGACCTTCGGGCTGTTCAAGATATGCTCGGACATGAATCCATTCTGACGACCGAAATCTATACCCACTTGGACAACAACTACTTAAAGGATACCATCAACCAATATCACCCCAGAGTTAAGAAAAGTGGAAAATAAAAACCTACTGCTGCAACAAGTAGCAAGCGACGACTTTATAGTTCAAGCACACGCTTTCGAAATATTAGAAAAAGAAGGCGATATATCTATCGTTCCCGATTTATTGGATATTGTTTGCCAAAATAAAGGGGCTCGTGTCATTTTGTTAACGCGCTTTTTGGCAGACATCAAAGACACCTCATTTCGAGGCATCCTGATAGAACGCATCAAGAAGGAGCCTTCACCGAAAGTGAAAGCCCTCTTATTGCAAATAGTATGGGCATCTTCACTTGATTTTTCCGAGTATGCCGACTTGTTCGCGCATCTTTTGGTGGAAGATGAGTTAATCGTAGGCTTAGAGGCTGCCACCATTATAGAAAATCTGCCACGAATAGAAGAATCCGTAAGAAAACAAATCACCGAACAAATCCATACCTGCAAACGTGCAGAAGTGCGCGCTCTACTCGAAGATTGGCTGCATGAAACATAAACTGCCGTATCAAGGCGTTGCATGAAACGCCCCTACACAGGTAGAGACGGGGCATGCCCCGTCTCTACTCAATATGAAAATGTATATCGTACACTTAGACCAAAATTGGTGTTACGGGTAGGATAGGCCAGAGAAACGTAGGGCGTATTGACCACTCTATCGTAGAATATTCGGAAATTCAACTGACTATTAAAGGTGTAGTCTGCCGAAAGATTGATGCTCAACACCTTCTGTCCCGCTGTCAATTGGTTTACAGACTCCGAAACCCGTCGGATGATAGCATTGTTCTGGCGTATGGAGAAATCGGCGAGAAGGTTGATGTCATTCTCTAATTTTACATTGTTAAAGAATAACGGCAGGTTGCTAAAGCGGTAACCGGCACCGATGATAATTTCGTTACTCGCAGTTTCGGTAATCTGGGAGTTGGTGAGGCTCAGGGCGATGTCGCGCTTGCGGTTAAAGCTCACACGGGAGGTCATATTGTTTACCCAGCCCATATCTACTCCAAACAGAGGGTTCAAATTCTCACTTATAGACACGGTATTTACATCATATAGAGGTAAGAAATTATTTTGCATATCTTTGATGACAGCTAATCCGTCTTCTTCTCCGTATTTGGCGTTGGTAGTGTAGGAGCCGATGGAATATTTGCTCGAATAGGAATGTGACAAATCAAAAGAGCGGAAAAGCACTTGCATACCGGGAATATCCGTTAATCCACGGTAATTCACTCGCCAGTTGGGGCGCATAGCAAGCACTGTGGGTACTAATCCATTGTAGTCCCCAACGCCGTAAGCGCGGTTAAAAGCACTGATTAAAACGTCCTGTGAAGCGGCACCGTAGCCTTCATAAAAACCACTCGGCTTGCCATTCGCCGTAAGCAGTTCATAATTTTCATACACGACTCCGTAACGCTTCATAGCCAGCTCTTTAGATACATCAGCACGTTTGTCCAAAAATTTGCGATACACACCGGCAGACGCCTCCACGTCTCCCCCTACTTTACTGAATGCGTTATTGATACAGACGATGCTCATACTGAAATTGCCATTGTAGAGCTTGTTCATCTCCGTAAATTGTGAATTGCTATACATCAAATACTCATTCATATTTTTAGAATAGCTGCGCTCGGCTCTCAGTTCTATGCGCAATTTCTGAATCGGCTCAAATGAAGAGGTTATTGTGAGTGTTTGCGAAAAGTCCATGATAAAGGGACTGTTTAAGGTGGTATCGGTCGTGAGCCATCCTTTTTCGGCCGAGCGGAGACCAAATTTTTCATCCTGTCTGCCAATCAGAAAGTCGAACGTGGGGGCTGAGCGTCCTTCGTAGCCTTCTTGTCCCAGCCAGCGTGCTTCGGGTAGGAAGCCGGGTAAGGTGGAAGCATTATTTTCCGAATACGAAACGGTAATGTTCTTGATACCGGTCAGAAATTCCAAACCAAACTTGCCTAATTTGCCTGCGGTGGACTGCTCTTCTGTGCCTGTTATCGCGACGGTGGCTGTTTCCAACGTCTCTTGTGGGGTGATTTTGACCTTGTTTTTGCCTGTTGCCTGGTAGCCAATTCTCACTTTTTTACCGGCAGGGTCCGTCACGGTAACTTTGATATCACGGGTTTTAAGGTTGTGTGCTATAGTGAACGGCTTATTTTTAACAAGATTGGTTGCCGCGCCTGTGAAATTGACTGTTTTCTTCTTGTTGCCGGGCTTGAGAATATCAGATATAGGTTTCGCTTTCATGTATAAACTACTCACATTCAGGGTGGTACTAATTTGTTTGGCATTAGCGTTGCGGATGGTATTTCCGTGATTAGTGGAATCTCTTGTAAGTGGTGCTGCCTGCCAGTCGTAGCGACCGGAATAGAATAGTCGCATCGATGTCCAGTCTAAGCCCGGCAGTTTGTTTATCGGCACGGTGTAGGTGATGTCAAAATTGTGATTGTAGTTCACCGGACGACCGCCGTCTAAGATGTTATGCCATACGGTGTCCTTCCAACGGGAATATTTGTCGGGGTCATATTCCTTATCAATAATCCCCTGCGGCTCGTCAATTCGCGCTTTGGCAGAGGCACGAAAGTCAAAGGAAAGGTTTCTCATGATGTTCCATTTAAAGCCATAGTCCCGTTGCCAAAGGAAATCCTTATCGACCGTAGGAAGAATGAGCATATCGGTATTCGATAAATTCTTGGATGTCACTTCCCGATAGTTCCGCGACATATCGTTTGTAAACGAAAGCATCGCCGGCATATAACTGAAATTGATGTCTTTGATTAATTTTAAAGACGGCGAATTGAGTGCTTTTGTGTTCTTAAAAGGCTCTACCGATTTGGGCGTACCGTTATAAATGTAACTCACCAAACCGCGGTGGTCTTTTCGTAAATCCTTCTCTGTGTTTACATTACGTCCAAATTCCTTGTTATATGAGTAGGTAAGTCCGATGTTTGAGATGCTTAGGATACCGCCTTTACTATTTCTGTTTTCAATACCTATATTAGTAAAATTCAGACTTTTACGCATCACATAATCTTCGGCATTGCGTCTGATAGAATCCTTTTTGGCCTTTGTGGAAGCACTTGCTATGGCTACATCTAAGGGTATATCTGTATCCAGAGGGTCGTATTCCGGCGTGATTGTCTGATTGGAATAGGCGTAATACATTGGTATCCGCACGCCCCAGTGTTCAGGGAAAAATTTCCCGAAGGCGATATTGGTAGAGAAGTCCATCGAGCTAAAATCTTCGCGTTTAACTGCACCGACTTTTTGGTCAATACTTCCAAATCCGGCTGTGCGATGACTACCGGCAAGAGTGACGGTCGCCAAGTCTGCTAACTTGGTGGTCATACGCACATTGGCTGCCCATCCGCCTTGGTTATCAAAATTGGAGAGTCGCAATTCATTCACCCACACTTCCACTGATTTGTCACCACTCCCGCTTTTGGGGTTGCGAAGTCCTATCATGACGGTTCTAATTTCCCCTAAGCTGGGCTTTCCCTTCATCCTTACAGTGTGGGTGCGCATTGTGGGATTGGCATCGGGCAATAAGTCGGCTATCAGCCTTTGATAGACATCTGAGTTGTCTGCGTTCTCCGTGTTGCGATTTTGTTTCAGCAACTGAAAAAGTCGTAGAGGCAAGGATATGCGGTTTTTCTCCGGCCAAACAATCCCACGACCGTTGTCAGCATCATAGAAACCTTCGGGTGTCAGGCTCAGAGGCAGTTCATACTCGTAGTAGTTGTTTACATTGTCACTGCCGATACGTAAAAAAAGTGTCAATTCTTCGTCTCGCAGGTCGAAGCCCGGCAACGCTTCCGCATGAACGTCCATTTGGATAGTTTTATAGCGCAGCATGTCGTAGCTGACGTTTTTGTAAACAGCGCGAGCATCTCCGATTTTCAAATCCTCTACGCGCAAGAGCATCGAGCGTTCATTCAACTGTTTAAGTTGTGGATTTGTCACGTCCACCACCCTATCTATGCCGGGTGGAAGTACGTAATTTACAGGCGTTTTGGATGCATTCTCCTCCAAACTCACGGCGGACAGGTCAAAAACCGTCCCCGTACCTACAATAAGTTGGTCGTCAAGCGGTTCTTCGTATTTCCGCCAATTATCTCTCACTAATTCAAGCGAAGCAAGTCGCACGACCACACTATCCTGAAATCCCTTTAACATCACGCGCATAAAGCGGATGGACTTCATATCGCTGATTTCTCCATAAGCCTTGTCAGCTTTGTTTACAGGGATTTTCAGTTGATACCACTTCACCTCTTCCTGTTTTCCGTTCGCCAATTCCACATTCGCGGTCGTGACATTGGTGATATAGTTTTTGCCCACTTCCATTTCGGTGGGGTTCAAGTGGAGTTTATAGCGGTAAAAGGCTTCTGTTTCGTTGAGTGTATTGTCGCCGTTTATGTCTTCGACATCCGGAGTAGTCGTGGCTGCCGTTGTATAAGATTCGGGGGACATATCCGCAGTCGGCGAGTTGCCTTCCGTTCCGTTAAAACGCTTGTAGCGAGCGAGTATTGGTAAAGAGCGGGCATCGTAGTCTGTGCCCCTGAAATAGTGATAATCGTCACCGGCAGGGTCGTTATAGGCACTTTGATAGGCCGGACTGGACTGTCCGTGTATCGTGCGCAAGTCTGTTAGATAATCAGAAAAATGAATGCGTTCATCGTCACTGCTCAAACCGTCCAAACCAACGTCCTGATAGCGTCTCGACTGACTGTTATTATCAAAACCGTTGACCATGGACTGCGCTTTGGGCAAACGTCCCCAAATGGTCGTGTCCACATTCGTGGCAGCAGCAGAAACCGGTAATCCGTTTTCGAATGATTTACGCCCATCGCGCAAGATGTCTTCCGAAATATTACCCAAGTCAATGTAAATATCCCCGCCCCGATGCGCTCCATTATAGATGAATGGGTCCATCATCCACATTTCGATATACTGTACGTTAGCAGCCTCAAAATCATTTGTTTGCATCGAGCGCATGATGCCACCCCAACGAGATTCAGGGGACAACAACTTCCCGCTTGCGTCCACACCGGCAGAAACACCGGATGCGGCGACATCAAAATTGTAAGGCCCTTTTTCTTGGGGGTAATAAGCCAGCGACAGGGTGGAAACAATGCTTACCTCACCCGAAGTGACGTTTTTGTTCGGGAATATTTCCGTTTGGCGGACTTCACGTACGTAGTGGTTAGACCGCTGTTCTGCATCCG
>BNXR01000054.1 GCA_025999735.1 Bacteroidia bacterium | reverse complement strand
TGACAAAGGAACAGCAAAAAACCTTCAACGATTATTTCACGCTGACCCAAAATCAATACATCTGTTTATACGGCAACGACTACATCGCCACCGTCCGTCGTTTGGGCTTAATCACCTTCCGTATAGCGATGATACTAACCATCTTGCGAATAATGGAAACGGGCAACATCACGCCCCCAATGCAATGTACTGACACCGATTTCAACACGGCTATGGAAATTGTAAAAATCCTCATCCAACACGCAGCCCAAGTTTACCAACGACTACCGTCAGAAACAACGGTCATCGTACACCAAAGCCAAAAGCAACTATTCTTAGAAGCACTACCTGCGGAGTTCTCGCGTAAAGACTTTCTCGCAACCGCGCAGCAGCTAACCATATCAGACAGGAGTGCCGAGAGGCACATCGTAAAGTTCACGCAAACCGGACTAATCACCCACTTTGCCCACGACAAATATAAGAAATCACAATAAACCATATACCCGAAATAACCGATATACCCGATATCGCCACTTTCATCTTTATGGCGATATGGAGTGAAATCTCACCAGTAAAAAATCCTTTATTTGCGAATAAACACAAAAACAATTACTTTCGCGTGTAGTTATTATAGCATTATTTCGCTCTACCAATCAGCCGTCCAACCTCACCAATCCAAAGCACGAGGGAAGTAGCACCAATAATAATCCCCCAATCTTGCAACGCCAAGGGAACAACGTTAAACATTTCGCCACCAAAGGTCACAATAAAATACTGACCTACAACAATGATAAAGGCAACCAATCCAAACCCTGAAAGGCTTTGTTTCAACTGATAAAAGGCTGACCTACCGGTATTGAATGCTTTGGCATTGAAAATATTCCAAAATTGAAGCATTACGAAAATGGTAAAGAACAGCGACAACTCGTACGGTGACAATCCATTCCCTGCACTGAAATCAAAGAAACTATGCCCGAAATCTGCTAAATTGAATTGGCACAAGGCTGTAATGTCGGCATGTTTAAAATATTGAACGAAACCAAATAGGATGGCAACAAAAATCAACCCAACGCTTAAAATGCTTTTCCCCATCGGGCGACTGATAATGTAGGCATCTGTCTTGCGTGGCTTGTCCTTCATCACTTTTTCGTTAGGTGGCAAGGAAGCCAACGCTAAGGCAGCAAAAGTATCCATAATCAAGTTCACCCATAGCATTTGTGTCACTGTCAATGGCGATTCTGTACCGAGAAAGGCACCTATCATAACTATCAAACAGGCAGCCACATTGATAGTCATTTGGAATAGAATAAAACGCTGTATATTTTGGTACAAAGAACGTCCCCACATCACGGCTCGCGAAATGCTACTGAACGAATTATCAATAATGGTAATGTCGCTCGCTTCTTTGGCAACAGAAGTACCGTCACCCATAGATAAACCTACTTGCGCAGTGTTCAAAGCCGGAGCATCGTTCGTACCGTCACCGGTCACGGCAACCACCTGTTCCTTTTGTTGCAATAACTTCACTAAGCGTTCCTTGTCCAAAGGTCTTGCGCGTGATAATATCTTCAAATCCAAAACTCTATCTAATAAAAAACTATCAGACATTGCAGCAAACTCAGCACCGGTCAAATGATTTTTGTCGGTATCATTATTCGTCCACAATCCAATCTGCCGACCAATCTCTTTGGCTGTCCCCGGAGTATCGCCGGTTACAATCTTAATACCAATACCGGCATCCTGACACGCTTTAACCGCCTGCGGAACTTCTTTTCTTATGGGGTCAGAAATGGCAACAATCCCCAAGAAAGTAAGATGAACATCCTCCAATTTACCTCCTTTGATATGCGACTTATTGTCCTCCATAATTTGATAGGCAAAGCCCAACGTGCGCATCGCCCGCTGTTGATATTTCAATAATTGCGTATTGATGCTTGCCTCATCCACAGCCACATTTTTACACAATCCCAACACGATTTCCGGTGCACCTTTCACATACAGTACTGCCTTGTTGAGCAAGGAAGAACGGACGATGGTCGCCATATACTTCCGGTCCGTAGAAAAAGTCAACTGTTCCACCACCTCGGCATCTTCCCGCAGAGATAAATAATTGCTCTTTTGTTCGTGCAACCAAAGCAACAGAGCACCTTCAGTAGGATTTCCCAAAACCTTTATTTTGTTCGTATCTGAATAATCCAAATAGGCAGTTGAATTAACGGCAATCCCTTCGGCAATGATTTTCTCAATTTCAGTTTCCATCGTGTGGATACTATTTATCGCGCCCTGATTATCCGGCTCATAAAAATTTGTTTCAAATACTTTCATCTGATTTTGGGTCAGCGTACCGGTTTTATCGGTACAAATAACCGTAGCAGCACCCATTGTCTCACAGGCATGCAGTTTCCGAACCAGATTATTGGTGGAAAGCATCCGTTTCATACTCAACGCCAAACTCAGCGTAACAGCCATCGGAAGACCCTCCGGAACGGCAACAACAATCACCGTAACGGCTATCATAATCGTATTCAGGATATACCCACCGGCATTTATCCAGTCAATACCGCCCGTATTGTGGACAAAGTACAGAGCAACACGAGCCACAATAATGATAACAGCAATCGCATAACTTGCTTTTGTAATGAAATCTGCCAAACTGTTTAATTGAATATTCAATGGCGTTTCTATTTCGTTTTCTTCTTGTGCTTTTGTATCTACCGTTCCGGCTTCCGTTGCATTCCCAACATTTAGTATTTCCACGATACCATGACCATCTAAAACGGTTGTCCCTTTGAAGACCTTGTTTGACGGGTAAGTGGCTTCCTTATCAAAATCAGCCTCATTGGTCGTTTTATTAGCGGAAGGCTCTCCGGTTAGCGTGGATTCATTCACTTGCAGGGAGATAGCCTCTAAAAGAATCCCATCGGCGGGAATTTCTTCGCCTGTTTCAAGAATCACAACATCCCCCACGACCACGTCCTTTTTCGCAATGGAACAGACATTCCCATTACGGATGACCTTCACCGCAGTGTCGTCATTGACTTTATTCAAAATGTCGAACTTCTTGTTGGCGCTAACGGTAAAGCCAAAGGCAACGCCGGTAGCCAACAAAATGGCAATCAGAACGCCTAACGGCTCTAAAAATACTGACCATGTTTCGAGGCCTTTCCAGACTTGAAACGAGGCAACACCAATAGACAACAGCAATGCTACTAATAGAATACGGATAATAGGGTCTTCAAAACTGCCCAAGTACTGTTTCCACAGTGGTTCTTTCTGTGGAGGGGTTAAAATATTGGCTCCGTTTTTTTGTCGGCTTTCGATAACTTGTGCATCGGTAAGACCGGTGTAATGATGTTTTTGTTCCATTTTGTCTATCATACCATCGGCAAGAATAGATTCCTTTAATTCCTTTAATTTACTCATAATCGGATACTTATTTAAAATTTATTTTGATAATATAGACTGATAATCAACTCCTTTCTTCAAATAATTTGTGAGTAAAACAACCCCTAAAAATGTTACTAATAATCCTATTAATCCCCAACCAAATGTATCGTACAAGCCATGTAGCAGAGAAGGAACAGCGATTGCCAAAAGATAGAGGGAAAGCCGATATTTTGGATATAATTTTGCAAATGCGATAAAATAACCGGCTATACCACACCAAATGGCATGTAAAAAAGGCAAACTTGTTAGCCTTGCCACATTCATAAAGAAAGCATTATCATAATCAAGCGCATTATTTACACTCATCTGGTAACCGACACCCTCAAAAACTCCAAAAGCAATACCTGACATAAGCCCGTAAAACACCAGCGTTTGAGGAATAATCGGTTCTTTTGCTTGATAGCAGATTGCTAACAAGGGTAAGGCTTTCGCCATTTCCTCAAAAAATCCTACACCAAAAATAAAACCCAACATCCGAAATAAAATATTACTTGAGTCTGTAAGGGCATATACAGAACTAATAAATGGGAAATGAGGAAGTCCCAAAATTTCCCATAATACGAACACAAAAGCCTGTGTTAAGAAGAATACAAGAATCGCCGTTTTTGTTTTTACCTGATTCGTTTTAAACAAATAGAAGAAGAACAACCCCCAAATAAGAGAGAAATACAATGCGATGCTGTAATAGGTCAAAAAAGGGACTAATGATAAAAAGCGAATTAGAAAGGCAGGAGCCAAACCGACTAATGCCAACATGAGCATTTTCTTGTCTTTTGCCCATTCTTTTCTCTTTAATATCGTTTGGGGTAAGATAAGTTCTCTGCCGATTGTTTTAATTTGCTGAAAGATATTACCTTTATTAGAAATTTTAGGCTTGCACCCTGCTTGTTTTAGAAAATATCCCACCGTATTTTGGTTGATAGGATTGTTTTGAGAATAGGCTTTGTCCTGACAGAGTACGCGCCCGTCATTCACATACGACAAAAGTGTTTGCTCATCGTATGGCCCAAATGATTGATTATTTCTTATGACGTATATCATTAATTTTTAACTAATTGAACAATGACCAACCGACCGCCTTCGTCTTTTGACAGCAATATCTGTTTACTATCTGACAACTCTATAGACTGACCTATTGGAATTTTCTTACTTTCTGTTTTGTCCTCTAAATCTGTCAGCCGTTGGTTTACGAACAGCCATTTATTTTGATGAAATATAAAATAACCTACAGGCTTCTTTTGCTCATCCGTCAACTTTTCATTTGCAGAAATATTTCTGTTTACATGCCATTGGTACAAGTATTGATTGTTATAAACCATCAAACGGTAATCGTCTGGAGTAAAAGTTCCTACCCTTCTTGAAGAATACAGGTTAAGCACTGGAAGCGTACCTTTATAATCCGTGCCACAGAACGGACATTTAGGCTTGGTGGTATTGTCAAACACAAACCATTTATGGCTACATTTTGGATTCTGGCAGGGCTGCATCAGGTCAATTGTTTTTAGCAAAGCATCTTCCCATTCGCCTGCTGTAGGACGTTTAGTAGGGTCATGCAGTCCGTCAATAAACGCGCGGTCAAACAATGCTTTCAAATAAGGACCACATACGGTATATGGCAGTTTATTGGTATCGCCCTGCGGCAATTGGCTCGGCTCTAATTGATTAACTTTTACCCAATTAGATTTGTCCCTTGGATGCTCCACAAACAATGCTTTTGCGCCCATGGACAATTCCTCGTCTTTGGCTGTGTCCAAATCGTGTACTTTACCGCCTCTGAGCGGATGCCGATAGAGCAAATACATATAGATAAGCACCGCCAATGCGTGTAGGTCGGTATGTCTGTTGGGTAACTTTTTGGCAGGGTTGCCAAGTTTCAACTTCATTGTTTCCAAAACTTCCGGTGCAATAAAGTCGGGAGTGCCTACCACATCGGGAGGATACTTGCCTGGAACCACCAAGCCGTCAATATCAATAATGGCAGCGCGACCTGAGGTAGGGTCTATCAACACATTTTTATAGGATAAATCGGAGTGAGCAAGCCCTGCAGCGTGCATCCTTCGCACCGCACGGCTGATGTTGATACATATTTGGAAATGTTTAAACCAATCTCCCTTTTCGTTGTCTTCCACAAATTTATTTCGTAGTTTCGCCGAAGCAAACCACTTTCCCTCTTTCTCTTTACCCTTAAACTTGCCGCTTGCAAAGAAAAAATGCTTCTGATACGTGGGGCAAACTAAACCTAACTTCCCGTTATACTCTACTATTTTAGTAGGCCAGCAATACAAATTTTGCCAGTATTCACCGCCCTGCTGATTAAATATGCGTTCGCGATAGGTTCCTGTTATATTTTGCAATCGGTCTTTCGCATTGAAATCCTGCTTATCTCTAAAAAAGGCGACAACATACGATTTATCGGGACTAAAATAAACATCTTTCATGCCACCGGCACCGATAATATTATCAACAAACTCTACATCAGAGCCATCGGTTGCCTTTATCTTGATTATATTCGTTGTTCCCATATTTAGTTAGATTTTTCAGTTTTGAGATTTACAATTACTTCAACAGCCCCCATTGTTATTCTACTACCATTGCGTAACTCAATGCGTTTGTTATCAATCTTATTATCAAAAAAGACAATATTATTTTTCAATCCAATAATGGCAGTGATTGGGGGATAATTCTTCTCAACAGGCAAGTATATGTCGGCTTTCGGGGACGAGCCAAGTATTATCTCTTTTGTTCCCAAAGCCACAGAAGTTGATTCGTTTTTACCCCAAACAACAGTCAACCAAGCCTCCCGTAGCACTTCCTCCACGAAAGAAATTACCAAGCCGATAAAAAAACCAAGAATCGCTACGCCTATTATACGACCATAAGTCTCAGGAAGAATTTCAAAAGAAAAACGAAAAACAGCACCACCCACGATTCCACCCAACAAACCGGCAAGTAGTGCTCTCTTTTTCGGAAAATTAGGAATAAAATAAGACACACTCCAACCAAGTCCAAAACCAAAAATACCCCAACATAGTATGCGACTGATAATTTCGACACTTTCTGAAATTCCCTGTGTAAAAGCAAACACTACTTGTGCAAGTCCGCCCACAAAACCACCTATGATGCCCCCAAAAAAGGCCGTCTTAAGCATAGAAAGTGAAAGCACAGGTTTTCGTAGATAACAATTTTGAGCTATTTGCAATGCGATAGCTGTTCCTATGCCGATAATTCCTGCCCAAATTGCAACATGGCCCAGTATTCCCCAAAAGGGGATACTGACTATTTGTTGAGGTACTGCTTCACTAATTACTTCGGCAATCCCTGCACCCAACGCACCTGCCAAACCAAACTTAGCAGTTTTATTCGTTATATATTGAAAGTTCCATTTTCCCATATCTAAAAAAGTATTGCAATTGTTCTATCATCGTGATTCCCTTGTGACCAAAAATCCAACCATTTAAGTAATTGTGCAGCAGATTCTTCGTTATCATCCGTAAAATCAACTCTTACACTATCTTCATTTTTACCATTTAGGTCTTCCCATAAGTCGTGCCATTTCTCAATCTTGTTTAAATTGGCATCTGTTTCAAACTTCGGGTCTGTAATACCATCTGTCATCAATATTAAGGCTGTGAAGTCATCGTAAATATCAAAACGCAATCGACGATATATCTCCTCCGACTGCATAATTTCGGGCATGGTCAAAAAGCGTGTCTGTCCGGCAAATTCGCCACCATCAGGCTCGCCCAAAATCTTTACATAATTCTTCTCTTTGTCATAAATACCTATCCCGCCATCGCCTACCCAAAAAGCACCCACAAACCATCCAAACTCAAATTTTTTACATATCGTAAGCAATAATGTCGTTGAGTAATCTTTTACCGGATTGCCTTTCCCCTGCGCTTCTTTTTCAATTTCTTTATATGCTGCAAATGCTGCAACCCCAATGATTTTGTAAAGAATATCGCCTGCTAACTTACGATTTGCATCTGACGTATTAGTGTGAAACATTTTTATCTGTTTTTCAAAGTCAGTATTCAGTTCTAGGATTTTTCTTTTGCAAACTTCAATAACAGTTTTGCAAGCAATTTCAGACCCTTTCCGCGAGCACTGCGCAGAACCGGCACCATCGGCAACAACGATGGTGTACCATTCTGTCGTTTCGTCAAAATTCAGGGCAAAATCATCATCTCTTGCCTTACCTTCATGGGCATGTGAGCGACCGCGTTGACTGGCGGCAACTATATCTTTTCGGCGTATTTCTTTCTTGCCAATTCCCAAAAAACCACCGTCTTTCTTTGATAAAACCTTTACAAAGCCTTTTGCTTCATCCGGTTTAAAGTAGTCTATATCTTGGGGTGTTGCTATATTTTTCCACAGAGAGCGCGGATCCGGATTAATAATCAATGCCACCTGTCTTTCAAATATCGGTTTCCCTTCTTCCCAATCTTTGCGCTTGCATTTCAATATGAGCTTATGGTCACCCGGTGTGTTCGGTGTCCCTTTTATCTGTTTGTTTTCCTTATCATACTTCAATCCCACATCTTCCAAACCTTCAAATGTCACTTCTGTTATTTCAGGCAGTAACTTTTCTACATCAAAATCAGAGCAATACCCTTGATTTACTTTCCCATTAGGCAGTGTAATTTGTTTGTTTTTTATCTGAATATCGAAGGCTTTTTCTTTATCGGATAGGCTATATCCCTGATTATTAGTTTGTTGCATTTCTTCTTTTTGTTGTGTATCAAGTTCTTGCTTAGCTGTTACTTCTATTTTCTCAGGAATAGTTATGTTTACGTTTTCAATTGGTAATTCTACTGAATTTTCTTGTTTTTCAAGTCCTTTTTCCTCTGATTTTACGTTAGTTTCTGCAATATTCCACTCCACAATAGTAGATGCTTTCACACCGTTCTCGTTTTCTATTGCACTTGCAATAGGATTAGCCAATCCCTGAAATTCTTTGAATTTTTCGAAGGCAAAAGCGGTAATTTTTCCCGCGTATTTCTCACGAAATTCTAAGAATTGTTGGTTATTCAGACCACCAATTTCTATTTCTAATTTTTTGCTCGGTAATCGTCTCATTTTTTCTACAATCTAAACAGTAATAATAACAGAACTAACAATACTATTTGCGACATATCTACTGCAATCCCGCTCCCAACTTGTGCAGGCTTGGCTACTTTTCGCAATAAATTAAGTATCGGTGCAAAAATCTTATCAAAAAAAGTAAAAATCTTCAAATAGGCTCCGCTTAACTTGTCTTTATACGGTGTTAGCTTTGAATACAAAAACAGAGCCACGACCAACAAATTAAGCAGTATATAAACTATTCCTCTCATACAATATTCATATTACGGTATGTACTTCCGGTGGTGGCGGTGGCAACAACAATTCATCACTAGCACCAATACTGCGATTCCCTGCACTCACTGAAGCGGAAACCCATTTGAAAAATTGACGAAACGTAGCACTGTCAGTAGTATCTAACGAATATACTTGATGAGTCAATAATTCCAACGACTTTGAATCTGCCTGTGCACCGGCTGCACAAGCAATGATACTCCCAAAATGTCTCTTCTTAATTTCGGGAATAACATCCGTGTATGCTTTCGTATCAGAAGGTTTCCCATCCGTCATAATAAACAGCAAGGGCATCCAATCCCCTTTCCGTTCAGGAGTACTCAATTGCACTTCACTATCCACCTTTTGGCAAAGCAATTCCAAGGCGGCACCTAAATGGGTTGGTCCCGATTCGGGTGTTTGTATTTCAGGGATTTGCATATTTTCCAATTCCGTGAGGGGCATAATCTGCTTTACATCCCTATCAAAAGTGATGATACTGATATAGACTGACTCCAAAGCAAACGGATCTTGTCGCAAACTGGCAATCATCGCTTCCAATCCCACTTTTACAGACTCTATCGGCTCGCCTCTCATAGAGCCGGAGGTATCTAACAAAAGATATACTGGTAATCGTCTCATCATACGACAATATTCACTTCCGGCGGCGGAGGTGGTAACTCGCTTAGTCCACCCATTTCTGCACCACTTGCCTCTACTTTTTGGCTACCGGTACTAACCGAAGCAGACACCCACTTAAAGAAGGCTTTAATCGTTGCACTATCTGCTGTATCTAATTGCACAACAATTTCCGTAATCTGCTTTAATACATTCGTATCAGCACCTTGACCGGCTGCGCAAGCAACCACGAGACCAATTTTATGCTTTTTAAATTCTGCCAGTCCCGTTTGCCAGTTATCGGTGGGACCGCCATCGGTCATCAAAAATACCAAAGGCTTCCAGTCGCCTTTTACTTCCGCAGTAGTCTTGGCAACTTCACTATCAATTTTGTTCGCTAATAGTGACAAGGCATCCCCCAAGGCAGTGGCACCGGATGCTTGAATTTCGGGCATCTGAAACATTGATAACTCTGTAAGGGGCACTATCTGTTTTGCCGAACTTTCAAAAGTGATGACGCTTAAATAGGCGGTTTCCAAAGCATAAGGGTCTTGGCGCAAAGTTGACACTAACACTTGCACGCCATTTTTTACGGCCTCAATAGGCTCTCCGCTCATCGAGCCGGAAGTGTCTAACAATAAATATACCGGTAATCTTCTCATCTTATTTGGTTAATTGGTTATATATACGATTTTACGATACGTTGAATGGTTTGTCCTAAAAATTTATCATCAAAAGCATCTCCTATAGCATGAAATTTCCATTCTTCCTCTTTCTTATACAATTTACCCATGATTAAGGACCGCTTGCCGGAAAACTGTTGCTCGGCTGAAACATTATAGGATGCAAACACCTCTTTTACCTTTGTAGGAGTTCCCTCATACATCCGAATCTTTGCATAAGGAATCTGAGAGAAATCTTCTCCACCCACATTGTTAAGGAAAAAGAAAATTTGTTCTACGTTCGAGTTTAATTTTGTAAGATTTACAAAAATAATTTCATTATCCAACCCATCGTCACCGCCTTTGTCACCTTCAAGGTCATCCCCAGAATGATGTAATGCTTTGTCGTTAGTATCTAACTTCCCTTTGGGTAATCCAAACTGTGTCAAGCGTTCAACACGATACAAAGGCGAATAAATATGGTCGCACAATTGTTTTGCCTTGTCTATCAGGACACAGCTCAAATCTAAATCCACATCGACTGTCTTTTTCCCGAATCCTAAAAAGCCTCCCG
Source organism: Bacteroidia bacterium (assembly GCA_025999735.1). Lineage (GTDB taxonomy): Bacteria > Bacteroidota > Bacteroidia > Bacteroidales > Marinifilaceae > JAISHE01. Next base: position 3,119 of record BNXR01000054.1, on the reverse strand, counting down.
CTGTTTCAATGGCACCCCAATTGGCACCGACACAAAATTCACTCAGCTTGGTACCATTGTCCTTTTCAAGGTTTATACGCTGACCTTTTTCTAATTTCTTTTCTAAATTAATTGCCATTTTATATATTTTTTAGTTACAATTACTATTGAATCTACGGTAGATTGCTTACCATAGTGTCCGTGCATTACGTATATTTCTTTACGAAATAATCCAGTCCACCTTTATAGCCGATTCCCATGGCTTCAAATTTCCATTCTGAATCTTTCCGATAGAGCCGACCAAATTCTACGGCAGTTTCGATAGAGAAATCCTCATCAAGTTCATATTTGGCAATCTCTTCATTAGTTTGCGCATTATAAATACGAATAAACGAATTTCGTACTTGCCCGAAATTTTGCTTGCGTCTTTCGTAGTCATGGATAGTAACCGTAAAAATAATTTCCTGTATTTTCTTGTCAACTTTCGTCAAATCTACGGTTAAAGTTTCATCATCCCCACTACTATTCCCACCGGTCAAATCGTCACCAGAGGATTCTACTGCACCATCAGGCGATTTCTGATTGTTGTAAAACACAAAAAACTCATCTTTAGGAGTTTTCTTACTTTCGCCCAACATGAATGCCGAAGCATCCAAGTCAAAATCATAACCTGTACCTTCGTTGGGATCCCAACCCAATCCGACACCCACTTTTGACAACCCTATTTCTATACGTTGTCCTTTTGTTAAATTAATTGCCATAATATTTTATCTAAATTGTTAATAATAAATTTGTTATACATTCATATCTATATTCAATCTGTGGTCAGTAGGAAAGCCTTTTATCTGACATATCTACAAAAAAATAGCGCGGAAGACCTGTCTGAGTATCAGGTTACCACGCCTATTGTATCCAACAAGTCGTTCCACGCCGCAACATGCGACGTTTCGCAAACTCATTCTTGATACAATAACTCGTAACGAGTCATAAGTGGTAAATTGATACTCAAGAATAACAGCAAATCGTTATTTATGTGTCTAAAAATGTGCTTATTAGCACGTCAAATTTCGTTTATGTCATAATTCAATTTTTAATCGTCAATATTACGTAAATTCTTCGACCGCAAAAGTAGAATTTAATTTTTACATTATAAAGAACAAACCAACATTAATTTGCTTTTCTCAAAAAAGATTTTACGTACAATCATTTAGAAAATTTGTAAGGGGAAAAAATAAAAACCATAACAATATGAAAAGAAAACAGCAATGTCGGCGAAATGTCACTGCTTTTGTTGGCGGAAAAAATAACTATCTTTCTTCTATACAAAAGCGGTTCCCATTTTGAGTGCTTGGAAATTCAGCGATTTTCATATAATTTTGCAACCTCGCATTTTGAATGACAATATCAAAATCCTTTGGCAGAGTAGCAAAAAGAGCCTATAAAGGAAATTGTAGAATAAATTGTTTTAAATGGAACTTATACGAATGATGAGTTGAGGGAAGAGAATATTACGCTGTTTGCGCAGATGGTGAGGAGTTTTGGGGAGCGTTGAGTGGGTGATATTGAAAGCCGCATAATTTCAATTACGAATTAAAAAATAATATATATGAAACTTTTTGTAGAAAGAATTATTATTAAAAACAGAGCGCCGTTTGAAAGGTTGGATTTAACTTTCAATGAAAATGAAATAGCCGTTTTGACGGCTGTGAATGGGCGAGGCAAAACAACTTTGCTGTCACATATTGTTGATGCATGGCATGAAATGGCAAGAACACATTTCCAACGAGAATTTGAAGATAAAGAAAATATGTTGTATCGTGTTTCCTCAGATATCTATAATATTGACAAACATCTGCCTTCTTTTGTCTACATAAGATTTCAAACACAAGAAGGGAATATTGATTATATTGATATTCGAAATAAATGCACTCAAGAACAGTATGATAACGTTGTTGCAATAGAAAATAAAATACCTTTTGAGAAAATTCAGGAAAATTTGGAACAAAACAATTATATAAAACATATTTCTTCTAATTTTGACAAAAAGAAAGCAAAAAGCATATTCGAAAATAATGTAATCACTTATTTTCCAGCGTATCGATATGAAATTCCGGGATACCTAAATGACCCATATAAAATTCATTTGGATTTTACAAAAGAATCGGGATTTTCAGGTTATTTACCTAATCCGCTTGAAGTTGTAACCAGGTTACCACAACTTGCTAATTGGATTATGGATGTTGTATTGGATATGGATTTATATAAACAAACACAAACTTTTTCATTGCCAAATGGCAGCCAGCGTACTATTGATTCAACGCCTGAAAGAAATGTTTTATGGAATAATCTAAATACCATAATAGGTAAAACTCTTGTCTCGAAAAAATATCAAGGAAAAATTAGGTTTGGCATTGGAAAAAGAAATTCAGGAGGTAGTCGTATTTCAATTGTGAATGACAAAGTTATTGATGGGAAAAATATATCGGAACAAATATGTCCAACTATTTTTAATCTATCTTCTGGTGAAGCAGCAATGCTTTGTATGTTTGGTGAAATTTTACGACAGGCAGATAAAAACAGAAACAATGCTGATTTACAACAAATATCGGGAATCGTTTTAATTGATGAGATAGACAAGCATTTGCACATTAAACTACAAAAAGAAGTATTACCTCTATTATTTAACCTTTTCCCAAATGTTCAATTTATAGTAAGTTCTCATTCGCCTTTTTTGAATATGGGACTTGCAGAGAAATCAAAAGCGAGGACAAAAATCATTGACCTTGATAATATGGGTATTTCCACAGATCCGACTACAAATGATTTATACAAAGAAGTTTATGAAATGATGATAAACCCAAATAATCGTTTTGCAGAAAAATATAATGAGTTATCAGAAAAAATAAAATCGATGGCAAAGCCACTCGTTATTACCGAAGGAAAAACGGACTGGAAACATTTTAAGAAGGCATTATCTTTTTTTCAATCGAATACAGAATTTATAGATTTGGATTACTGCTGTTGCGTTAATATTTAACCGAATTTAACATTCAAATAAATTTAGTTGTTCTTCGATATTTTGATTGTATGGGCGTTGTTCGGTAAGCAACTCACGTATGGGAGCCTTGTCAAAAGCGGAT
>BNXR01000053.1 GCA_025999735.1 Bacteroidia bacterium | reverse complement strand
TGCTGATTTCCGGTCCCAATGCCGGAGGAAAATCGGTCTGCCTGCAAACAGCCGGATTGTTGCAATACATGTTTCAATGCGGCTTGCCAGTGCCTGTGAATGAAGCCAGTCGCTTCGGTATTTTCAAGAATATTCTGATTGACATCGGTGATGAGCAATCCCTTGAAAATGATTTGAGCACCTATAGTTCCCACCTTATTAATATGAAGAATTTTGTCAAATATGGCGATAAGGATACGCTGATACTCATTGATGAGTTTGGAACGGGTACAGAGCCTATGCTGGGTGGGGCGATTGCGGAAGCACTTTTACATGCACTCAACCAAAAGGAAGTCAAGGGTGTGATTACAACGCATTACACTAATTTAAAGCACTTTGCAGCTTCCGCAAAAGGAATTGTCAATGGTGCCATGTTGTATGACAACCACCAGATGATGCCTCTATTTGAACTTCAGATTGGTGAGCCGGGTTCTTCTTTTGCCTTTGAAATAGCCCGTAAAATTGGTCTGCCGAAAGAGATATTGGACGAAGCAGCAGAGAAAATCGGTACCGAAAACATAGACTACGACAAGCACCTCAAAGACATCGCCCGCGATAAACGCTATTGGGAAGAAAAACGGCGCAAAATAAAGGAAAACGAGAAACGCCTGGAGGAGGTGGTCGAAAAATACGACCAAGAGTTGAAAGAAGCCGCACGATTGCGCAAAGAAATCATTCGGGAGGCACAGGATAAAGCGAAAACGATGATTGCCGATGCCAACAAAACCATCGAAAATACCATCCGTGAAATTCGTCAGTCACAGGCAGATAAGGAAAAAACGAAATTAGCCCGCCAAAGTCTGCAAGAGGAGACAGAGCGCATCAATAATAGTCCCGCAGAAAACGACAAAATACAGAAGAAAATAGACAAAATCAACCAAATCAAAAAGCGCGAGCAACGCAAGGAAGAGGAGTATTCAAAAAAAGGGCAACACGGAGGACAAAAAAGTGGTAATACAGACAAAACAAGGAAAGGTGGCGGTGTCAAGATGCTTAAAAACGGGGATACGCTACGAAAAGGGGACAATGTACGTTTACCGAACAATGTGAGCGGGGAAGTATTGGAAATCAAGGGGAAAACGGTCATCGTCGCCCTTGGCAATATCAGTACGAGCGTTTCCATTGACAAAGTACAAAAAGTGTCCGGTAATCAGGCGAAAAAGTCAACAAAGGAGACAAGGGGTCTAAGCTCCACTGCCAGCAATTGGTCCCGTTTTCGGGAAAATATCAGCCAAAAGCGTTTGCTTTTCAAGCCTGAAATTGATGTCCGTGGCCTCAGGGGTGATGAGGCCTTGCAGAAAGTGATTGATTTCATAGACGAGGCGAATATGTTAGACTACAATGATTTACGCATACTTCATGGTACCGGCACCGGTGCGCTGAAGCAGATTATACGTCAATATCTGAGTACCAATCCCGTAGTAGATTTTTACAGCGATGAACAGTTGCAATTGGGAGGAGCCGGACTTACAGTTGTTCGGTTATTGTTTAGGAAATATTAAAACACTATAATTTTTTATTGTCCCTATTGATGCGCAACAGTATTTGGAAATCTCACGATTCACATATAACTTTGCAGCTTTCAAATAGTTAATCGTACAGCGAACAAAGTGAATAAAATGACTGACGCTTTTGCAGATACCTCCGTAGAGATGCAATCAATCGCGTCCTTACGCAACGGCAACCATAAGGTTTTTGAGGACATCTTCAAAGCGTGGTACTCACCTTTATGCACTTATGCCCGTTCGATACTACACGACACAGACGATGCCGAGGATGTGGTGCAAAAGATGTTCTGCACACTTTGGGATAAACACAGCGATTTGGAGGTACACACTTCACTCGGTGCCTACCTCTACCGCTCTGTGCATAATGCCTGTCTGAATCAGGTGAAACATCGAAATGTACACAGCGAATATCAAAATAGGGAGTTGCAGGCAAATAGTGAAGCGGGTGACAGCCTACATGAGGTGGTAGTGCACAACGAATTAGAAGCAGCCTTTCGCGATGCTTTGCAAAAATTACCCGAACAGTGCAGGCGTGTCTTTGAACTTAGTAGAGAGGAACAACTGTCATACCCTGAAATTGCTGAGCGCTTACATATCTCGCGCAATACGGTAGAAAATCATATCAGCAAGGCTCTGCGCTTGCTCCGACAAATGCTGAAAGATTTTTTAGTGGTCATAGTGGTGGTCGCCCGAATAGTTGTCATGTAAATGGAAAATGTATAGTAATAAGAAAACGGTGAATACGACAAACGACATAGAAATCATCATCGCCCGCCACCTTGGTGGAATGGCAACAGAAACAGAGGCTCTGCATGAATGGCTGGCAGCCTCTGAGCAAAATCGCGCGTTCTTTGCAATGCTTGTGTCATTCAGGTCATCCAGGTCACCAGGTTCATCAAGGCAAGTGAATACCGAAAAGGCTTGGGAGGAAGTGCGCAGAAAGACACTGCACCAAAAGACGTCACACCGAAAAACACTGCACCACCCGCAAGAAGGGGAAACTGCTACAAGGAAAAAGGGGTATTGGTCACATTTCCGGTATGCAGTTGCTGCCGCTGCCACTGTCGTTTTGCTCTTGACCCTCAGTTGGTGGCTGAATTACGAGCTACCCCAAGAGGCGGTGCTCTTAGCCGAAAGCGGTACGAGTGTGAGCAATATCATCTTGGCGGACAGTAGCCGTGTTTGCCTGAATCGCAGCAGTAAACTCATAAGTGAGCCTGCTCACCGGCACGGTACACGCGAATTTAGGCTCGAGGGCGAGGCGTTCTTCGAGGTTGCCCCACCCACCACAACAGAAAGTGGCAACTTCACGATTTTTGCCAACGAAACACAAATTAAGGACATCGGCACGCAATTCAATGTCGAGGCCTATCCGCAGAGTGATAGTGTAGTGGTTTATGTGAGTCAGGGGGAAGTGCAATTTTTTACGATGAATGATGCAGGCATGACACTCAGAGCGGGAGAAACCGGTATATACAGACGTTCTGACAAAGTATTTCTACGCACCGAAACCGACGTAAATGCTACCTCTTATAAAACGCGCACCCTTATTTTTATGGACACGCCCCTTGAAGAAGCACTAAACAGGTTGAACGAAATGTACGATACCCAAGTGAGTTTCTATCCACAGAGTTTCGACAAGAGTTTCGACTCAGGTGGAAGACCGGAACAGCGTATCAGCGTTACGTTTCACGATGAGTCAATAGAAACAATTCTATCTATTCTCTGCGAAACCCTTGATTTGAAAGTACAGTCGAAAATGAGTGAAGACGGGCAGATATATGTATTAGTAACTAAATGAATATACGTATAGGTCACTGGCTACCAACGAATTAATCATATAAATCACATTAATCATATTAAAATCATAGTTCAGACAATAGAATGAAACCATTTTTATACCCTACATACCTTATAATTATAGTCGCCCTATTTTGTACATTTCCCATCAATGTCTTCGCCGATAATGTGAGTCTGCGCTTGAAATCTCGGCCGATAGGAGAGGCTTTGCATGAAATAAGCAGACAAACAGGCCTGACATTTTCATATAGTTCTCAATTGGTAGATGTGCAACGGTTGATAAGCGTGGATGTACAAGATGTGCTTCTAAACGTGGCACTTGAAAAAATCCTTGCTACCGAATATGAATATAAAATCTCGGGTAAGTATATTGTACTGAAAAAGAATACGCAACAAGCTCCACCGTGCAAGGTGGATAGGGTGGTGGTGGAGCCTGTGAATCGGGTGCAAACAAAAAATGTTTCTCTTTCGAGTGGTGGTGTTTTTGAAAGCGACTGTCATATTGATAGTAATAATCATAAAACAAATACACCAATGAACAAAACCGGTATTAAATCAATGATGCTCCTCGCCCTTTCAACAGGGTTTGCTGCCTTCAATTCGTCTGAAGCACAGTCGCAACGTGTAACAGAAAATGTATCAAATGAAACAACCAATCTAACAGCCAATGCAGTAGAAGATGTAGGGGAAAGCATAGCAGAAACAGCCAAAAGCATCGCTACCAATGTGTCAGACGCTATGTCAGACGCTGTCTCAAACAATAGCAGTGACCAAGATACGCCGCCGAGTGATAGTGTACGTCCTTTTGTTGCCACCATTGTTTACCCTTTTTCTTTTCCTGAACTGAACACGGAGAAACACGCTTATCGTGCCTCCTTCAATGTCTTTTTTGGTTTAAACAACGGTATTGAGCAGTTTGAAGTCGGGGGATGGGCAAATGTGAACTTGCGCTATATGAAGGGTATGCAGATAGCGGGCATTGGCAATGCTTGTCTGGGCGAGATGAGTGGCGTTCAAGTAGCAAGTATCAGCAATTTTGCTGCCAAAGGCAAAGGTTTGGCACAAATATCCGGTATTGTCAATTTTGGACAAAGCGTTGATTGTCAGATTTCAGGGACTACAAACATGGCATACAAATCGGCAAGAACACAAGTCGCCGGTATTGTTAATGTGACGAATACTGCCGATGTTCAAGTTGCTGGACTCGTAAATGCGGTTTTCAATACTTCCAGAGTACAAATCGCCGGAATTGGCAATACCGCTGATACGGCAGACCTTCAAATTGCCTCCATTATAAACGCCTCACGCAAAGTGGGCACTCAGATAGGCTTGGTAAACGTGTGTGACACAGCGACCGGCGTGATGATTGGTTTGGTGAATGTTGCCCGTAAAGGTGGTTTGCGCGAGGTGCAGTTGGGAACAGATATGAGTGGCAATGCAATCTTTTCGCTGCGATTAGGTCTCCCTAAATTCTACACTTTTGCCGAAATTGCATATAATTTTGACAAAAGCCTGACAATGTGCGGGGGTGGCTTGGGGACACAGCTTAGCTTTTCGAAAGGTTGGGGCATGAACATCGAAGGTTTGTCGCAAAGAGTAAGTAATATCCTCGATGATTTGGATAATTTGAGCAATGACGATTGGTGGGAATCACGTAATCAGTTGTGGCAGTTTAGGATAGTGGCATATAAACGGTTTACCAAGCATTTTGCCATCTATGCCGGTCCATCGTTCAATATTTACACCACCAAAACGACAAACGCATTTTCAGTAGATTATCCCGCGCCTTATACGCTCTTTTCATCACAGCACAAGGATTATACGACAAAAAGTTGGGTAGGAGTGTCTGCTGGCATACGGTTTTAAATCGGCGGCTTCCGTGTTCAAAGAGGGAAAAATTCTTTTTTGAAATTCACGAAATAGACTTTCTTCCGGGCGCGGGTAATCGCTGTGTAGAGCCATCGCCAGTAAGTATCATCTAACATATCGTCTTTAATCCAACCCTGGTCAACAAAAACGGCATCCCATTGTCCTCCTTGTGCCTTATGACAGGTTACGGCGTAGGCAAACTTTATTTGCATGGCATTATAGTAAGGATTTTCCCTTATCTTTTCAAACCGTTTCCTTTGGGAACGGATGTCTCGATAGTCGTTTTCGATGTTGTGATAGAGAGTTCGATGCTGCTCGTAAGTCAGGGCAGGGGCATCAGAAAAGAGTATATCTGTGAGTAGCCATACGCTTAGGTCTTGCTCATAACCGGAAATGGAAATGTCCGCATTTAAGAAGTGAAATCCATATAATTCGGCGGTTTGGCGCACTTTTACGACGGTTGCGATTTCCCCATTTGCGATGAAATCAATGTCTTCCTGTTCTTTTCCCCAGAAATAGTTATTTTTTACTACCATAATTCTGTCCCCGCCAGAAAATTCCTCTTCACGGTAAAGGATGCAACGTCGTATGCCCTCGTTGTACTTCGCGGCTCGTTTGTTGGAATAGCAGATGACCATGGTTTCGTCCATGCCATATTTTCCGTAGCAGGAGTCCAATTCTTCCAATAATTCTGCCCCCGTAATGCGGGCAACATCCGGCATCCCTTCTGTCAGTAGCTGCAATTGTTTTTTCTTGCTGCCAATCATTTCGCGAACGATGGTGGCATTCGACAAAATACCGGATAGTTCCTCTTGCCGAAAGACCTCGTTCATATCTGTTTCGATGACTTCCACATCATAGTGAGAGCGGAGGAAAGCGGCATTTAGGGCAGGACTGATACTGGCAACGCCGTCAACCCGATTACCGACCGGCGGTAACTGCGCCACATCACCAATCAATATAAGGCGGTTATTGCTTGTATTATAGATATATTCCACGAGGTCGTCTAACAGATGTCCGCTTCCGAAGTTTGATTCTTCGCCGATATGTGAAATCATAGAGGCTTCATCCACAAAAAAAAGTGTATTATGCGATTTATTGTACCCGATGCTGAATTTCCCTTCCCCATCGGCAGTTGATTTCTGTCGATAAATTTTTTTGTGAACGGTAAAGGCGGAGTCACCGGCGTAGGCCGAAAATACTTTTGCTGCTCTCCCTGTCGGTGCTAACAGCACGGATTCTATCTTAAACTCTTTCAGAGCCTTTATGATAGAGGCAACCAAAGAGGTTTTTCCTGTTCCAGCGTATCCTCGCAATATCCACATCGTCTTTTCGTTACTCCCTTTTGTTCCAAAAATGAAACGAAGAAAATCGTCCACAGCAGTTTGTTGTGAATGGGATAATTCAAAACAGAAATATTTCTGTATGAAACTCTTAAATTGTTCTTGTATGTTCTCCAATTCTCAGGGTTACTTTAACATTTTCCTACTTTCCACATCTTGCAAAATCTGCATTTGGTGAATGGCAATACGATTAAGCTTTACCAATCTATCACTTTGCGGGACCTTGTCCTTAATCAAAACGGCGTTAATATTTTCCAAATTCGAGAGGCATATTAACTCGTTAATCGTTGCATAGTCACGGATATTGTTTTTCAAATCTGGAAATGCAATATCTCTATGAGCATAAGTGCCTCCATAACGACCAGATTGCGAAACAATACCTATGGCATTTGTGGATTTAATCCATTTCGTAGGGGTCATTACAAAACTGTTTAGTCCTGCTTCTTTTCTAAACCCGTCGAATTCGACGGGTTTAAAATTTGGATTGTGCAAATACTCCCAAATACCCAATAATTCTATGGTATTACGGTTTCTTAACCAATTTTTTATCACATCATCGGTATGTTCCGCATTTTTATAACGTGCAATATCGGTAATACAAATGTAATCATCATCATTATATTGAATAATGGTTAAGTCGGTATTTTTTACATTTATTTTTGCCATAATTCTGTTATTTTTTATCCAACGTCAAATTTACGAATAATTTTCAAGCGATACAATGTTTAGGATTTCATTGTTAATTATTTTTTTGCTTTTTTTTTATGCACTATTATTTTTTTTTCTTAAATTTGTGCGGAAAAAAATTGCTAAGGGACAAAGAGGGAGAAATAACAAAGGAATAAATAATAAATTATATACAGATGAAAAAGATAATTTTACAAGTCGTGTTAGCCATTCTGGTCGTATTTATTGGCTATGAATGTTGTCAAAGTATTTTAGTGCCTGAAAAGTTTAAGGAAATTAAGCAGGTACGGGAAGAGCGCATTATCGAAAAGTTGAAAGATATTCGTTCTGCGCAAGAGGCCTACAAAAGCGTTTATAATGTTTACGTTTCTACATTAGATTCGCTGATTTATTTTATGAAGTTTGATTCTATACGGATTGTGCGTTCTATCGGTTCCTTGACGGATGAGCAAATTGAGAAGGGAATGACTGAGGCAGAGGCTATCAAAAAAGGATTCATCATCCGTGATGTTGTGAAAGTAAGTGCTTTAGAGAATGTCGACCGTTTTGGCAAGGATTATCCTATTGATGATTTGAAATATGTCCCTTTCACAAAAAAGAAGCATCAATTTAAAATGGGTTCTGCAAAATTCAAGACTGATTCCGGTTTGGACCTGCCTGTTTTTGAAGCGAAAGTGTCGAATATGATTATATTTGAGGACCTTCTAATTCAATATGAGACGAATGTATTAGAGGAAAACGGCGAAAGAATTCGCCTGAAAAAATATCCCGGCTTGAAAGTGGGCGACTTGTTAGAAGCTAATAACAATGTAGGTAATTGGGAATAAACCTGATATGCACAATATTTTTTATAGTCGTCATGATTTTGTAAAGGGAAACTCTGCTCAATATTGTTTGTCCATTCGTTTTGCAACGGATGGACTTTCATTTTGTATTCACGACCAGTTAGAGAAATTGTTCGTTTTTTCTTTTCAGCCCCTTACACATCATTCACAGGATGAGGCTATTGCCACTGTAAAAAAGGCAGTGGCGGAGTTTGAATTATTAAATTTAGAATATAAGAAAGTCATCGTTATTCCGTGTAGAAAAGATAAAATATTAATTCCCGAACTTCTTTTTGATGAGGAAAACTTATCGGAAATGTACGGTATTTGTGTGCCAATAGAAAAAAATGATGTCCTTTTATACCATAAAATTGAACCTTGGGAAACGTATCTTGTGGAGGCTTTGCCCAGAAGTTTTGTTACATTTCTAACTTCACGGTATCAATCGGTAAATATTGTCAATAGTGCTTATCCGTTTATCGAAAGTTCTTTATCCTCGACCTCACTGAGAACTTACTATCTTTTTCTGGACATTCATGCGACGTATTTCGATATGCTCGTCACAAAAAAGAATCATTTGGTGTTTTTTAATTCCTTCACGTACAATTCGCCGAACGATGTAATTTACTATATTCTATCGACTTTGAAGAAGGTTGATGTGGAGCTTGACATATTGCGCACGACCATTTCTGGTGACATAGACGATGATTCAAAATTGCTGCAGTCATTGAGTATGTATATTCCGGAGATTACGCTTGTAAAAAATTTTAATTTCGCTCAAACCATTGGGAATGAAGAAGTAAATACGTCTTATTTCGCTCATCTTCTGAGTGCTCATAGGTGCTTATAATGCTCATAGTTGCCATATTATGTGCTCATAATGCTCATATTCTCATAGTTATAAAAAATCACGAATCAAGATGCGGATAATTAGCGGTTCACATAAGGGACGGTCTGTTTTCCCTGATAAAAATTTCAGTGCCAGACCTACTACGGATTTTGCAAAGGAAAGTTTGTTTAATGTCCTGAACAATTATGTCAGCATAGAAGATGCCATTGTCTTGGATTTATTTGCTGGCACGGGTAGCATCAGTTATGAATTTTCCTCTCGTGGTGCTGGAGAAGTGATTACGGTAGAGCAGAATTATAAGCATTACATTTTTATCAAAAAAACAGCAGAGCAGCTTGGGTTAAAGGCAATTAAAGTATATAAAAATGATGCTTTTGCAGCCTGTAAAAAATTGAAGGGTAGAAAATTTAATATCATTTTTGCTGATCCACCTTACACCTTATCGAATATTTCAGACATTCCCGCCGCTATTTTTGACAATCATTTATTGGCTTTGGACGGTATTGCTGTCATAGAACATCCTCGAACACTCGACTTCCGCTCGCATCCCTTCTTTTTTGAGCAGAGACAGTATGGGAGTGTAAATTTTTCCTTATTTCATTGTTGCTCGTGAATCTTTAATAGTTGTTGGTGCTCTCTTCAAGGTTTCCGAAGTGGCTTGTTTACCTTCGAAGGCACCTACCACGCTTCTAAAGTTTTTATATCCTCTATCGGCAGGTGCTTGTGGTGTAGGGGCAGCTGCCGGCTCCGGTGCTGCAGCAGTTGGAGCGGTTGGTATCGTCGGCAATGCTTGTGCCGGTTCCTGTGGAGCCGGACCTAAAATAACCTGTGTCGGGGGGACCGGTTCTGTGGGAGCCGGTGCAGAAGGAATAGACATCAATGGAGCTATGGATGGCAATGTAGTTGGTAATGGCATCGGACGTGCAAACTTATTCAGGCGAGTCCCCATAGACATCAGCCCGTTGAATTGTCCTTGCAGAACTGTCATGGCACCTTGAAATTCTCCTTGAGATTGTCCTTTTTGTCCTAACAGATGAGAGGCCAGTCCCTGGAATTGACCGTGTTGCATACTGCTCAAGCCTTTGAAATTTCCCATTTGTGCATTATGCAGTCCGTTGAAGTCAGCTATTTCCATATTTTTTAACCCATTAAATGAGCCTTGAATCATGTTCCCCAATCCGTAGAATGTCCCTATTCCGGTTTGCGCAGCTGCAGCGGACTGAGCATTAGGCCAGATTACAGGTCTACGTACAGTTATATATCCTGGTGCTAACATATATTTAGGTCTCTGTTTTTGAGACGTATATACAGGTATTGGCGTATATACCGGTACGTGCTCATATACAAATGGGTAGGGGTCATTTACGGGTGGTACAGGCTGATAAGGTATATACGGATATAGAGGAACTTCTTCGTTTTGATATGGTTCAAACAACTCGGTTGGCTGAATAGGAGGCAGCGTTTCGCTCGGTGTTGTTCCTTGTTTATAGAGTGTAGGACCAAGCCCAAACGAAATGGCAACCTTCACACCAACGGCTAAAGGCACTGCTTTGGCAGCATGCGCCTTCTCTGTGTTAGGGTCTGTAGCATTCAAAAGACTTTGGTGGGATTCATGTGGATTTTCTGTATTGTGGGGGGTTAAAGTCCCCTTATTTACGGCATTGGTAGCTGTTAAACCGTAATCCAAATAAGCACCTAAATACAGGGACGTTTTTTCTTGCAGTTTCATTTTCATTCCTCCTTCAACGGCTGCAAGAAAGACAGCAGAATTACTCTTCACTTTCCCTTTTCGCTCTTCATTGTCAAAAATGCCGTTACCTTGTTTGTCGTGCGGACCATTATCGTCATGAGCTCCAGAGTTTGAATAACCATCTTGACCTGGAAATTGTACAGACCTTGTCAAATTTTTCCACTTACCTTCATAAGCGAAAGTCATAGGGATTCCTACTTTTGCTCCGATGTCGGCATAAAATCCTATTTTCCCTTTGAGCGATTGGTAATGTAGCATTAAAGGAATAGTGAGCATGCCAAGTGATTGGATTTCAGCATAATCCTTACCATCACTTTGTACATATTCAGCCTCTCCCAGAATAGGTATCTTTACTTTTTCTTCGCGTACAGAATTATACGTTAAGCCACTATTTTCAAAACTGCCGGAATAGAAAGAAAAAGAAGCACCGGTTTTAACGCCCCAATTGGGTTTAAAACAGTAGATGAATCCTAAACCGGCATCAAAGCCAATTCCTGCAGTACTACTACCTTTATATAACAAGGTATGTAAACCGCCGCCTCCCCAAATCAGGACTTCTGATTTGGTCCATGAGTGGACGCTGGATGAGGTTACGGTTTCATTGGGCATAAGAGTAGAGAATGTAGTAGCCGTTCCTTGATTTGGTCCGAGTCTATCAGAGGGCATCATCATATTCACATCTGCATCTGGCAATTCCTGTGCATATTGTGCCATCGCTGCAAAAGCAACGATGCAGAACAATGTCACAATGCACAATTGAGCGCACAATTTATGGAACATACCCTATTTCTTTTTACTCGACTTCATTACATCTCTAAAACTCGCTTTCTTTGCAGGTGCAGGCTCTGCAGCAGGTGTAGGCTCTGCAGCAGGTGCAGGAGTAGGCTCTGCAACAGGTGCAGGAGTAGGCATTGCAGGAGCAGGAGAAGGCGTCGGTGCAGGGGCCGGTGCAGGTGCCGGCGCAGGAGTAGGTGTCGGTGTAGGAACGGTAACTGGTGCCACTGGCTGTAAAGCGTAGATAGCTTGCAACATCGACATTAATCCTTGGTTTTGTCCTTGAAGCATAGACAATAGTCCTTGGTATTGACCTTGTTGTAAAGCACTATTCCCTTGTTGCATGGCGGCAAGTCCTTGGAATTCACCGTACTGCATATTACCTAATCCGTTGAATGAGCCTTGCTGTAAATTGTTCAGTCCGCTAAAGTTTCCTTGCTGTATATTACCTAATCCATGGAACGAGCCTTGTATCATATTGCCTAACCCATTGAATGAGCCATCTAATACACCTCCGGTTACTCCTCCCATTCCGTATCCACCACCGTATCCACCACCGTATAGAGGCATACCCATTGGCATTCCCATTCCCATTCCTGCGTAAGGGTACGCAGAATATGGTGAGAATTGTCCGTATAAAGGTTGCGGGTATTGCGCTATGCTCTGTGAAATTGGCTGCGGCACAGGTATATATTGCGGTATATATTGTGGCATATATTGCGGCATACCCTGTTGGCTTTCACCTATATACTGACCTTGATATTCAGGTAGTATCCCCGGTCCATTCCCCTGATATTCCGGTAGAGGTTGTGGATAATTTTCCTGATATGGAGCATAACTTTGCTGTGGGAGCATATTCTGCTCGCTGGCTTGCTGTGCAGCTCTCTTTTTGGTGAGTTTTTTACCTACACCAAACGCCAATGACACCTTTGCTCCAAAAGAATATGGGAATACTCGGTCCGACGAAACATATCCCTTACCATCGTCAGGATTCGTGGCATTCAAAACACTTAGGTGAGAATTGTATGGATCTGCAGGGTTGTAGGAAGTGAGGGATTTACCCGAAGTAACCTTCGCGATGTCATTCACTCCATAGTTAAAATATCCCCCTATATACAATGCCATCTTTGGCGAAACAGGATATTTCACACCCACTTCGACAGCTGCCAAAATAGGATTCCCTATTTCTAACTTCCCTGAGCGTTTTTTCCCTGAGAAAGTACCGTAGCCATACTTGGTTTGTTCTTCCTCAAACTTTCGTACTCCATAATAGTCCGCGCCTGATTCTTGTTCATATATCCATGGAAACATTTCCAATTCTTTCCATTCACCAGTGTAAGTAGGATTCATCGGTATTCCAATTTTTATGCCAGCGGCTCCGTAAAATCCGAGTTTGTCATTATTGCCTGACTGGAATTGTAGCATCACTGGAATCATTAATAGGGGAACGTTTTGTGTTTCGACGTAGGTGTTTCCTCTAGCGTAATAATCTATCTCTATAGTTCCAGTTTGCCCATCTCTTGGATCTTCTACTTCAATCTTAATGTCACCTACATCATAATACTTTATATCTTCGGCATGATCTTCACCGGAATTGCCATTAAAAGTGGCATAGTTCAGACCTATTTTAAAACCTATATGTGGTGTTGCAAAGAAGGTGTATGCGACTCCAATATCAAATCCCATTTGCATTGCTTGCTTGCCTCCACCTATTGGACGATATTCCAATACGCCCACACCGCCACCGGCAGAAATGGAGAATTCGTGCTGGCTCTGTTTTGTTTCGATCAAGTCCGGTTGGTTCTGCATATCAGCAACTGCCTTGGAACCAGATCCTTGGGGAATTTGTTGCATGTATGGCTGTGACGGTCCTCGCTGAGTACCGTCCTGAGGCTGCTGTCCGTTTTGAAGTTGCTGTCCGTTCTGAGGTTGCTGTCCATACGGAGGTTGCTGTCCATACGGAGGCTGTTGTCCATACGGAGGCTGTTGTCCATACGGAGGCTGTTGTCCATACGGAGGTTGCTGTCCATACGGAGGCTGTTGTCCATACGGAGGCTGTTGTCCATAAAAAGATCCTTCCGTAGCAGCCGTCTTTGCCCAAGAATCCGGTTTTTTTGTTTCCTCGGGCATCAAAAGTT
The DNA here is from genome assembly GCA_025999735.1 of Bacteroidia bacterium. Classification (GTDB taxonomy): domain Bacteria; phylum Bacteroidota; class Bacteroidia; order Bacteroidales; family Marinifilaceae; genus JAISHE01. Next base: position 210 of record BNXR01000053.1, on the reverse strand, counting down.
GTGGCTTCCCTTTAGACTTTTTCCTTTCCTCCTTTCTGGATTGGTCCTCTGAAGGCATTATAAAACCCTCACTTACATCGGTATTCCCTTGTTCATTTTGCCCCATTGTCGTACTAACAACAAAGAGGAGCAATACTATGGCATATAATCTGCGAGACATATATTACTCATTTACAAATTTTTATAGTTTTTTCCGGTGCGAAGGTAGAA
>BNXR01000052.1 GCA_025999735.1 Bacteroidia bacterium | reverse complement strand
CCATTGAAAAAATGACGGATATAATAAAGCAATAGTCCAAACACCAACTCTGCCACGGCATTTGCATTTTGTCCCGGCGTATTCATCGCCACCACGTTATTTGCCGTACAAGCAGCTAGGTCAATATTGTCATAACCGGCACCTGCACGTACAACGAGTTTCAACTTCTTACCCGCTGCAATCACTTCCTTTGTTGCCTTATCGGAACGAATAATCATCGCATCCACATCCCCAACAGCAGCAACCAACTCCGCCTGCGAAGTATATTTCTCCAATAAAACAAGTTCGTAACCTTGTCCCTCCACAATCTCCCGAATCCCTGTCACCGCCACCGGCGCAAAGGGCTTATCTGTAGCTATTAATACTTTTGTTGCCATAATATATATGTATAAAAATAAATGTATAAATTAAGTATAAAAATAAATGTCTGCACTAAATGAAATCACAGTACTGACAAGGGATTAGACATATTTCTTTTCAAATTCACGCATAGACTCCAATAACACATTCACATCATCCATCGTACAAGCATTGTAGGTCGAAGCCCGAAAGCCTCCAACAGAGCGATGACCCTTGATGCCTACAATATTTTTTGTCTTCGTGAAATCAATAAACTCCTTTTCCAAATCCTCGCGCCCTTCCTTCAACAAGAAAGGTATATTCATCCGTGAGCGCGACCCTGCCTTCACCACCGCACGGAACAAATTGCTGTCCTCCAAATAGTCGTATATCGCCTTCGCACGCTCTATGGCACGCCTTTCCATCTCCTTCACGCCACCAACAGATTTAATCCATTGTAACGTCTCCTTTACCGCAAAAATGTTGACGCACGGGGGTGTATTATGCATGGATTCCTTATCCACATGCGTCTGATACTTCAACATGGTAGGAATAGGGCGCGTCGTCACCACATTTTTCAAAAACTCATCCCTGATAATCACTACCGTCACACCCGCAGGACCTAAGTTCTTCTGGCAACCCGCATAAATCAAGGCATACTTGGATACATCCACCGGACGACTGCATATATCGGACGACATATCGGCAATCAGGGGCACCGGCGAATCAATGTCTTTCAGTAACTCTGTACCTCGAATCGTGTTGTTCGACGTAATGTGTATGTAGTCCACATCTTGGGGCACCGTAAACTCAGGGTAATAGGTGAACCCATCCGCTTCCGAAGAAGCCACTATCACCACCTCACCCCACAATTTAGCCTCTTTAATGGCGGTTGTTGCCCAAGTACCCGAATTTACATAACCGGCTTTCTTGTTCAAAAAGTTATAGGGAACCATGCAAAACTGCATGCTCGCACCACCACCCAGAAAAAGTACACTATACCCTGACGGCACACTCAACACCTCTTTGAACAGCGCAATGGCTTGCTCATAAACAGACAGAAAATCAGCCGAACGGTGGGATATTTCCATAATCGACTGACCGCTAGCACCAAACTCCAAACAAGCTTTCGATGTATTCTCCAAAGTAGCATCAGGCAACTTGCAAGGCCCCGCATTAAAAATATGTTTTCTCATAACTGTATAGTTTTTATAAATTAATAGAACGGCATCCGAACAACCACCGCTTTCAACGCTTTATTTCTTACCCGAATAAAAATCTCAGACCCCAAGGTATGAAAACCATCTTTCACATACCCTGTACCGATAGATTTTCCGGTGCTGGGGGAAACTGTCCCCGAACAGACCACTCCAATCTCATTCCCTTGTATATCCTCTATCGGATACCCTTGCCGAGCGATGCCCTTATCTTCAATAAGGAAACCCCTCAAATGGCGAGAGGGACCATCCGCTTTTAACTTTTCATGATAAGAACGGTTTGTAAAGTCATTACCGGCAACGAACTTGGTAATCCACCCTAAACCCGCTTCTATGGGCGAATGTACATCGTCCAACTCGTGACCGTACAGACAGTAGCCTGACTCCAATCGCAACGTATCTCGCGCACCCAACCCGATAGGCTTGATGCCAAACTCTGATCCCGCTTCAAATATCGCATGCCACAACTTCTCGGCATCCTTATTATAGGCATACACCTCGCAACCGCCCGAGCCTGTATAACCTGTCGTCGAAAAAATCACTTTGTCGATGCCTGCAAGCGATATCTCCTTAAACGAATAATACCCCATATCTGTCACCGTCTCATTCGTTAGCTTCTGCATCGTCTTCAAAGCAAAAGGACCTTGTATCGCCAGCTGGCAAATGCTTTCCGAGGTATTTTCTAATTCCACGCCCGGTTTCAATCCCATTTCTGCACCGTGTTTCACCACCCAGTCCCAGTCCTTGTCAATATTTGCGGCATTTACCACCAACAAATATTTCTCGGCACCAAAACGATACACCACCAAATCGTCCACAATTCCGCCCGTATCATTCGTAAAGCAGGTGTACTGCACCTTCCCGTCCGTTAAGGCTGCCACATCGTTCGTTGTCAATGACTGCACCAAGGCAAAAGCTTTTGGTCCTTTGATCCAAAACTCGCCCATGTGAGAAACGTCAAACACACCGACTTTCTCCCTAACGGTCTTGTGTTCTTCCTTGATACCGGTGTATTCAATGGGCATATTATAACCGGCAAAAGGAGCCATACGTGCCCCTAATGCTTCGTGAAAATGTGTGAATGGCGTTGTCTTCATCTATACCTTATAACATGATACAAAGTGCAAAAGTAGATGAAAATTCGGATATTTCCAAACACATTAAATATAGATGCAAAGAAAAAATGGTTTATTCGTTTGTGTGTAATTGGAAATTTAGTGCTACCTTTGTCGTGGAAAAATTTACATTGGTTGTTTTGTTGCACCAAAATTAGTGGTTTTTTCAAACGGTCAAGTGTTTCAAAGCGTTGCAAGTGTATATTTGATAACGCTTTGCTAATTTTTTTACAAAACTTAATTGTGAATTTATAGGAATATGCAAATACGGCAAAGACTTTTCACTTTCATCATTTTATTATTTTTTTGTTCAGGCTTGTGTGCACAGTCGTATCGTGCCGGTCGTCAAAGTACGTTGGAGTTTTTAAATCTTTCGATTGATGCTCGTGCCTCAGCCATGGGAGATATGGGAGTTGCCACTTCGGCGGATATTTATTCGCAACAGTATAATCCAGCCAAATATATCTCTATGCCTTCAAAGGGAGGAGTTGCTGCTGCCTATTCGCCTTGGCTGCAAAATTTGGTAAAAGACATGAATGTGATTGGATTAACAGGTTTTTATAAGTTAACTGAAGACCAGGCTATCAGCGGTTCATTTCGCTATTTTTCCATGGGGAATATGATTTTTAGAGACGAACAGGGGCAAGATATGGGGAGGGATAAACCGTATCAGTTTGCTTTGGATATGGCATATTCACGCAGATTAGCTCAATATCTATCAGCCTTTGTTACAGTGCGTTATGCTTTTTCTGACCTTTATTCTGCCGCTTCTGGCTACAAGGTAGGACAAGGGGTTGCAGTCGATTTTGGCGCTTACTATCAGCGACCGATATATGTGGCCGGTATGGATGCAGATTTGGCGTTTGGGGCATCGTTAGCTAATTTGGGTGCCAAGATTGACTATGGTATGACAGATGAGTATTTTTTGCCGATAGAATTTCGATTGGGAAGCAGTTTGAATACTTATTTGAGTGACGAACATCGCGTGCTCGTAGGATTAGAATTCATTCGCCCCTTAGCACCCGAAAAAGAATCAGATAGAAAAAAAACCAGTATCGGTGGAATGGTTGCTTCCATAACCGATGAAGGGTTTAGTTCGTTTGTGTATGCCGCCGGAGCAGAATATTCATTGGCAAATTTGTTGTTCGCACGCTTAGGATATTTCTATCAGAAAAAGGCGGATATTGGTACACAAGAGGAAAGTAGCTATTCTCGTCAATATTTGAGTTTCGGATTAGGAATCGGGTACGAGCCTTTGCATCTTGATTTTTCTTACGTTGTACCGACCGGTACCAAAGGAACTTCAATGGCAAATACCATCAAAGTATCCGTTGGTTTAACTTTCTAAGGAATAAAATTCAATCTTGTGAGACAATATTGGGTCACGTCTTGGGGCATATCTTAGTATGTCACGTCTTGTTGTCATGTCTCTATTTGTGAAACTGTTTGCGTGGCATCGTCCACTTTAAACCGTTCGTCTGTCCGTAGCCCGATAATCCAGATAATGTTCCCATTGGAAAGCATTACTAAGGCTTCATCTTTTTGCTTGGCTGTAAACTTTAGGTCGGTGAAAAAATCACTTAGTTTCTTTTTTCGTCCCTTCATACCAAACGGTTGGAAGGCATCGCTTTTTTTCCAATGACGGATAGTGAGTGGAAATTGCAGTTTGTCGGCATCAAAAGATGCTGTTTCCGGTGTCTTAGGGACGATAAAGTTGCTTGGTTTGGGGAAGGTTTTCAACGTAAAAATCTTCCCATCCACAATATATTCTCCCTCTTTATTTATGGTAAAAAGGGTATCATCCACCGAATATTTGCGGTACAATCGCCAGCAATCCCTGTCTTTCACAAGACAATAATTGTCAGAATAGAACTTTTTTCCAGCAGTAGAGCTTGCGGATTGGAAGATGTTTTCAGTTTGCGTTTTGTTGAATCCGTAGGGGGAGAATGTTTCGTGCAGAAAGGTCAGTGGGGCAGGGAGTTGGCAGACTTTATGGATGTTGATGCAGAGTTCATCGCCGTGTTGCTCGATTATTTCGTATTGCCATTTGGCGATAGCATCTAAAAAAATAGTTTCTGTTTCGAATAAGATAGCGCAGTTTTCCTGCACGGTATGCAGAAAAGAGGGGTTCAGCTCTTTAAAGATGGGAATGATTTTATGACGTACTAGGTTGCGGGTATATTCGTCCGTGCAGTTAGAGGAATCTGTGCGGTAGGATATGTTTTTCGAGCGGAGGTACTCTACAATTTCCGCTTTGGAATAAGGAAGGAGCGGTCGCAGGATATTTCCATTGACGGCCTTAATACCGCTCAGTCCCTTGATACCGGTACCCCGACAGAAGTTTATGAGAACAGTCTCCGCCACGTCGTCTGCGTTGTGGGCGATAACAATATAGTCGGCTTTTAGTAGTTGTTTGAGTTCTGTAAACCAATCGTAGCGAAGTTCGCGGGCAGCCATTTCGATACTTAGTGTGTTGTCAGAGGCATATTTGGCTGTATCGAAGCGTTTGGTATGGAAAGGAATTTGTCGTGTGTTACAATATTGTTCCACAAATGCTTGGTCACCGTCGGATTCTGCCCCGCGTAGTTGGAAATTGCAGTGCATCACCTCTATGCTCAACTTCAGCGAATGAAAAAGCAGTAAAAGGCTCATAGAATCAGCACCACCACTCACCCCTAACAAAAATTTTGCATCGGTACTGATGTGGTGCTGTTTCAAAAATTCCGTTATTGCATTGGGGTTTAACATTGGGGCTTAACATTCTATAAATAAATCAAAAAATTAGAAAATTTTTAGACAACTGTTTCCCACTTCGGAAAAACTTCGGTATCCTCGGGCAATTATTCGGCATATTCGGCATATTCGGCATCTATTCGGCATCTATTCGGCATCTTCGGACATTCAAGCAAAAATATATTTAGAATTATTTGTTTTTGGCGTTATTTTGGCGTTATTTTGGCGTTATTGGCGTTATCATGGCATTTTAATTGAAAAAAGCTACCTGCACCAAATGAACCAGCCTGTTCTAATATGCTTGCTTTTATAAGTTCCGATATTTCACGAGAAGCTGTTCTTTCAGAAATTTCATTTATTTCTTGGTATTCTTTATTAGTGATTTTCCCCTTTTCTTTTACATAGTCTACTGCTTTGACTTGTCGCTCGTTCAGTCCCAGTTTCTTTAACTGTTCCTCTGTTAGATTATTTTTGAAAAGCGTTACCAAAAATCCGCCGTCTCGTTCTGTGAGTTCGGGTTCAGGAAGTTCCGCCTCCTTGCAGGTGTCAATGATACGAATTGTGCCACGCCCCCATGCATCAATCAAACCACCTTTGAAACATACATCGGCAATAAGCGGGTTGCGCGGTCTTGACGAATGAGAACTCCGCAACGATTCCAAACTGATACCTTCGGGCAACATTCCCTCGTTCCAGATATTGATTTTATCGTCATACACACGGATTTGAATAAAACTGCCCATATAGTTACGGTGTACCAAAGCGTTGAGTAGCATTTCACGAAGGGCTGGCACAGGATATTCGCCCTTTTCAATGCGGAAAAATCCTTCAAATTCAATATTCCGAATGAGGAACTTGTGATTTAACTGCTCTAAAACATTGCGCAGCAACACAATAATATTGCCTTCTTCAACTTCCTGAAACCGCAAATCGGCATCGTCTTTGGCAAAACGACCGATTTTGACAAAAGTATTCGGGTAAAAGCGAGCGGGGTCTTTGCCGAACAAAGCGATTGCAGCGCGTTTGAGTTGTCCGTTTTCGGTAAGGCGCAGTTTATCAAGTATTTCTGCGGTGGTTAAGCCCTCAACATCGGGCAAACGACCTTTCTCTTTTGACATCACAATATACGCTTTCAACGATTTTTCGTCAATGTCGGCGAATGTGGCTCGCGGCTCTACAACATCGTCCCAAGTATGACCGCTACGTTTGAGCAAAAACTCGTTGAGTGCAGCACCTGTCAATTCCTGTTTTACGCTGCCGCTACGGTAGTAGTACCTGCCACGCAAGGAAATAGGCACGGAATAGGGTTGCACGATAATTTGAATAAATGCCTTACGCTCGGCATTTGCAATAAAATGATTGTCGCTGTCCTGCAAAAGGTTTACTTCGGCGGTAATCCCCATCAGATTTTTGATTTTGTTGGGAATATCGTCCATCAGGCGTTTGTAATCTTCCACGCCAATGACTTCACCGACATCATTTTTGCCGATATAGATTTTGCCACCTTGCGCATTGGCAAAGCCGCATACCCATTTGAGGTAGTCGTCGTGCCACGAGGACTTGTATTCTATATTTTGTTGTTCTGGCATAATATGATTGTTATTTAGAATTTTATCTTGCTTTTGTCCAATTCTATCTGTGTATCAGTTTCTTTTAAATGTTTTTAGAAAATTTCCTGTTTCAATACATCCGGAAAGTTAATCTCTCGTTTTTCGAGGCTGAGAAGCCAATCGCTGAGTTCGTTTTGGCGGAGAGTAGATAGAACATCGCGGAATACGTCCAATTGTTCAGCAGTGTATGCATCAGAGGGAATGTGGTGATAGTCGTCTAACTCTTCGTCAGCAAAATAAAGGTCGTCAAGCCCATCAAGTTCCCGTTTTTTTAATCCTATTTCGCAATTTTCGTGAGCACCACAACAATCTCGGTCTGACCACATTAGTGTTTATTTGTTGAGTTCTTTTTTCAGCAGGTTTACTTGGTTTTTCAATTTGTCCAATTCTTCGTCAACAGCGACTTTCTGTTTACGCAGGGCGTCTAACTTTTTCTTGCTTTCATCGGCTTCCTTTTTGTACTTTGCAGCATCGTTAAGCTTGGCTTCGTTTTTACTGTTGGCAATTTCAAGTTCATTTTTCAACTGTCTGTTGTCCCAGTCGTATTTTTTCTTTGTTTCGGCGAGTTCATTTTGGAGTTCATCCCTTTGGGCGGTGATAGTTTTTACATTTGCCTCTAAGGTTTTTATTTGCTGCTGGGCATCCCGATTACTGTGTTCAATTTCGGAAGTGACGGAACTAAGTTCGGATTTTAGTGAGGATTGCTTGTTGGAAACGTCACGGAGTTGGGCATTTAATTCATCAATCATTTTGTCTTTGGAGGCATTATTTTCCGTGAGCTGATACCTTATTTTGCTAAAATCTTCTTTTGTAAGCACAAGCTCACTTTGGGTTTTCGTCCATTCATCTTTTGTGATACCAAGTTCCTCTTTTACTCGTGCTAATTCTTCTTTTAGCTCTTGCAATTCCTTTTCTAAGGCTTTTTTATCTTGCTTTAGAGCGGCTAATTCATGTTCCGTTAATGCTTTTGCATGAGCCAAAGCATCAAATTTTTTCTTTGACACACAAGAGGTTAAAGAGGTAGTAATGAGGATAATCCAAAGGGATATTTGTACAAATCGTCTCATATTTATGTGTTTTTTTAGCAAGTAATTCGTTTTAATACTGAATATTATTTATCTTTGGGGCAAATTTATAAATAAAAATTGAATTATGATGAATAAAAAAGCACTCTTCTTACTAATAATTTTTTTTAATTGCTTTTGTGGCGGTTTTTCTACTATCCATGCACAGGAAAAAAAGACAGTAACAGTAAAGGGAATGGTGACGGATGCTGTTACAGGTGAAGCCATTCCGTTGGCCAATATCGGTGTATTGGGGACGCATCTCGGTGTGGCCGCAGGGATGGATGGTGAGTTTGAGTTAGAATTGGCTGCATGGCTTTCTGACCATACGCTTCGCACTTCTGTGGTGGGATATGCGACTTTTGAGATAAAAGTGAAGGATGCCGTGCAACATGAATTATTGAAAATAAAATTGAAACCGGTGACCTTCAAAATAAATGAGGTGCAGGTAAAAGCAAAATCACTCGTCTATATTAAGATGTTGAAACAAGCGGTAAAAAATATTGCGCAGAACTATCCGAATAAGCCCTATAATTATAGTGGTTATTTTGAATATAAAACGACCCGCAACGACCTATTAGAAAGGAGTAAGGAGGCTATCGTGACCATCTACGACAAGCGTGGGTACGAGCGTAGCAATGTCGAAAAAGCCTTTAGAGATTTGAATTGCACCTTCAGCGAGGTGAGGCGGGACAAAACGCCGCGTACGATTTACGACAAACTGATGAATTTTGACGACATCATCACAGCAGATGTGGTGAGGCATACGCGAAATGTGCTGGATACCTTGAATTTAAACTATATTGAACTGACAAATCACGGCTGGAATCTACTTGACGGTGATTCAGTGCAGGTGATTGGTTATGTAGCCGCGACGCCTTCGATTTCTATATCCGGTGATGCCGGTAGTACGAAATGGAGTGGTAAAATTTACATCAACCTGGCTGATTTTGCGATAGTGAAAAATGAAATGATAATTGCTTCGTCCAATTATACTGTCTTGGGTCGGAATTTGATGGCACCGCAAGACAAAATACAAAAAGAAAATGTAAGGATGCTCATTACCACCACCTATAAAAAGTCGCAGTCCACCTATATATTAAATAGTGTACATATTACGACCAATTATAAGGAAGGGGGCGACCAAGTGAAGAGCCAAATGAACTACGTGACGACGGGTGTGAATACAGATACCCCACGTGCCATTGATGGTCGGCAATATTTTGAAGAAATACAAGAAAATACAGCGTTTTGGCAGGGGTATTCGGTAGAGGGGATTGAGTAGGGGCAGACCTGCGTGTCTGCCCTAATAGGTATAGACGGGGCATGCCCCGTCTATACAATGTGGTACGTTACGGTATCATGAGGACGCACACGGCAGGTGTGCCCCTACCTCGTCACTTCACCGCAGTGAATGTAACATCTGCCGTGTTGAAAAACCATATTGCATCATTTCCAATGCCCAAAAATTTGTAATCTTTTGTCCAAAACCCAAACCGGAATACCGATGAATTATTGAAGTATCCAATAGGCACAGAAGCGGTCTTGTTTAGTTTATACCAGCTTGTTTTATTTACATTGACGTTTTCTGCTATCCACACACGTGAACCATCAATATCCAACCAGATATTTCTTCCATCACCTGTATCTTGAGCACGAATTTCGATGGACATAGCGATATTGATTGTCGTATAGTCGAGGCTTGTTAATGCATCAATATTGAGTCCAACAGGACGTTCCAGAGTGTGCTTATCTCCATCATTGTAATCACTTCTAATGGCATCTCCATCATATACGTGAACGGACGACGAAGTTGCGATTATATCAACAGTGGCAACGCTGCTTTCTATCGTGGACGTTGAACCGTTTTTGGTATTGGTAACCATCACATAGTAATAAAGAGTGCCGACTTCAGAGGTAGCAGGGGTATAACTTGCACTGTTCGTACCCACTTTACTTGCGCCTGTTGTGCTGTTGCTCGTATTCGCATACCATTGATATGAGAGTGTCCCACCATCAGTTGCCGTGACTGTTACTGAAAGGGCAGTTGCCGCTGCGTTCTGCCCGTAACTCGCACTTACAGGATGTCCTGCGATAGTAGGCGTAATAGCAGTTTGCTTATCCGTATTCTTATTTGCCTCGCTAATCACTTTATCAACATCGACATCAAAATCAACATTCAGCTTTTTATCATCAGCGATTAGCAATCCTCTACCGGCGAATGGATTTGTTTCAGAATACTGGAGTGCATAAATAGGAACCGGACTGTAGATTCCATGGTACACCGTCCTCGCAACAACTTTTTTAGTCGCCGGGTCTATGGAAACTTCAACATAGTAATCAACAAAGGCAAATGAGCCATAGATATAATACCCTTCAGGTCTATCGGCGAAAGGATAGGTAGCTTTCTTGGAAGAAGTTATCGTCGTTTTTACCGATTCAGTTGTTTGATAGCTTTCAAACTCCTTGAGGCTTGTTCCAATGGTAGCACTAACTTCAACTTGCTCTTTCACTTTCGCCAAAAACATGTCGATTTCGACTCCAACCGAAGCCTTTACCGTCTCATTTACATTAATTCCGGCTTCTACGGAACTGGTAATTGTTGAAGAAATAAGCTGTTCCGTCGTGTTAGACATGGAATATTCCATGGTAAGACCCTTTCCATCATAGAAACGCACATCGTCGTAGGCGATTATCTGATTCGCAATAGAGCCGACGAAATATATCCCGTTGATATGCTCTGCATCTTTGTAGGCAATAAGCAAATCAGGGCTTGTGACAGGAATGGGTGATTGAGCGGACAAAAAAGGAGGGTCTGGGGGTTCAGGTTTAGGTTCAGGTTCACCTATTTTGCCGCCTAAATCTGACCCTTTGTCACATCCTGTAGCTATTCCAATCAAGAGTGCCACAGCGCAAACTCTCATCCATGCGCCCATGGGGGCGACTTTGTAAACAATCTTTCTCATAATCTTATACTATTAAATTTGTGCCCCCCGTTGTTATTGTCCCTCTGCAAAGGTGGAAGGCGTAAAATACCTTTGCAGACTCGGGAACTCTATTGTTTATTTTGCGCCCGTTCAGACCATTGCGCCATTCCCCGTTATGCCGATAGGACAACCTAACTACAACTTCTTTTTTGCCGGTGAGGTGACACCTTTTGGAGTGTTTGCTTGTGGTTTGGCGGCTTGAGGAGTGTTTGCGCGTGGTTTGGCGGCTTGAGGTTGGGTGGAATGTACCTTCTCATAGTAAATCTTTCCCGTCCTTTCATTTACCATGACCACTCGCACTTTGTCGGCTGCTACCAAAGAATTGCCTTTTTTACCGCCAATCGTGTAGAAACAATAAACGCTAACATCTCTTTTATTATTCTCTACTTCAAGACCAAGCGTTTCGTTTAGAGGCACAAATAAATTACGAAGGTTTAATTCAGAAGGGACGTCGTCTACCCTAAATCCTCTTTTCTTAACATCATAATCGCCTATCTTATGTCTCCCGTAGTAAACCAGCGGCTCGATCAAGCAAATATAATATGTATTTGCAAGCATTTCTCCTCGCAATTTCTTTAATTCTGCCAACTTATCTTTATACTCCTGTGACTCTTTATATGTCTTCATAAACAAATCCGTGCCTGTAATCCCATAACAGTTAATCACATCCAAATCGTATATAAACACCGCGTTGTCCCACATCTTTTGTGCGTTATTTTTATATGAGAATGGAGTAGCTCTTCTGGTGATATACCTCTCAAAAACTTCATATCCAAAAGCACCATAATGATCGAAACACACCTCTGGGGCAACAACCGAAGTTAAGCTCGTGCAACCCTTAAAAGCATCACTTATTATAGTGGTAACCCCTTCGAGTATTATTACCGAAGTTAAGCCCCAGCAATCTCCAAAAGCCAAGGTGCCGATATAGGTAACGCCTTCAGGTATTATTACCGAAGTTAAGCCACTGCAATCGTAAAAAGCAAAGCGACCGATAGAGGTAACGGAGTTGGGTATGGTTACGCTCGTTAGCCCCGTACAACCGTAAAAGGCACTCTCGCCGATAGAGGTAACGCCTTGTTCTATTACTACAGAGGTTATCTCCGAACTGTAGCTATCACGCCAAGGGGCATTATTAAAGACACCAAACTCGTAATCTTTCATAGCCCCCGTGCCGCTGATGGTTAGCACTCTCGTACCGGTGTTGTAGGTGGCGATTACATTGCTTGTGGGCGTTTTCCATATATCGTCGCCGTATCCTGCGTCCCACTTCTTTGTTTGGGCATTAGCTGCCCCTGCGCCCATCATTAGGGCTGCTGTTAGAATACATACTCTTTTTCTCATAATAAATAACATTAATTGGTTAATAAAATAATGAATAATCATTGTCCATTGTGATTTCATATAAATCACAAAAATCAAATAAATCACAGTTCAGACATTTACCACCGCCCTGTAAATTACACGCTACTTTTCTTTTTTCTTGTATGTAGCGTATGTACTGAATACTCCATGTGGGCCGTGTGTCTCCTCCTTTATAATTATCAATGTTTTTCCATCGGGCGATAAAAAATACTTCCTCATATGACCTAGTAAGCCTTGAATATCGCCTGTACCCATATATCTTTTAGAATCATAGGATAGTATAACCCTGCCGCTTATCAGGTGTGGTGGTAAGGTTGTTACAATTTCATTTCCAGCAATTCCCCATTGTCCTTGTGCTGTTTTTGCATCTTGCTCTGTGCCGGTTACAACAGAGCAAGAGCCGTCAGCATTGAGGGTCAGGGTTTTGCCTGATCCTTCCTCTACCCAAGTACCTACTAATCGGTGTTCGTTTGAGTGGGATGAAACATTTACACTTTCCCCGCCGCCACATCCTGTCAACACAATACCAAGTGCCGCCGCAGGCACTACCAAAAGCCGTTTTGTACGGCTAAAAAATGTCCTTTTCATAATCTTTATATAATTAAATTATTGTGCCCCCGTTGTTATTGGCCCTCTGCAAAGGTGGAAGGCGTAAAATACCTTTGCAAATTCGGGAACTCTATTTGTTTATTTTGCGCCCGTTCAGACCATTGCGCATTCTCCGTTATGTCGATAGGACAACCTTCTTAGTAATAGTACCGATAAATAGAAAAAGAATTTAGTAATTTAGACCCCACATCGGCTCACCATAGTGAGCGACACTCTATCACTATACGGATAGACACTCGAACCTTATAGGGTCCGACACTCTATCATTATAGGGTCCGACACCCGTACCTTATAAGGTATTGGTCCGATACCTTATGCGCACATCGGGATGTCCCCACGGTTGTCATCGACTTGTGTCTGTACTTTGCAACGAATGGGGGCATTACAGATAAGCCCCACGTGTTTAATACTTGTTTTTGCATACTAATAAATGATTAAGTTAATAAATATATGAATGAATGAATACTTTCGTTGTTGGTTTGTGTTCAATATAGGACAATAAAAAACGCGGACAAACTCTAATATCTATCCGCTTGCGAGGCTCTCAACTACCTAATCAGCCAAATAAAATGAGTAGGTCCACGCATCAAGCGTGAACGTCTTCACCCTACTCTTGGCTGATTCTTGAAACTGTTGAGATTTCGCAAGCCAAAATATAAGCTATAACGCTTTTTCCAATATGTCCTTGATGCGATGAACGCATCTTTTATTACTTCATAATGTTACAAATTTGTTGTTACTACTACTATTTGAATAATGGGCGCAAAAGTAATTACCTTTTGGGGAATATGCAAACGAAGATGAAAAAAAATCATTCCGTTGTTTGTTTTTGACCTCATCCTCTCATTTATTGCACCGTCAAGATTTTGTCAAACACGGTGGTACGCGGCTCTTTGAGCAAATATATTTGGATAATGAGAAAATTGTAGTTACATTTTATTGTCTTGATTAGGGTGAGGACAACAAGGATATCGCTTCTTCTGCCGTCCTCACAACATTGTATAGACTCTCGTATTCT
>BNXR01000051.1 GCA_025999735.1 Bacteroidia bacterium | reverse complement strand
CGCTGCTCATCCTTAGTGTAATGCAAGGTCTTGGCTACTATTAAAGCCGCTAAATACTTGCCAAAGGTGGCAACCACACACATAACTACCGCTATCCACCCTCGCATTTATTGGTATCGTCACCTTGGGTTTCCCTATCATCGGGCGGCGTTTCTTCAAGCGGTATAAAGACAATGTTTCGCAGTATATCTTCGTAGTGGCGATGGTATTTTTGGCCTCCTTCTTAGCAAAATTGGCAGGCTTGGAAGATGTGATTGGGGCATTCTTAGCAGGTCTTGCACTCAATAGGCTGATACCCAATACATCGGCACTGATGAACCGCATTGAATTTGTCGGCACGGCCTTGTTTATTCCGTTTTTCCTGATAGGAGTGGGAATGTTGTCTGATTATGAAGTGTTTACAAGAGGATGGGAGGCGGTGTGGATAGCGGTAGTTATGTGTGTGGTTGCCACCTTTGGCAAGTATTTAGCGGCTTTAATAGTAGCCAAGACCTTGCATTACACTAAGGATGAGCAGCGTCTGATGTTTGGTTTGAGCAACTCGCAGGCGGCGGCTACCTTGGCAGCCGTGATGGTTGGCTATCAGGTGATTATCGGTACGACAGCAGACGGTGAGCCGATACGCCTACTGAATGATAATGTGTTGAACGGAACGGTGATTATGATACTTGTCACTTGTATTATTGCTTCGTTTGTCACTCAAAAAGGGGCGCAGAATGTCGCCTTAGCAGGAATGACCGATACGGATATGAGTGAAAAAGAGGAGGAACCCGATAGTATTTTAATCCCCGTCAGCAACGATGAAACGATAGACGAGCTTATCAATCTGGGCATTACCATCAAAGCAGCCAAAAGCAACACCACCATGATAGCCTTAAATATCATTCCCTCAAATCGGAATGCTCCTTCGGCGGAAAAGCACGCCGCCGTATTGTTAGAAAAGGCGGAAAAATTAGCGGCGGCAACCGATAATGTGCTCAAACCCTTGCGGCGATACGATAGCGATATGGTCAACGGCATTGCGAACGTCGTTAGGGAGCATAAAATCACCGATATGGTACTCGGATTGCGCAAGGAGACTGACATTTCCGATACTTTCTTGGGGAAATTAACGGACGGTGTCTTGGTAAAATGTGCAACGACGACCTTGGTTTACAGGCCGGTACAGCCTTTATCAACCGTACAGCGATATATCGTTATCGTACCGATGAATGCTGAAAGGGAGACAGGCTTTCCGTACTGGGTGATACGAATTTGGAACTTGGCGCAGAATACAGGCAGCAAAATGGTGTTTTACGGTCATCGTAATTTGCTCAATCTCTTAGAGGATATCAAGGGCAAACACACGATAGATGCTGAATTTAAAGAATTTACCGACTGGAATGACTCTTCGATGCTCACGGCTATCATGCAGTCTGTCAAGGAGGATGATGCCCTCGTGGTGGTGATGTCTCGACGCGGACATTCTTCATACAGTCGCTTTATGCAGACGGTTCCTGACTATATGAACCGTTATTCCAAGACAAACAATTGCATCCTGATTTACCCCATACAAGCGGGTGTAGGGGAAGATGAGGACAGTAATATCTCGCTGTTAGGACATTACGATGAGGTCGGAGGACTAACAGGGGTGCTGGGGAAATTGTTTTCAAATAAGTTTTAAAAAAAGGTTAACCAAAAATATGAATGGACAATAAAGACCTTGAGGTAATTAATCGTAATTTCAATGAGCAATTGCAACAACAAATTACCGGCACGTTACCGAAAGGACACGTGTATCAAATGGGAATGCCGAGTGAGGCACTGTTGTCTTGTGCGGAAAATTTACCCATACAGTTAAGAGCAACTACCTTGAATGTAAAATCAGCAACGAAGTACATTCATAACCATCCATTTGACTTGTCAGAATTATTGAATTTACCGCAAGCACTTGCTAATCCTATTTCTGTATTTGAAAGTGAAACAAATCCAAATAGGACTGTTGTACTCACAGAATTGAAAAATTCAAAAGGCAATAATTTTATTGCCATTATCAATTTACAAAGAGTGATTGGGCGACAAGTCAGTGAAATAAACAACATAATAAGTCTTTATCCCAAAGAAGGCAATGATAGAATACTTCGGTGGTTTGATGGTAAGAATGACAAGGCAATAGGTCAAGACTTGTTGAAATGGGTGGACAAAGAAAAAGCGCTACATTGGCTATCGAATGCCTCATCCAACGTGAGTCGACTTGGATTACCAATCAAGCGCGTCGCAAAGGTAATTGAAAGTTTTGTAAATCCAAAAATTTAACAGAAAATTTTGGCGTACCTTTCCTCTGTAAAAAAATAATTAACCAAAATAAGGCTACATCATGGGACGAAGAGATAAACCGATATTAGAAAATGTGGAAATCAAGAAGGTTGCGGCAGAGGGGAAATCTATCGCGTACATTGACGAGAAGGTACTGTTTGTGCCTAACACGGTTCCGGGAGACATCGTGGACGTGCAGGTGACACGCAAACGCAAAAGTTTTATGGAAGGTTACGTGACGCACGTACACACATATTCTGCTCTGCGGACAGAACCTTTTTGCTCGCATTTCGGGGTGTGCGGTGGTTGCAAGTGGCAACAACTCCCTTATGATAAACAGTTGGAGTTCAAGCAACAGGAAGTGATGGATAATTTGCAACGAATTGGGAAAGTGGAAAACAGTACTATCTGTCCCATTATCGGTTCTGAAAAGCAGAAATACTATCGCAACAAGTTAGAGTTTACCTTTTGCAGCAAGCGTTTCCTGACATACGAGGAAGTGAAAACGGGAGGCGATATTGCACCTTCGCCGGCTTTGGGCTTCCACGTTCCGAATTTGTTTGACAAGGTGGTGGACATTGAACATTGTTATTTACAGTCCTCACCGTCCAACGAAATACGGAATTTTATCCGCCAATACGCCATCGATAAGGGTTTGACCTTTTTTGACATCCGCAATCATACGGGCTTTCTGCGCACTCTGACGATACGTACTTCTTCTATCGGAGAGGTGATGGTCATTTTAGCACTTTATTATGAGGATAAAGCAGCGACAAGCCGTTTGTTAGATGCCTTGAAGCAGGAGTTCCCGGTGATTACCTCGCTATTATATGTAGTCAACCAAAAAGCAAACGACAGTCTTACCGACCAACAGATTATCTGCTATCACGGGAATGACCACATCTTTGAAGAACTCGGTGGCTTGCGCTTTAAAATCGGTCCTAAAAGTTTTTACCAGACCAACTCGGAGCAGGCCTACATCCTGTATCAAAAAACGATGGAGTTAGCAGGTTTGACAGGGCATGAGACGGTTTACGACCTCTATACCGGCACCGGTACGATAGCCAATTTTATAGCTTCCAAAGCAGAGAAAGTAATTGGTATTGAGTATGTTTCGGAGGCGATAGAGGATGCCAAAGAGAACGCTGAAATCAACGGAATACGGAACACCCGCTTTTTTGCCGGTGACATGAAAGACATCTTGAATGAATCCTTTATAGAAACCCACAGCAGACCGAATGTCATCATCACCGACCCCCCACGTGCAGGCATGCACGCGGACGTCGTGGCAACGATACTAAAAGCCTCACCGCAACGCATTGTATATGTGAGTTGCAACTCGGCAACGCAGGCCAGAGACATACAGTTGATGGGAGATGCTTATAGGGTGGTGACTGTTCAGCCGGTAGATATGTTTCCACATACGCACCACCTGGAAAATATCGTGCTACTAGAAAGAATTGTCTGATTGATAAATTTGAAAAGCATTATTATCTATTGGAAAAGGTAAAAAAAGAGGGTTATTTTGGTGCGGTTGCCTCTTCAAACATTTCTGCAAATACATTCACAAAACGGTCAATATCACCGGCTCCCAATGTCATAAAAATACCTTCCGTCACCTCTGCCTTTACAAACTCCACAAACTCCTCTTTCGACACAATAACCGATGGTACATGCAAATTCTTACGTATAATCTCAGACGTAACGCCAGCAAGCGGTAACTCCCGCGCCGGGTAGATGTCCAAAAGGAGCACGCTGTCAGCAATGTCCAAACTACGCGCAAACTCGGTATGAAAATCTCGCGTCCGCGTAAATAAATGAGGCTGAAACGCCACCGTCAGCTTCTTATCCGGCCACATCTCCCGAACAGAAGTCAATACCGCCTCAATCTCCTTCGGGTGATGAGCGTAATCATCAATATACGTTACTCTATTGACAAGAGAGCATGCTCCCTTGCCAGCGGCTGCACTGTTCATTGCCTCATTACATATAGTCCCTTTGCTTAAAATATTAAAACGCCTTTTCACCCCCCTAAAATTGGGCAAAGCGGCGCGAATTTCCTGCTCCGTCACGCCCACTTGCAAGGCTACCATTATCGCGGCTGTCGCATTTTCCACATTCACCCTGCCCGGAATGCCGGAACGCAGCCCTCTCATAGTGCCCCCTGGCCAATGAAAATCAAATACATAGGAGTTATCATAGGGATTATCAAAATGGCCCTCTGCGATGTGCAAATTGTCGGAATAATAGTCCGCTTCCTTCCCTATCGCATACACACCATCGCAGGAACGGCTCGTTATGTGAAGTCCTTGTTTGAGAAATAACTTGCCCCCTTCCCGAACTAAGGCTGCAAACTGATTAAAGGCTTCCACCATGCTCTCCTTGTCGTTGTAAATGTCCAAATGGTCGGCATCCATCGCTGTAATCACCGCTATTTCAGGCTGTAAACGCAAAAAAGAACGGTCAAACTCATCCGCCTCAATGACTACATAGTCCGATTTCTCATCCAATAAAAGATTGCTGCCAAAGTTCATAGACAGTCCACCCAGAAAAGCATTGCAGCCAACAGAAGAATTTTTCAACAAGTAAGCCAGCATCGTCGTAATCGTAGTCTTGCCATGTGTACCGGCGACACAGAGCGCTTTCTTGTTACGTGAAACAATCCCCAAGACTTCCGACCGCTTGTGTGGCGTAAAACCGGCTTTTAGAAAAACATTCAATTGCTGATTGTCTTTCGGTATCGCAGGTGTATAAACGAGCAAAGTCGTAGCCGGATCCAAATACTTTGATTCAATCGCCCTCTCCTCATCCAAATAATTAACCGCTATCCCATCTCCTATCAGTTGCTCTGTCAAAGGCGAAGGGGTTTTATCATACCCGCTCACATCATACTTATTGGCCTTAAAATAAAAAGCCAGTGCACTCATTCCAATACCGCCAATCCCCAAAAAATAGACATTCTTTGTGTCGGCAAAAGTGCCTGTGACTGTGTCGGCTGAATTATCCGTAAAATTGTCTGCAAAATTTGTTCCCATCGTTAGTAATGTATCTCAATTAATGTAATCCTAGGGACGTAAACAAAGCCAAAATAACCAATATCCCCCCCAATGCGGAAATCACCAAACCCGTTATGCGATTGATAGTTATAAGAAGTCGTAACTTAAATTTTTTCCTGAAAATATTGACAATAGTGGACAAGGTGTACCACCAAGATGTGCCTCCCAACAAAACACCCGCTAACACCATGATTTGAACCGTAAAAGTCGGCGAATCACCAAAAACAGGAGTACCGGCAAAAACTGCCAGAAAAACGACTACGGAAATAGGACTCGAAACGGTCAGAAAAAATAAAGACAGAAAATCACCCAACAATCCCGTCTTCGTCACTTTCTGACGAGATTTTAGCTGCTTCAGGGGATTGCCAAAATAAATCTTCAAACCCAAAGCTAAAAGACATATCCCACCGATAATTTGCAATACCGTAGCATGAGCTTGGATAGTATCCATTACTAAACCTAAGCCAAACGCGGCAATGGTTGCATAAAAAAGGTCTGCAAACGAGGCTCCCATACCGGCGAAAAATCCTGATAAAGCCCCTTTTTGAAGGGTCTTCTGAATAATCAAAACCCCCATCGGACCTAATGGCACAGACACCATCAAGCCAATCCCTACTCCTCTCAATATGTAAGCCAAATCATACATCGCTCCCTATATATCATGTATTACATCACTAACTCTTTTAACGACATCTACTGTAAACCCAATCATACATCCTCCCTGATATCACTCCAAAATATCACTCCAAAATATCACTCCCAGATATCACTAATATATCACTATTTCTTTAACGACATCGCTACCCACTTTCTCATTCAATGCGGCTATTAACCCTTCTTTCACCACCTGCATTTCATGTTTTATCACTGAGGACGTAAAACTCACAAACAGTTTACCGTTGTTTATACGCAAACCCTTCGTCCGTGAAGCAATCATTCGCCCGACCACCTCTGCCCATATATTTTCTATCTCGCACTCTTTCAGTTTCTTATCAAGTCCAAATTGCTTCAAGTAGTGCTCAACTACTTCATCTATTTTCTGTGCTTTCCCATTCCGTATCATGCGGCAAAAGTACATGAAAATGGCGGGATTTCCAAATTCCTACATTAACAAAGATAGCAAGGAATTAGCCCTTTGGGCAAATTAATTTCTAAATTCCTACATTTCTAAATTCCTACATTAACAAAGATAGCAAGGAAAAAGCCCTCTGGGCAATCCCGGTTCAGATAGGATCGTTCTGACATTTCCCATTTTCAACCTGATACAGTGCGTATTCACTCTTCTGCGATTTCAATAACTCGTCAATGTGCAGACGGTTGGTGTCGGTCATAAAAACCTGCCCGAAAATGTCTTGACCGGCAATATCAATAATCCGCCCCACACGCTCGGTATCTAATTTGTCAAAAATATCATCCAACAAAAGGATAGGCTTTACCTGCGTAATCTTTTGCAACCACACGTACTGCGCCAACTTCAAAGCAATCAAAAATGTCTTCTTCTGACCCTGTGAACCTACTTTTTTTACGGGATATTCGTCAAGCAGCAAAGCTATATCGTCCCTGTGGATACCCGCAGAAGTGTAACTCAAAATCCGGTCGCGTTCCACATTCTGACGCAACACAGAACGCATATCTTCCTCTTTTACAGAGGGTTGATACTCCATAACCACCTGTTCCTTGCCACAAGAAAGAAGTCCGTAGTAATGTTGAAACATTTCCCTAAATTCTGTCAAAAACGCCTTCCTTTTCTGCATCACCGGCGTCCCATGTTCCGCCAACTTTTCGTCCCATATTTCCAACAAGTCAAGTTCAAGATGCCGGCCGGTATATGATTTTAACAAAGCATTCCGCTGTTCAAGAGCTTTATTATAAGAAATCAGGCTATGAAGATACTCTTTATCGTACTGGCTGATGATACCATCCACTAATTTCCGTCGCCCATCGCTACTCCCATCAATCAACTGCACATCTTGAGGCGAAATAATCACTAAGGGCAACAAACCAATATGGTCAGACAAGCGCGTATAGGTCTTTTGGTCCTTCTTAAATACCTTTTTCTGGTCCCTTTTTACGCCGTAATACACATTCATCTCCTCGTCATCACGCTCGTACTTCCCTTGCACCACAAAGAACTCTTCCCCATGACGTATATTTTGAGTATCGGAGAGGTTAAAATAGCTTTTGCACATAGAAAGCTGGTATATCGCATCCAATATATTCGTCTTACCGGCACCGTTACTACCAATAAAACAGTTAAAGCCGGAACAAAAAGAAAGGTTCAGTTCCTCAATATTCTTGAAATTTATAATATGGATTTCCTTTATAGTCACTTTTTCATATTTCACGTGACAAAGGTAAAAAAATCTTTTTTTTATTTTGCACTTTTCATTTATTGAACTACCTTTGCGCCGTCAAAAAATTGACGTAGGGCTGTATCACGTACGCCCGATGTAAAGATATTGCCTTAGTAGCTCAGTTGGTTAGAGCGGCGGACTGTTAATCCGTAGGTCATAGGTTCAAGTCCTATCTGGGGCGCAGAAAGAGAAGTCGTAAAACGAATTTATTCGGTATGTGTTATAAATTGTCTATTTTTGCATTTCTAATTTCTATATAAGAAATTAATGCTTATGTATAATAGACGTAATTTTTTAAAACAATCCGCCCTCTTAGGGGCTGCAACTCTGTTGCCTGCCGGTTTGTCGGCAACAGAGAGATTTCAATCGGCGGCGGCAAAGAAACCGCCCGTAAAAAAAACTCCTGCTAAAAAGCTGGATACTTACACGGTCAATATGGGGCATGTTCGTGCTGTGCCTATTCCGCCGCGACAGATTGTCATTCCCGATGTGGAAGGCTTCAAGGTGCTCAAGGGTGATTTTCATATCCACACGATTTATTCTGATGGCAATGTCAGACCTCATGAACGTGTAACCGAAGCAGTAACAAACGGCTTGGATGCTATTTCCATTACCGACCATTTTGAAGTGAGTCCGAATATATGCCAAAGCAACCGTTGGAACATTGCCGACCACAAAGACGCCAACTATAATATAGCGTATGAAGTCGCCAAATCTACTGCCGATGCGAAGAATGTGCTGCTCGTGCGTGGCGGGGAAATCACCAAAGGAATGCCTCCCGGACATTTTAATGCACTGTTCACGGAGGACAACAATGCAGTAGGCGCTGTCTTGACCGATTGGCGGAAGATGATGCAAGTAGCAGCCGACCAAGGCGCATTTCTGCTATGGAATCATCCAGGATGGGAAGCACCGAAGTGGGGCGGAATCGAAAAAGGAGCACCGCTTTGTTTTACGGACACTCATGAAGAAATCCTGAAAAACGGATGGATGCACGGCATCGAAATATATAACGGTGCCAATGATGAATATTATCCCATCGTTTCCGACTGGGCTAATGAACACGATTTGGCACTTTTCGCCAACAGTGACAACCATCCTACCGAACTTGACCATTACGGCGTCCAAAACCCGCTTCGTCCCATTACGCTGGTGCTGGCGAAAGAACGCACTGTGGCAAGTCTCAGGGAAGCCATGTTTGCCAAGCGCATCGTTGCGTGGGCAGGCGGTCTTCTTTGGGGGCGCGACCCGTGGCTTCCAGCTTTGTTTAAAGCATCGGTTGTCATTAAATCCATCACTCCCGGTGTGCTCGAACTGACCAACATCAGTTCATTGCCTATTTCGGTAACAACAGGCGGAGAAGTCATTGAATTGCCGAAGGACATAAGCCGTCAGGTTTATCGTGCCGAAGGCGTCAACCGAATAACCGTAGCCAATTGGATGGTGGGAATGAATAAACCGCTTGATTGGCAATGGTGAGAAAATTATTAACATGGAGGTTGTTGCATGCAACGATACGGTAATCAACAGATAATCAACCTTTACGGATTTAAAGCAGTTTTATACCACCTATTTTGTCCAATCGTAGCCTCGCTTCTCTAATTCTGCCACCAACTCCTTCCCCGCTGTCTTTACGATTTTGCCATCGTACAGGACATGCACCTTGTCGGGTACAATATAATCCAATAATCGCTGATAATGCGTGATAACAATTGTTGCATTCTCCGGTCGTTTCAGTTTGTTGACCCCCGTAGCCACTAAGCGCAGGGCATCAATGTCAAGTCCCGAGTCAGTTTCGTCCAAAATCGCCAGAGAAGGCTCCAAGACGGCCATCTGGAATATTTCGTTTTTCTTTTTCTCACCACCCGAAAAGCCCTCATTCAGAGAACGATTCAAAAGGGCATTGTCCATACCTATTAATTCCATCTTCTCACGAAGGATTTTTAAGAACTCGCCGGCCGTATAGGGAGACAACTTCTTGTACTTGCGGTGCTCATTGACAGCGGTTTTCAGAAAGTTCACCGTACTAATTCCGGGTATCTCTACCGGATATTGGAAACTCAGGAAAATCCCTTCTCTCGCCCTGTCTTCCGGCGGCATGGACAATAAATCCTGTCCCTTGAAGCGCACCGAACCTTCTGTTACAATGTAATTCTGGCGACCGGTCAAAACAGCAGAAAGCGTGCTCTTCCCCGCCCCATTCGGTCCCATGAGTGCATGCACCTCGCCACCATCCACTGTCAGGTCTATGCCCTTCAATATTTCCTTCCCTTCAATCGTAGCATGTAAATTCTTAATCTCTAATAATGCCATATCCTATTTTTATCCATTTTTCTCTAAACTAATCTGTAGTAGTCGTTGTGCTTCGACGGCGAACTCCATCGGCATTTTGTTTATTACATCTCCGGCATATCCTTTGATTATCAATCCTATGGCATCTTCTGCCGATATACCCCGCTGGTTGCAATAAAAAATTTGGTCCTCACCAACCTTAGACGTGGTAGCTTCATGCTCCACCTGAGCCGTGGGATTCGCTACTTCAAAATAAGGGAAGGTATGCGCACCGCAAGTATCGCCTAATAACAGCGAATCGCATTGGGAGTGGTTCCGTGCACCCTCACAGGTCTTCATCACTTTCACCAAACCACGATACGAATTGCTACTATGACCTGCCGAAATGCCCTTGGAGATGATGCGACTCCTTGTGTTGTTGCCGATATGTATCATCTTGGTACCCGTATCTGCCTGCTGGTAGTGGTTTGTTACCGCCACAGAGTAGAACTCACTCACCGAGCCATCGCCCTTTAAAATCGTACTCGGATATTTCCACGTAATTGCCGAGCCGGTCTCCACTTGCGCCCATATCAGCTTAGAGTTTTCCCCTTTGCAGATACCGCGCTTGGTGACAAAATTGTAAATGCCACCGAGACCGTTTTTATCCCCCGGATACCAATTTTGAACGGTACTGTATTTCACTTGCGCCCCCTTTTCCACAAATACTTCCACAATCGCTGCGTGCAACTGGTTTTCATCACGTTGCGGGGCAGTACAACCTTCCAAATAGCTCACAAAAGCATCCTCATCCGCAATAATTAATGTCCGCTCAAACTGTCCTGTTTTGGCTGCATTGATACGGAAATAAGTGGATAATTCCATCGGACAGTGCGTGCCCTTCGGTATATATACAAAGGAACCATCGCTGAAGACGGCAGAATTTAAAGCTGCAAAGAAATTATCTGTCGGGGGGACGACCTTCCCCAAGTATTTTTTCACCAAATCGGAGTGGTCCTTAACAGCCTCTGAAAAAGAGCAGAAAATGATACCCTTCTCTGCCAGACTTTCCTTAAAGGTCGTTTTTACCGAAATGCTATCCATCACTGCATCCACTGCCACACCGGACAATGATTTCTGCTCGCTAAGCGGTATCCCCAATTTGTCGAAAGTAGCCTTCAATTCAGGGTCCACATCCTTCCAATCCTTCTGAGCTTCTTGTTTTGGTGCGGCATAATATATGATATCTTGATAATCAATAGGTGGAATTTTCAACTGTCCCCAATCTGGCATCTTCATGGTCTTCCAATGTCGATAAGCATTCAGTCGGAAGGTCAGCAACCACTCCGGTTCCCCTTTTTTGGCAGAAATTGCTCGTACCACATCCTCGCTTAGTCCTTTGACCATCATGTCGGTGGCAACATCGCTCACAAATCCATACTTATACCCACTGCCTGTGACCTCCTCCAACAAATCGTCCTGTTCCTTTGCCATCTTTCATCTTTTAATAGTACAAAAGTAGATGAAAATTGCGGAATTTACAAGTGCGCAAATAAAAACCTTATATTTAACTTTGCACCGTATTGATGATAGATGATTTGTCCCACGAAGAACAGGAGCAGTGACAAATAGAACAAAAATAAAAGAACGGAACTTTAGAACATGGAACACTTGAATACCACCCAACCCATACACCCACACCCCGCACATACAGCGGCTTGCAATACACCACCTTCTGAAACCCGCGCCGGCGTACAACTTATCCGCTCACGTGGCGCAATTTTGACATACACAATGGCGATTATCGCACTTTGAATTTGCAAAAAAAGCCCTTTTATCTGCCCAAACCTATACTGAGAATACGGGAAAAATCACAAGCACGGGGCGTTGAAGTTGATAAAATGATGTATTTGTATGAACTTGCAGCTATTCCTCTATATTGATATAGAATTCCTTAATACCGTAACGTACCACATTGTAGAGACGGGGCTTATATATACGACCCCGTCTCTATGTGTGTTTATGAAGGCAAGATGAAAGAAGAGATAGAAAAGAATTTGTAGCATTTGGGTATGCCGATGGATTTGCGCCTATGGGCTACCACTTACCAACAACCTTTTTTCTACACTATATGGCCTCCAAAAAAGCTATTAATGCTTCGCGGTCTTCTTTTGACATCTGTCGGAATTGTTCTTTCGACTGGTTGGCTTCGCCACCGTGCCAGATGATGGCTTCCTCATAGTTGCGGGCACGCAGGTCGTGCAGTTTGTCGGAATGTCCGGACACTGCTGGCATCAGCCCACGCCCCCACAACGGAGTTGTACGGCAAACACGCACACGCCCCGGTTCTTTCATATCCAAATCGTGGCGCAGGAGGTCGGTGTAGGGATAGATTTTTTGATTCGACAGTTGCGGCATCGGCTTGTAATCGCTACGAGTAGTCCATGAAGGGCGATGACACGCTGCACAACCCGCCTCAGTAAATAGGCTTTTGCCCTGCTGCACCTTGGGACTGTCTAAATTGCGCGCCGCGGGCACTGCCAAACCGCGATGCCAGACCATAAAAGCATCGTAATCCTCCGTCGTCATTTCCGGCGTTAATTCTTTGGACATCAGATTGGCAAAAATTTCTTCTTCCGTTTGCCCCAATGCCGCTTGCACATTGGGGTCTTGCGACATCACGGTGGAATACTTTTCGGTAATATAGTGATACCGGCGGTTGGGGCGCGTCACATTGGTAATATTCCACATAGCATTCGAGCCGGGACCATTATCCAGTGTGGCGCGGGTACAAAGGTACGTAAACCGTCCGGGATGCTTGCCCGGATAGTAGGGATTTAGCCCCGTTTCGTCAATATCGGCACCAATAATACCTTTACAATAGGGACGAGCTTGCTGTGTGGCATGTTCGGCACGCAAATCTTCGTCAGAAATGGCATCTAACAGAGCCACACCATAGATACCGATGGTGGCTTCAATACTCGCCGCATGTTGGCTCATGTCAAATTCAGGAAACAAGATAGCCTCTTGAGCGACTGTCACGACAGGGTAAATCAAGGTGCCTTCGTAGGACGTACCCGCACTGTAAGGCGTTCCGTCCTCGTACTTATTGCCGTGTTCATCCACATATTTCTCCCATTTGAGCTGAACACCGGATTCATCAATAGGGGCTTTGAACGGTGCTACGGCACGTGTTTGTGTCATTCCCGTAAAATATTGGGATGCCAATGCCAAAGTCGGCGAGTTGGGGTCATAAATCATCAGCAGATAGCCGTTGCGACTGTCGCTCGTGTTAAATTCGTTCACCCGCTGGCTACGTCCTCCATAACTTGGATGGCAGGCGATGCACGCTTTGCGGATATACGTAGGTCCCAAGCCCGAATAGGCAGTGCCCGTTTCGGATACAAAACTCTTTTCAAAGAGCCGTTCACCGCGCATAAACTGTTTATACAAATCGTTGGCAGAGGCTGCATTAGAGATGCGCACCGCTAATCTGGCACTGAAAGCAGCCCCCCACGTACCTGTCCATATACAGATGGCATCCGATGCGTGGATGAAGGCACGTATTTTGTGGGAAAAGAATGAAGCCTTTTTGTTCGGTCCCGTGGGTGAAGATGCCTTAGACATTGACGGACACATCGATTCGTGGCCACTCGAGCTAGCCGAAATTCTACAGTCTATCAATGCAGGCGGTAATATTACAGGTCGTGAGGCTTGGAAGTTAGACCCCGAAGTAATCGGTTTTCATGTGACGGAATATTTGCTTTACAGAGATGGTAAAACGCGACCTGTTAGTGACTTGACACCGGCAGAACTGAACTATCTTACGGCAGCAACGGATGCGTTGGTTTGGGATTGTGTTTTGGCATACGCTGCTTGGGTGGGGGAAACGAATTTATCCGCAGAGATGAAGGCGGTGCTGAATGAAAATCCAGATGTGATTGCACATTTGAATAATAACCCGAATTACAAAGACTTTGCTAATAAGATGAAGAACGCAAGTGCTTACTCCTCATTCGGTGCCGCTTTGAGTGAAATACCCACCGGATGTGCCGATATTGCAGGTGAAGTGGGTGAAACA
>BNXR01000050.1 GCA_025999735.1 Bacteroidia bacterium | reverse complement strand
CTCACTGATTGTTTCATAATTTTCAATGCGAGCATCCATAAAGATAAGGCAGGAATCGTAGGTCGTCTGTGCCTGTTCATACTCTTTTTGTTCAAAATAGTAATCACCCAATTTGAGGAAAGACAGGGACTTTTGGTTGTCATTGCTCACACTTGCCCGAACAGATGCCCAATACAAGCGCACAGCTTCATCAATATTCCCCTTTTTCTCCTCTATATTGGCTAATGCGTAATAAATCCTATCCCGATATTCCTCGTTTTTAGGGTCTTTCAGCATTTTATTCAATCTCTTCTTAATGGTTTCATCGCCATTTTTATACGCCAAAGCCATGTTGATTTTGGCATTGAAGACCATCTCATAGTTGAAATTGAAGCGTGTCACCTTTTTCAGAGTCGCCATCGCTTCGTTTTCCCGCTTTTCTTTGAGGTATAACTGAGAAAGCAAAAATTGATAGCGTGATTTGTGCTTCAAGGGACTGACTTTGACTAACTGTTCACCCTCGCGAATGGCCTGTGCATAGTCTGAACGCTTGATATAGTAATCCATTTTCGTGGCACCCAAAAACTCTTTCTGCGCTTTTGTCAACTTGACGGTCTGCAAGTCCGACATATTCCTTTCCGCCTCATCGTATCGTTCCATGACAATGTTAGTGCGCAATGACCACAATTTTGTTTCCGTGAGCAGTTTCTTCTCTTCGGGATATTGGCGGATGATGTATTTGAATGTATTGTTGGCAGAGGTGTATTTCTTCTTGTAAAAATAGGACTTCCCTAACAAGAGGTAGCAATCGGGAATCATCTCGTTAAACTCTTTTTTCTTCCTAAACTCCTGATAACTCTTG
The DNA here is from genome assembly GCA_025999735.1 of Bacteroidia bacterium. Classification (GTDB taxonomy): domain Bacteria; phylum Bacteroidota; class Bacteroidia; order Bacteroidales; family Marinifilaceae; genus JAISHE01. Next base: position 13,364 of record BNXR01000050.1, on the reverse strand, counting down.
GAGTTTTTGTTCTGCTTTCTCTTGGGCTTGGCGGTTATAGAATGTTTATCTATCGCCTTGGCTGCTTTCTCAATGGCATAATCCATATCCGTATTCGCCAGATTGCGGGTCTGCTCCACATTGGACACAAAAACGGGAAGCATATTGGTATAATCTTCCTTGTGGTTGAGTTCCATCTTCTTGATACCTGCCTTAAAAGCCTCATTGCCATTGAAATAAACATTATATTCTGTCGTCAAATGGTGGTAATGACGGGTAAAAAAATTATTCTTCTTAGTGGAACAACCCACTAAGACAGCCAAGACAAACAAGATGATAAGATAATACAAATATTTCTTCAAAGCATTCAAATATTAAAACCGCGTGTTAGTGCACCTTTACACGTTTTGATATAGTACTTACTTCTGCCACCGATTGCTCCACATTCCTTGCCAAATTCATAAACGCCTCACCGATAACGGAGTGAGTATCCGCCACAATGGGTTGTCCTGCATCCCCTGCCTCACAAACACTCTGCACAATTGGCAGTTGTCCCAACAGCCGCAATCCCTTCTCTTCTGCCAATTTCTTTCCGCCATCACGACCGAAAAGATAGTATTTCTTGTCGGGCAATTCCGCAGGCGTAAACCAAGCCATATTCTCTACCAAGCCCAAGATAGGCACGTTTACACCGGGAGATTCAAACATATTGATACCCTTCCGCGCATCCGCCAAAGCCACCTGCTGGGGAGTGGTCACAATCACCGCCCCTGTCAAGGCAACTGTTTGTACCAATGTCAGGTGTATATCGCTCGTACCCGGTGGCAAATCAAGCAACAAATAATCCAATTCACCCCAATATCCCTGTTCGAGCAACTGTTTCAAGGCATTTGAAGCCATCGGTCCCCGCCACACCGTTGCAGACGCATCATCCACAAAGAACCCCATCGATAAAAGTTTCACACCGTATTTTTCAATCGGCACAATGTACTCTTTGTCGTCTTCTTTCATCATATACGCTCGTTCTCCCTGCACGCCAAACATTTTAGGTATCGATGGGCCAAAAATGTCTGCATCAACTAATCCCACTTTATAACCGTCCAAAGCCAATGCCACTGCCAGATTAGCCACCACCGTTGACTTTCCAACGCCCCCCTTGCCGGAAGATATCGCCACGATATGAGTCACCTTTTCTAAGGACAAGGGACGTTCCAAATCTTGCACAAACACAATCTCAATATGGATGTCCGTATAGGCTGTTTTTTCTTTGAGGAGAGCTTCGCATTTTTTCTTGATAGTCAGTGTAAAAGGGTCTTCCGACTTCCGGAACAACAAACGAAAGGATATTTTTGTCCCTTCTGTCTGAAGATTTCCGACCATACCCAACGAAATAATATCCTTCGTACTGCCCGGATACGTCACTTCTGAAAGAATTTTCCTTGTATTTTCAATTTCTGTTGCCGCCATAAAAACTTCAAATAGATACAAATAGGTATGATATACTCATGCGATAGAAAATAAGCGAGCAAATGTATAAAATAAAATGGTGTCGGGCAAATTCTTTTTTCGCACCAACAAGCGCGACACTCTGCTATAAGCGGCATGAATATTTCTTCAATTCCGCTCTTTTTCGTTTATAATCGGGACAGCGTTCTTCCACTAATTTCCAAAATCGGGGGGAATGATTTTTCTCTACTGTATGGCATAATTCATGGATAATCACGTAGTCAATCACCTCATCTGGCACGCGCATCAGGTTGATATTGAGACTGATTTTATTGTCATACGTGCAACTTCCCCAATTAGACACATTGTTGCGGAAACTGAGCTTTTTATAGTTAAAACCGAATTTGCCGGCAAACTCCTTCACCCGTTCCGGTAGCAGGATGTCACATTCTTTTCGATACAAAATTAGCGAGAAGTTTTTAAGGATAATATCTCTTCCCTTTTTATCGGTATTTTCAGGAATAAATACCGTCACTAAGCGGTCTTTGAGCTGGTAGAAAGGCTTTTTCTCCTTCGTTTGTTCGACTTGCAGTGTGTGTAATTTTGTCTTTACCAGCTTACCACCATTTGTGTCGGTACCTGTATTGGCATTCGTATCAGTACCTGCATTATCACTAAGTTCATTATCATGTATCTGAATTTTGGGCAAGTTTTTCGTGAGCCACTCTTTGTTTGCGTCAATAAACCGTGCCACTTGTGCACCACTCACTCCACGCGGAACATTTACCCATACTCCTCGTCCCGGTGCCATGCGGAGAGTGAGGTACTTTATGTTCCCAGTTTGCCGCAACTTGATAATTCCAATTCCATGAAAATCAATAGCTTGCATAATATTTAAACGCTCAATAGTTAAAACTTTGCATCTTTTAGCGGACTCACTGTCGCCAATAGACACAAGCAAGCGCAAAATTATGCGAAAATCGTGGGATTTCCAAGTGCGAAAAAACGCTTTTTTTATATTGGACACATAAAATATTTTGCGAGTTGAAAAATATTTTCTACATTTGTCGTTGTTAGAAAAAAAATCAAATAAAGTACAGATGCAAACAATCTTAAACAGTCATAACGATACAGACGCTATTGTGGAGTACATTCGCAACGAATTTTCTTGGAAGAAGCTGTATTTTAATCATTTTTCGATGACACAAAAAATACTCTATTTTCTACCTATTTCCTTTGTACCATCCCCCGTTTGGGGGACGTATTTTGCTTTTCATGTACATTCATGGTGGACATTTCTAATTTCCGGAACCTTGTCTATCGCCGCTATCTGGCTATTTTTTAAGCAAAAAGGCATTTTGGAAAAGAAAGTTTTTGAAAAGAAATACAAATCAGCTTGTTGCAAAAATGCATTGGATTTTGAATTAGAGAAATTGAGAACATTCTTAGGGGAGCAAAATACAGATGAAAATCGAGTTATGTGGAAGGATTATTTAAAAACGAGTAAGAGAAGAGTAAGTTTTGTTCCTGTAATTGTAGGTTGTTCTATACCTGCATGTAGTTCCTTCCTTCCGCACGATAGTGCCCCCACATTCTTTTTAGGTTTTGCCTCATTTGTGTTTTTAGGGATGGCATTTTCTTTCATACACTCCCCCTTCTGTCGATTGAAAATTGCAGTTGCGGGTGAGGCATTCAAACTAATCTGTGAATTGGATATGCGCGAATTGGGTAACGTAAAATCAGCTAATGAAGGATAATAATATCGTCCTATTTTGGCTACGCAATGCGCGCTCTAAGTCGTTGCCACAAAGTTTGTTGCCAGCATTGTTAGCCTTGTGCATGGCCTCAAAAATTGCTGGTTTTTCACTGTTCTTGGGAATATTAGCCGTATTTGGCATTGTGGCTGCCCATCTAAGCACGAACCTGTTCGACGATTATTTTGACTATAAAATGAAGGGAGCGGAATTTCGCGGTACATTAACCCAAAAAGGGGTTCGCGCACGTATGTCCAAATGCGCATATATCACCAGTGGACAGGCAACCTTGAAGCAACTCCTTATAGCCGGTTTGACTTTTGAAGGCATCGCCTTAGTCTTGGGAATCGTTATTTTCCTTGAGCGTGACAACATGATTTTATGGATTGCCGCAATATCCGCTCTCTTAGGATTTTCGTATTCAGGTGCACCGCTTCGTCTGTCATATCGTGGTTTGGGGGAAGTGCTGATAGGGATTATGTTCGGTCCTTTATTGATGAGTGGAGTCTATTACTCTGCCTGCGGGCAATTGAACGAGCAGTTGCTGTTTATTTCCATTCCCGTTGGCCTATTGGTCGCCAATATCATTTATACCCATTCCATTATGGACTATGAACCGGACAAGGAAGTAGGGAAAATAACATTTGCTGTCTTGCTGAAAAATAAAACGTTGATGTTGCTCGCACTACTGCTTTTGCTGCTAACGACTTACTCCTGCATCATTAGTGGAGTCATTTTGGGGTATTTGTCAACTTGGTATTTCCTGACTTTTGTGACTCTCCCAATGGCTATAGGCTTGTTTTATCTGATGATTCAATTCGTAAAACATCCGGAAAAAACATTCATGCCCCAATTTTGGATGGGTATATTATGTGATTGGAAACACTATCAAGACGCTAATATAGATTGGTTTATGATACGTTGGCTCTTAGCTCGAAATCTGCTGACGTTGTTCTGTGTCATTCTTGCCGGTGTTGTATTGTTTGTTGGTTAATGGTGTTTATGTAAGTTTATGTACTAATTCGTATTTTTAAGGATGAAAGCATTTTTTTACCTCCCGTGGTGGTTTTTTAAGGCGAAGTTTTTGGGGTGTCAAAAGCCTTTGCAGACAGTTTTGTTCATTTCGGACAAGTGCAATCTGGCATGCAAACATTGTACGGTTTATCGAACACAAGACATACACATAAAAACATACGAGCAGATAAAACAGGAATTAGAATATTCCTACCGTCAGGGTTCGCGGTTTATCGATTTTGAAGGCGGGGAACCTACCTTATGGCACGATGCAGTACCACATCGCAATTACGATTTGAACAGTTTGATTACCTTGGCTAAGGAAATGGGATTCTATTCCACCACAATAACGACCAACGCCCTGATGCCTTTTACGGGTTCCAAAGCAGATTCTATTTGGGTGAGCCTCGATGGATTAGGCATATATCACGATGAAATTCGAGGGAAAGGTTCATTCGATCGACTGGTACAAAATATCGCTACCGCTAATCACCCCAATCTGAGTGCCAATATGGTCATCAATTCTCGGAATTTTATTTCTGTGGAAGAAACCATCGAATTTGTAAAAAATCACCCAGCACTCCGATCCATATCTCTCAATTTTCACACCCCTTTCAAGGGCAGTGAACACCTTTTTCTTAGTTGGGAAAACCGCGAGAAAGTGATTGATTTGCTCATTGCCAAGAAAAAAGCAGGCTATCCCATTATGAATTCTGTGTCCGGTCTGAAGTTGATGAAACACAATCACTTCAAGAAGCAATGTTGGGTTACAAACTTCATCCTTGCTGACGGCACGCGACTAAGAGAATGTCAAGGTAAAACCGCCGGTATCTGCGACCAGTGTGGCTTATCGATGTCCGGCGAAATGAAATCCATTTTATCTTTCAAACCAGACACCATCTTTGCAGGCATGAAATTGAGAATGTGAAAAATGAGGGTAATTGATTTATCCGTTTTTTTTGTCGAACTTTGTCGCAGTGAAAAGTTCTTTGTGGGTATTGTGACATAATTACAAGGTTTATTGGAACGTTATGAAAATTTACACAAAAACAGGTGATAGCGGTACTACTTCATTGATTGGTGGTGCGCGTGTACCCAAGAATAGTTTGCGTTTGGAGGCTTATGGTGGCGTGGACGAGTTGAATTCTTTTTTAGGCATGATACGCTCATTCCCTATTGCACGTGCATATACGGATGACTTGGTAAAAATACAAAATACAATCTTTAACATTGGCGGCAATTTGGCGACAGCTCCCTCGCAGACAGCGCGGAAAGTGCCATTAACAGTAACAGAGGACGACATCGTATTTTTGGAAGAGAGGATTGACACCTTGACAGCGCAACTTCCGGTGCTGAATAGTTTTGTGTTACCGGGAGGAGAGCCTGCATCGGCTTCTTGTCACGTTGCACGGACGGTGTGTCGGCGTGTAGAACGGCGCATCTTGGATATGTACGATGAATATGAAGTCAAATCACAGGCTACAAATCCGCAACAGCGCGATGGCAATGTTTTAAAATATATCAATCGCCTTTCCGACTACCTATTTGTGCTCGCCCGCAAACTCACGGTGGATGCGGGTGTGGAGGAAAAAGTCTGGGAAAATTAGGAATGAATTGCCTTCACCATATTTTCTGCAAAACGGTCGGAAGCTCCCGGTTGCCCCAACCGCTCTTCAAGTTCTTTGTAAGCTGACAACATCCGCGCTCGCCTTTGCTCATCGCACAAAATGGCAGTCAATTCTGTTAGCAAATTTTTCTTTGTAAACTTCTGCATCAGCAATTCCTTCACCACCTCCTGACCGTCCATTATCAGGTTCACCAAGGAAACACAGTTTATCTTCATCAAGTACTTAAATATCAAATAATAAATGCGTTCCCCATCTGTGGTGTAACAAACGACTTGCGGTGTATGGAGCAGAGCTGCTTCTAAGGTCGCCGTACCGGACGCCACTAAGGCAGCCCTTGCATGTTGCAGCAATCGGTAAGTCTGCCCGTAAATTATGCGGACACGAGTCGTATCCCTTTTATCCGTTTTTTGAGCCTTCATATAAGGTGCATAATCACTGTCAGTCATTGATGGTGCACCGGCAATGACAAACTGATAGTCAGGAAATTCCTCGACCATCCACAACATGCGGGGCAATATATTTTTCAACTCCTGTCGCCGACTACCCGCCAACAAAGCGATAATCGGTTTTTCTGACAAGTGATTGTCCTGTCTGAAAACCGCGATGTCCTCCCCCTTATAAGGATAGTTGTAAATCGCATCTGTCAACGGATTTCCTTCATAGTCCACCTCACAGTTGTATTTGCGATAGAAATCCTTCTCGAAGGGAAAAATCACGTACGTTTTATCAACATATTTCTTGATGAGCCTTACCCTGCTTGTATTCCACGCCCATATCTTTGGGGCAATATAATAAAAAGTTTTAAAGTTATGTGTCTTTGCAAAACGTGCAATTTGCAGATTAAAACCGCCGTAATCAACTAATATCACGACGTCCGCGTGCCACTGCTCCATATCCGCACAGCAATTTTTAATGTTCGCTTTTATCGTCCCCATTTTCCGAATGACCGTAACGATGCCCATGACAGCGGTATCCTTGTAATGCTTGATGACATCGGCACCGGCTTCCCTCATCAAGTCACCGCCCCAGCCACGCACATCCGCCTGCGGGTCGTACTTTTTAATTCCCTTAATCAAATTTGAAGCGTGTAAATCTCCCGATGCTTCGCCGGCAATGACGTAATATTTCATCTGTATCTATTTATAAGTACTTCCTGCGTCTTGTCCAATAAAACACGCCTCCACAAAGCATGACTACCACAATCGGCAATCCTACATTGAGCATTTGCCAATAACTGCGCTCCGACTTGAGTTTTGTTTTATCTAATAAGTAAAGCGAAAGAGAGCGACCGCGTAAGTTCATCCAACCTTCATCGTCACATAAAGTGTTGATACAGTTGATGATAAAATCTTTATTCCCGTACATAATGTTTGTCTTTTCATCGAATCCTAAGGGAATGAGCGACTTGTTTTCACCGTTACCGCGTACTTCGTTGCGAATGATGTTACCGTCCGAGATAATAATCATCTTAGAATAATCGCTTTCCGCCCTAAATTTTATGCTGACAGTCTCTTCGTACTTGCGTGAAAAACGAAATAAAGATTGAAATTGTCCTTCTACTAAGACGGCAACCGAAATATTCCGTTTGTTGAACATCTCTTTGCTCATTTTTTCGCTCAAGACGGAAAGCGAAACAGGACAAGGCGTTCGCAGAAGGGCAGAATATTCGGATGATGAGAGGAGCACCGTCTTTTTTAAATCGCCACCCAAGGTATCAATGCTATTGGCGTAGTCTAAGCGAATGGGCAAGAGACCATTCGTAATGGCGTGGTGCTTATTGGGTAACATGAGGGGCGAAAAGTACCACGGGGCTAAGGAAGTTTCAGGGCTTCCTCCTCGTGTACCTGTCACCACAGGGATTTGTACACAGTTACCGTCAATCAAAATATCGGGATTAATGCGAACGCCATATTTGAACAACAAATCTTCAATGTTCAGGGGACTATGAATGGCGTATGTGGTCTCCATCGTCTCCAATTTTGAATGGTCAACGTTCACTTCATCGATGCACCACAAGATACGTCCCCCGTTCATCACAAACTGGTCGATGATGTATTTGTCCTTCTCAGAAAATTTTTCGGAAGGACCTGCAATAATCAGAGTTTCGTAGTTTTTCAAGTCCAAGCCCAAGGTGTCGGTACTGATAAAATCCACCTTATAATAATGCACCAATGTAGAACTAATATCCGCCAATTCATCCGTCGAATATTCACCTTGTCCCAGCAAGAAAGCGATGGATTTCTTTTCTTCGCGGGTAATGAGTCGCAAGGCATTCGTAAGTTCGTATTCCAGGCTCTCAATGGAATAATTGATATTTTCATCGGCACCGCGACCGGGTAGATTTTTCCACAAATTTACACTCACTTCCGTAGCATCATCATAGACAAGCATACCGGGGAACAGTATTTGTTGCTGTAAACGCTCGTCTTCCGTTGTGCGATTGTAATTGACCGGTTGAATACCCCGCTCCCAAAGGTATTTTGTCAATTGCTTCTTTTCGTTCAGGTCTTTTATATCGGCAGGGTCAATGAGTTCGTACCTTACTCTACCGGGTGTCAGGCGGTTAAATTCCTCCAACATCCGTGTGGTGGCATATTGTAATTTTTGCAATCCGGGTGGTAGATTGCCCGCCAGAAAGATGTCAATATGAATCGTACGGTCTAAGTTTTGCAACAACTGACGAGTATTGTCCGATAACGAGTAACGTTTGTCGTTGGTGATATCCAATTTTATGTAGGTTTTGCTGCTGATGGCATTGACAAGTATGAGGAGACAAAGCAATGTCACCGGATGCCAAGTTTTATGATTAAACTTTCTGCTCGTGAGGAAGATAAATAAGATAATGACTGACACGAAATAAGCAATATCACTCAGGGCGATTACTCCTCGTGACATCGGTTCGTAGTGATAGTTGATGCCCAAATACAGCAGATAGTTGCGTATGCCTTCCAAGGAATTGATGTCACCCATAAAGTCAAAACCGGCGTATAGCAGGAAGGATAGTATCATGGCGAGTAAAAAGGCGACAATAGGATTATCAGTAGAAGCGGATGCCCAAACGCCTGCTGCGACGTAAATGGCCGACAAGAAGATGAGACCGATGTAAGAGCCAATGATACCGCCCGTATCAATCGAACCAGTCGGCTGTGACAGGAAGCTCAGGCTGATAGGGTACAGGATGGTCGGTAGTATTGACAGGAGCACCAATAGCAGTCCCGAAAAGTATTTTGCCAGCACAATATTGGAAACGGAAACCGGTCGTGTCAGCAGCAATTCAAGTGTCCCCGCTCGTTTTTCTTCGGAGAACAAGCGCATACACAAAGCCGGCACAAGAAATAGGTATAAAATCGGTGCTAACGAGAAAAAAGGCTGTAAATCAGCCATTCCGCTTTCGGGGATATTGTATATTCCGGGGACGACCCACAAGAACAATCCTGTGGCGAGCAAAAAAAATACCAGAATAATATATCCCGACAAGGAGGTAAAAAAGCCTTTTAAATCTTTTTTTATGAGTTCAAACATTTTGCCTTTTATTGTATATTTTGTATAATTGGGGCGTATTCAACTATGTCCTCTACCGTCAAAATCGGGGCAAAATTAGCATTAAATTTCCCAATTACACACAACCGAACGCTACGTCATTTGCCCAAAGGGCTAATTCCTTTATTAATTTAGGAATTAAGAAATTTAGGAATTAATTTCTACATTTCTACATTTCTACATTTCTACATTTCTACATTTCTACATTTCTACATTTCTACATTCTATCCTGCAACCGACGTCTTTTCCACTAAATGCAATGCCCAGCAGAATGATTTTACGGTCAAGAAATTGTTCGTAATACCGCTTCTCGCGGATTTGCGCGATGGCTTGCTTAAGCAAGGTTTTCAATTTCTTTTTGGCGTGGTATTTCAGTTCTACCACTACCGCCACTCCATCTTGCAGCAATACCGCATCCATACGCCCACGGTTGGTTATCTTTTCGCTTTGAATATTGAAACCCAGCATGGTCATCCACAGCTGAAAGATGATGTGATAACGCGCTTCATTTTCTAAATTTTCCGCTTCCGCTTTGGCTTTGTTTTTCGCCTTGGATGGCTTTAAAGTGTAAGGAACACCGGCAAGCATCAACCGCATATTGTTTGTAAAACCCTCCTCATCGAAAGCAAGGATTTGTTGCAACATTTCCCGTCCAAGTACCGACATGGTAGAAAGGGGATAATTTGTATAGGCACTTAACAGATGTTCCATCAGCGACTCTTTTACCTCCATGTTCGGTACTTCAAGGGTATATTGAGAACTTATACCCACTCGTTGTTTGTTTTTGACCGTCAGGTAACCTGTCTGAAATAATAAAGGGACATCATCAAGTGCCTCCGTATCGTAACTATCGAAAGCCGATGAAGCAGCAATGATAGGTTCTAATACGGTTTTGGCAAGACCGTGTTTTTTGAGACGATTAATCAAAAAAGTGGGCGTACCCGTTTCAAACCAATAATTGGAAAAGGTTTTCTTTTTGAAAAACGGCAAAGTAGAAAACGGATTGTAAACCGATGTTTTGCCATCCCACGAGTAGCCATCGTACATTCTACGAATGTTTGCCAGTAAATCTTCCCTTGTCATCTCTAAGTGGACTGCCGTATCGCTAATATATTCTGAAAAGTCGCGTTCCAATTCTTCCTGTGTGTAACCGCAGATAGAAGAAAATTGCTCACTTAATGAGATATCTTCAAGACTGTTCAACGCTGAAAATATGGATACTTTGGCCACTTTTGTAACCCCTGTCATAAAGACAAATTTCAAATGGTCGTCGGCACCTTTCAATATCACGTAAAATTCCTGAAGAAATTTGCGAACACCATCTGCTTCCGGTTCATCTATCGCATCCAATATGGGTTTGTCGTATTCGTCAATCAGCACCACTACTTTTTTGCCTATTTTGCGGTGCAATGACTCTATCAATTCGGAAAAGAGGCTGGCGGCAAATCGGCGGGTAAGGGTTATGTCGTTGTCAGCTGCTATTGACTGCAAAAAATCGGACATATCTTCTTCCATATCTTCGTTACTCCGATGTTTGATTCTTGTCCAATCTATCCGTATTACCGGATATTGCTGCGTCCAATCCCATTTATCATAGATATAGAGACCTTCAAACAGTGATTGATTCCCTTTGTAAAGTTCATCTAAGGTGCTCACAAGCAGCGACTTTCCAAAACGGCGCGGGCGTGAAAGAAAAACCATATAGGAACTTGTAAGTTGGAGTATTTCTTTCGTTTTATCCACATACAAAAGACCTTCACTGCGCAATTTTTCAAACGACTGTACCCCTATCGGTAATTTCTTCATGATTTTGGGTTTTAAAATGTCTGCAAAGATACATGAAATTTGCGAGATTCCCAAGTTCATCCCAGCGGATTGTTTTATTGTTTATAAATATTAACGTTATCAAAGTCGACTTGATGGAAGCTTGTACCAAGACCGACCATACCGTGCGTAAAAGTGGAGTCTTCCACCTCACTTAGCACGGTGCCGTTGAGGGAAGCGGTGATGTGGCTATCTTTCATGGACAGCGTTAGGGTATTCCACGTTTGCAGCGTTATAGGAAGCCATCCCGAATCCAATGTGCTACTGCCACTATTCAAGGTCCAATGTCCGGAAGACTTTACCTTAAAGTGATAAGCGTCTGCCGGCTTATGCGAGCGATGCATCTCTATCGCGCGCCCTATCACAGACGCTTCGCTGTAAGGCTCAACAAAGCAGACATCCGCTTTCACGGAGTAGTCCGTCCACGTAGTGTCTCCGACAACGGTTTGGTTTAGCACTGCCCCCTCCCACTCAATACAGGGACGGGTAATCACCTGTCGTAAGCAGTTGCCTTTCTTATCTTCCCTTGCCACCACCTCGAAAGCACCACCCTGGTCGGAGAAATAGCGGGGTGTTCCGTTGATGTTGTCACCTTCAAAGTCCGCCAGATAAGGGAATGGGAATGGTTGGGACGGGGGTATCACGGCTACCCCTTTCGTCTGGCTCTTCTCTGTGGAAAGCGTATAGATTGATTGGGGTGACAAAAGAAGGGTGAACGTACGACTGCCCGCTGCCTTGCCTACCACCTTAATATCCTTTTCCTGCTTGAAGACATCCCCTTCTACTGTTGTCTTCCAGACCTTCAAGTGCTTGATGTCGGTATGCTGCAACTGAAAGCTTACCCGTTGAGGCGCGTCGGCATCCATCGTTTCAATGATAATGCTGACATGCTTGTTCTGTGCATCGGCGGACAGGGTCACATAAGAGCCTTGCTCCAAGTACCCGCAACCCGCATCAACGTAGCTCCAACCGGGTTCTGCGAACTGCGTGGTATGTGCAATCGCCCACAGTGCAGGCTCAACCTCATAGTGCCCCGACCAGGGCGTATTCGCTTTCATCAAGCCTGAGTTGGGCACTGAGAGGTTATCATAATAGGACGTAATCAGGCTCCAGGTGAGCGTCTTGGTCATCTTGCCCTCGATATAATCGCGGTTATAGAGCTTTGCCAACCAGACAAAGCCTTTCCAGTCACCCCGCCACGGACCACCTTCGTTGTTCCACAGTGGAATGCCTGTCTGCTGTAACTTCTCAGGACTTGTATAAGGGGGAGAAACATAACGCTCTATGTAATGGTCACCTATCACACTCACAGATGCCATCAGGTCCTTGTCTTGCAGCATTTCATCTCCTATCTCCCAGACATTCCCGCCGTCTAAGTCGGCTGCAACTACTTTGACCTGTGGTAAGGCTTCCTTGTCCAGCTTTCTCCGCAACCGCTTGATATACTCCGTATCATACATCCGCTCGTTCCAGATGCCTACGTAATCAATGTCCAAGTCATGGTACTTTTTAGCACCCTTGATGAAGCTGATATGGTAATCGATATTATCATCCGAGTAGAACTTGCCGTCGCCTATCCATCCCGGTGCTCCCCATTCCAGAATGTCCAGCTTTATATCGGGGTTGCGTTTCTTGGCTTCCTTCATCAGCCACCACTCGTATCCTCTGTCAAAGTAGTGCGGTTGGGGCTTCCGGTACTCTTCTCTCGTCCGTGCATGAGAAGGCTCCGTGCCGTCGGTAGAGTTCACATCGCCGCCAATCTCTACCTTCAGGTGTTGTATGCTTGCCCCGAACTTCGGTTTAAATAGGTAATCCAAGATGTCACTGCGATACGGCTCTTCATAGTCTATCAACAAACGGGACGACGCTCCGGCACTCAATGCACCCAAGCCTTCGTAAGTACGCCCCTTGTTCGACAAGTCAATACTGACAACCTGCTGCGATAAACAACACAAGCCACTAAACAGGCAGCAACAGATAAGGCTCATTTTTTTATTCATATTCTTAATTCTTTGACAAGGGGATTAATCCCCTTAATTTCTAAATTCCTACATTGCCCAAAGGGCTATTTCCTTGCTATCTCAGCATACCCGAACAAGGTTCGGCTCTGCCTTCGATACGCTGCGTCAATTGCCCAAAGGGCTATTTCCTTGCTATCTCAGCATACCCGAACAAGGTT
>BNXR01000049.1 GCA_025999735.1 Bacteroidia bacterium | reverse complement strand
CAAATCGCCCGAAAAAAGCAAACGGTCTCGGCCATGGACGTGAAATTGGCACGTGCCACGTATTTGCCGTCATTGGATTTCAGTGGTGGCTACAATTTCAGTCAGACGAAGACACCTGAAGCAACAACCAGTTTCAATCGTACACACGGACCATACTGGGGTTTCACACTGGATTACAGCATTTTTGACCGTATGGAAAGGTCAAGGAAACTAAAAAATGCCCGCCTACAGCAGGAGCAGAGCAATTGGTCATATATGGACGTAGAATTACAGACGATGGCTGATTTGGCTCAGTTGTACAATACGTATGAGAACAACCTGCAAATCGTCAGTTTTGAAGCTGAAAGTGCCGCTGTAGCAGCCGAAAATTTGGATGCTGCCTTAGAAAAATACAAATTAGGCTCGCTGTCAGGTATTGAATTTCGTGAATTTCAACGGAGTTATATTGATGCTGTTGACCGCAAACTGTCCGCCATTTATCAAGCGAAAGTGTCTGAATTGGAGTTGCTGCTGATTAGTGGAGAGATTTTGAAATAATTCCTATAAACCAAAATTGTGTTGTCATTCTGAGTATAGCGAAGAATCTGTTGTTGTTCGCATACAAATTCTATTAACCCAAACGATATTTTATTTGTCCTATAATTTATATTATGTTAAATATTACCTACGCTCTAAAATCTAAGGCGATATGGAGTGAAAGCTCATCTGTTAAAATCCTTTATTTGCGAATAAGCACAAAAACAACGTAAATGCCACTGATGGTGGTTTAAATGGTGGTTTAAATGGTGGTTTAAAGGAAATTATTGCTTTAATGAAAGAAAATCCGCAAATCAGGGCATTTGAATTGGCACAGAAACTGTCAAAACCTGTTCGTACTATTGAAAATAATATAAAACAATTAAAAGAAAAAGAAATAATTACCCGTATAGGCAGCAAAAAAACAGGTTTCTGGAAATTAATCACTAAATAAGATAAATACCTAACATACAAACCAATAGATGAATTGTGGTTACAAGCAATACCTCAACATTGGAATGTTATAAAAATAAAACACCTTAGAATTTATTCCCATTCACATTTCCTGAGCAACCCGAATTAGGGCGCGGATATTTTCTGGAGGGGCCATCGGGGGAATAGCACAGCCTGCACCGAGCACAAGATAGGGCGAGTCCTTATAAATTCGGCCTATTTTCAACGTTTCTTCTTCCACCCTTTGAGGAGTGCCTAAGGCAAGAACAGCACTGGGATCTACTGTACCAAAAAGAGTCGTCGAAGATGAAAAATGAGAATATATCTTGTGGGTATCCGTTTTATAGTCCAATTCGACAGCATCCAAGCCAATAGTGGCCATGCGCTCTAAAATCAAATCCGTATTCCCACAGATATGCAGCAAGTAAGGAACTCCCTGTTTATGAGCTTCTTCAAGCATCGCCTTTTCGTACGGCAAAGCGAACTGTTCATACATTTCGGGAGAAATCATACTGGGACCGGCAGGACTGTCACCATTGGAAACCATATCAGAACCGGCATCCGCCATTAACCGTATGAACTGTTTACATATCGTAGTGGCATATTCCAACAAGCGGATAGAACGCTCTTCATCCAGCATCAAGTCCATCATAAAATCCGTGGGAGTGCGCATACAGCAAGCCAATGAAAAGGGTGCCTGGTCACAATTGCCGCGAATAAAGATTTCATCGCCGAAATAGCGCTTGAGAATTTTAATACTTTCTACACTGTGCTGAATACGGCGATTGGTGGAAATATCAATGTCTGCAAGGGAGTCAATGTCGTCCATTGAAGTCAGAAAAGCCTCGTGTGTTCGTGCCGGGTCATCTTCGGGAAAATCAACCTTCACCCCAATAGCACCGGCTGTTAAAGCAGTATCCACGTCAAACAAGACGCCATCAACACCGTATTTTTCTACAAACTGAATATGGCATTTGGCAGCAATTTCAGGGTCATCACGATACTGTCTCATCGTAACACCGGCTTCACGAGCCGCAAGCATAAAATTATGTAGCATCACAGGTCGTCTGTCTGGCATTTCGCCACTTAAAGCAGCTTTTATTCGTTGCGTTCCATTCATTGTATATGGGTTTTATGGGCATTTATGGGCATTTATGGGCATTTATGTGATGGGTATTTTGTGGTTTATGTGGTCGTCCAAATATTCTCTATTGCTTCCAAGCTCTTGCCTTTTGTTTCCGGTATTAATTTCCACACGAAAACAGCTGATAAGGATGCCATGACGCCAAAAAGTCCAAAAGAAAAAGCATGATTAAATGACTCCACTAAGGTTTCATTTTTATCCAATAGCGGGAATGAAGCGGAAACTAAATAATTTGTAATCCATTGTACTGCAACGGCTATTGACATGATTTTGCTTCTTACCATATTGGGAAACATTTCTGAAAGTAGCACCCACGTGACAGGTCCCCAAGAAAAGGCAAAAGAAGCTACAAAACCAAGTACGCAAATTAAAGCACCCAAACCGAGATTGTGGGTGTAAAAACAGACACTCAATACGCACATAAAGACAGCCATCAGCACAGAACCTAACAACAGTAATGGTTTCCGACCATAGCGGTCAACGGTATAAATCGCAATGATGGTAAATAAAAAGTTTGCAGCACCCACTAACACCGTTTGCAGCATGGCAGAATCGGTGCCCTCGCCCATGTTTTTGAATATCTCAGGTGCATAATAGAGCATCACTTGTATGCCCACTAATTGTTGGAAGGCAGAGAGCAAGATGCCCACCACCCAAACACGGGGACCTAATTTCAATTTTCGCTTCGTCACCTTCTCAGATAAGCTCGTAGTAGTGTCAGTATGGGCAACAGAGGCTTCAATGTCCTGCACTTCACCTTCCATGTTGAGAGTTTGCATGATTTTCGATGCTTTCACGGATTGTTTGTTCAAAATCAACCAACGGGGACTTTCCGGCACAAATAGTAGCAATACAAAGAACAGGATTGCCGGAATCATGGAAGAGGCGAACATCCAGCGCCATCCTACTTGCAGATTCCAAGTGTCATCGCCCAGTTGAACGATATAGTAATTCACGAAATAAACAATCAGAATTCCGGTCACAATTGCCAATTGATTCCATGACACCAAACGTCCACGAACGGCTGCCGGAGAGATTTCCGCAATGTACATCGGCGAAAGTACGGACGCCAAGCCAACACCCATACCGCCCAAAATACGGTAGATGATGAAAGAACTGAGAAAAGTATGGTCGCCACTGCCAGGAGCTGCAAATCCCAATTCAGGAATGGCGGAACCTAAACCGGAACATAAAAACAAAAACGCTGCCAACAGCAGGGACTTCTTTCGCCCAAATTTCTGACTACAATAGCCTCCCAATCCACTGCCAATCACACATCCAATGAGTGCACCGGACACCATCAACCCCAAAAGTGTATTGCTTATGGTTGGGGAAAAGTGATAGGGTAGGATAAAAAAAGACTCCAACGAGCTGACTGCACCCGAGATAACGGCTGTATCGTAGCCGAACAAAAAACCGCCAAGCGTTGCTATTAAGGCGAATCCGTATAATTTTCTATTGTTCATTTTTTTCTATATTAAACATCACACAAACAACCTAAGAATGATTCGTCCGGTGATTAGGTAAATATTCAGGCCAATAATATCATTTGTCATGGTAATAAAAGGACCGGTAGCAAGGGCAGGGTCAATCTTTAATTTGTTCAGCAACAGGGGAAAAGCCGTTCCAAAAATCGATGCGAACAGTATCACGATAAAAAGGGATATGGCCACCGTAATAGGCATGGCGAGATTTTCCAGTCCAAAGAGCTGTGTGAGACCAAAAATAATGGCTGAACAGACGGTCGCATTGAGAAATGCAGACCCTAAATCACGCACAATATTCCTAAATCCACTTTTTAATCGGAGTGAATTTGAAGCAAGTCCCTGTACAATAATGGCGGAAGCTTGTATACCGACATTCCCACCCATAGCCGTAATGACAGGGATAAACATGGCTGTGACGGGAAACAAAGCAATCTCCGCTTCATATTGCAAAATCATGTAAGCAGACACCATGCCGCCAAACAGCGCGAGGATAAGCCACGGCAAGCGGGCTTTTGTGTGCGCCCAGATACTATCGGTGGAATCCACATCCTGCGAAATACCGGACATCAATTGATAGTCTTTTTCAGCCTCTTCGCGAATAACGTCCACGACATCGTCAATGGTAATCCGTCCGACCAAGCGACCAATCGTATCGACGACCGGAATAGCGACCAAATCGTATTTCTGCATGATATTGGCCACAGAGGCTGCCGGTTCGTCCGTTCTGACGGAAATAATGTCCTTGTAATAGAGATTGCTGATTTTTGCAGCCGTAGGTGAGAGTATCATCTTTTTCAGTGACAGCCTGCCTTTCAGCCTCTCATCATCGTCCACAACAAATACATTGTAGATTTCGTCAATATTCTCTGCCTGCCGTCCTAATTCGCGTAAGCACATGGCTACCGTCCAATTTTCGTTGACCACCACTAACTCTTTGGCCATCAATCCACCGGCACTATCCTCATCATAATGAAGAAGGTCCACAATATCGCCCGCTTGTTCGACATCGTCAATATGTGACAAGACCTCATCCCGCTGTTCATCGGACATACTACCGATAATATCGGCGGCATCATCGGTTTCCATATTGTCAATAAAGCGTTTGGCAATCGTCTCAGCGGGAAAGGATTTGAGAAACTTTGTGCGCTCACTCTCGTCAATATCCGCCAGTACATCACCCGCTTTTTCGTTGTCTAAGAGCAGAAAAACGAACTGCGACCTGTCGGTGTCCAATTCATTTAATATCTCCGCAATATCAACATGATGAAGCGGTTGGATGAGTTCGCCAACCTTCTTCTTATCACCCGCATCAATCAACTCTTCCAATTGATGCAGAAAGTCTTGTGTCAGTTCAAATTGCAACATATTTTTGTGTATTTTGTATGTCGTGTATATCTTCTTGTATATCGTGTATACCTTGCGTTTCTATGCTTTTAGTTAGCGTTATAAAATCTTCAGGGCTTAGTTGCTCCGGTCTCATGCTCAGATAGTCCGAAGTAAAATCCGGTGGTAACAGTTGTTTGAGCGAATTTCGCAGGGTCTTTCGACGCTGATTGAAGCCGGACTTGACGACACTAAAAAACAATGATTCATTGCAATCCAATTGTGTCCGTTCGTTTCGGATTAGTCGAATGACCGCTGACTTCACTTTGGGTGGCGGCGCAAACACGTTCTCATTGACCGTAAAGAGGTACTCAATATGAAAAAAAGTTTGCAGGAAAACACTCAAAATACCGTACGTTTTGTTTCCGTGCACAGCCGCAATTCGCTCAGCCACTTCTTTTTGTATCATGCAGACTATCTGTGGTATAAGTTCTCTGTTTTCTAATACCTTAAAAAATATCTGGGACGAAATATGGTAGGGGAAGTTGCCGATAATGGAGAAAGAAGACTGAAAAAATTGCCTGCAATCCATTTCTAAAAAGTCACCGTGAAAAATCGCATCTTGCTGTTCCGGCCAACGGGTTTGCAAATAGGCAATTGCCTCATTATCAATGTCTATCGTCTTGATATGTAAACCTGATTTCTCAAATAAAAATTGAGTGAGCACTCCCATACCGGCACCGATTTCCAAGATATTATCGGAAACGGGAAGCAAACTGTCCGTAATCTTACGAGCAATATTCTTATCCGTCAGAAAATGTTGTCCTAAACTCTTTTTCGCCCTGATAAACATGATATTTACGATAAAAACGATATTAGCGATAAAAAATGTTCAAAATCAAAATAAAAGGCAACAAAAGTAATATTTTTTTACCGGCAATCAGCATATTCTTTTCTTTTTTACTACTTTTGCCGCTCGAAATTCTAAAATAGGTTATGAATCCGAAAGTAAAGAATTTTCTAAAGTTTATCCTTTTTTTTGTTGCCTCTATTGTCCTGTTTTGGTTAGTGTATAAAGACCAGGATTGGGAAGACTTGTATAGCGTATTAAAAGGAAATGTCAGCTACACGTGGGTGTTCATCTCCCTTGTTTTAAATGTATTGAGTAATGTGAGCAGGGCGATGCGCTGGCAGTTGTTGGCAAAATCCATGGGCTATCGCATCAGTGTTGCAAACAGTTTTATGGGCGTGACGATTGGCTATTTTGCCAATTTGGCAATCCCGCGAATGGGGGAATTTACTCGTTGTGGGGTGATAAGCCAGTATGAGAATGTGCCATTCCCAAAGGCCTTGGGAACAGTCGTAACAGAGCGTTTAATAGACATTATCATCATGTTGATGGTGACGCTATTAGTTATTGCCACACAATTTAAGCAGGTATTGAAATTTTTAGATAACAATCAGAGTATCAAGGATAGTTTGTATTCTTTTCTTCATTCATGGTGGGTGTTGTTGCTGGGATTTGCGGTGGTCGTATTGATTATTGGTGCTTGGAAGTTGTTGAAAAATAGCAAATGGAAGCAGAAAATAGCTTCCTTTTTACAAGGCTTAAAAGAAGGAATATTGACGATAAAAAATGTCAAGCACCGGGGACTTTTCATTTTCCACTCCTTTTTTATATGGTTGATGTACTTTCTCGGGTTTTACATCTGTTTTTTCAGTTTTGAATTTACCTCTCAATTAGACATTTTTGTAGGATTAACGGTCTTTACATTAGGATGTTTTGGTATGTTGGCCCCGGTACAAGGAGGTATCGGAGCATGGCATTTTATGGTCATCGCGGGACTGATGGTCTATCTACCGGATGTAGCGAACATCGAAAGTCTCTCAAAGACATTTGCCCTATTGGTACACGGTTCGATTACCGCCTTAGAAATCCTGTTAGGCATCCTCTGTGTCATCGCATTACCTATTTACAATGCAAGAAAGAAATGCCCGACATCGTGAACGGTTTAGTGTACAAATATTTCCCTTCATTAACCACTCAACAGTACGCACAGTTTGATTCTTTGGGCAATTTGTATAAAGAATGGAACGACAAAATCAACGTTATCTCCCGCAAGGACATCGACTTCTTGTACCTGCATCATGTTCTCCACTCCTTGTCGATAGCCAAAGTACTCACTTTCAAACCTACGACCCGTATAATGGATGTGGGTACGGGTGGTGGATTTCCCGGCATCCCTTTGGCTATTATGTTTCCACAAGTCTCTTTTTACTTAGTGGATTCTATCGGTAAGAAAATAAAAGTCGTGCAAGAGATTGCGAAAGCATTGGGATTACAGAATGTCAAAGCGGAACAGCGAAGGGCGGAAGACGTCAAAGAGAAATTTGATTTCATCGTCAGTCGGGCAGTCACCGCTTTTCCCGATTTTATTGGCATCGTTGGCGACAAAATTAATTCATCGTCTTTTAACGACTTGGGAAACGGAATTTTGTATCTCAAGGGTGGAGATTTTGAGGAAGAAATCAAAGAATACAAGGAACATATAACGTTGTATCCTGTCTCGAATTTCTTTTCAGAAGATTATTTTGAGACCAAAAAGATAATTTATTGGCAGCGGGGCAGTACAAGATACGTATACAGACGTATTTCAGCGGTAACAAAGACAAACTGTTAAAGACACCGCGCTTCTTCACGTTTGAAAAGTTGCTTACCGTACAGTAACGGCACACCTGTAATTTATGAAGCGGCACAACTTGTTTTTTAGTGGGTGGTGCTTGTGGAATGGGAAAAAAGGATTACCTTTGCCCTTGATAAAAATACATAAGAGATATGAAGACAGTAGCAAAAAAGAGGAGTTCTTTACCGGAGGATGTGGCTAAGATGCAAAATGATTTGCTTAATCTTGTGTTGAAAAAGACAGGTGTGGATTACGATGTGTTATTAGAAACAGCCAAGAGGGAATTTGTGGTAAGTAATTTAGATATATTGCAACCGGCTGAGTTGCAAAAGTTTAAACCGATATTGCTGTGACGTCACCCACGAATAAGAACAATATCTTTGTTGACACCAATGTGCTAATCGGTGCTTGGGCTGACAAAAAAGTGGATAAGGACTGCTTGGATTATCTTTTTTCCCTAACAGGGAAACGGCTTTTTACCTCATCTTTAAGCATAGCCCAGTTGGTGTCGGTTTTTCAGAAAAAGAAAGACAATGCCGAAATAAAGACTATTGTTCGTTATTTGTTATCCAAGTTTACGGTGCTATCCTTTACGGACAAAGATATTGCAGACTCGTTGAATCTTGAAGGCACAGATATCGAGGATAATATACAATATGTCATAAGCAGGAAGTTCAGTTGCCTGCATTTTATCACAAACAATAAAAAAGATTACAATAGATTTTATATTTTGAACATTATTGCACCTACTCAGATAAGGGTAATAAAGAGGTGAGTTTTTAGGGTAGTTGTTTGTGGAAAGGGAAACGTTGTTTGTTCATCCGAATATCTCCCGCAACTCTTTGTTGCTCAACTTCCCTATCCAATTTTCACCGCTTGCGACAGTCATGTCGGCGAGGTGCTTTTTCTTTTGTATCATCTCGTCAATGCGTTCTTCAAAGGTATTTTTACAAATCATACGGTGTACCATGACATTTTTCTTTTGCCCGATACGGTAAGCGCGGTCGGTGGCTTGGTTCTCAACAGCCGGATTCCACCACAGGTCGTAGTGTATAACGTGCGAGGCGGCAGTGAGGTTCAATCCTGTGCCTGCGGCTTTTAGCGAGAGGATAAAAAATTTGTCAGCACGACCGTTTTGAAAACGACTGACCATCTCTTCTCGTTGTTTGAGGTTACATCCACCATGATAAAACATCGGTTTTTCGCCAAAACGCTCGCCAATAAATCGTTGCAACAGGTCTCCCATTTCGGCAAACTGTGTGAAAATCAATACTTTTTCACCACTTTCCTGAATGCTATCAAGCAGTTCAAAGAGCAATTCCGTTTTGCCTGAAAGCGAAGCATCAAATTGTCCGTTTTTCAAGAACTGCGTAGGATGGTTGCATATCTGTTTTAACGCCAATATCATTTGCAATACCAGACCTTGGCGTTTGAAAAGTGATTGACTGTCGTCCCCATTTATTCCTTCTATTTCTTCCATTGCCGCTTTCATCGTTTGCTGATACAGAGCTGCTTGCTGCTTTGAAAGTTGTGCAAACTGATTTTGTTCAATTTTGTCCGGCAAGTCGGAAATGATGCTTTTGTCCGATTTCATTCGTCGCATCATAAAAGGAGCGGTTATTTTTCGGAACTTTGCGATAATCTGTTCATCGTTAAATACTTGTATAGGGTTAGCATACACCTCTTTAAACATTTTCACGTTGCCCAAATACCCCTTATTTGCGTAATCCATGATAGACCAAAACTCTGTCAGACGGTTTTCGACCGGCGTGCCACTCATGGCAATACGGATGTCGGCGGGAATGGTTTTAACGGCTTTTGACTGGGCGGCATCGTAGTTTTTGATGTTTTGTGCCTCATCAATAATCATCACTTGCCATTTTTGCTTTTTGAGTAAATCGGCATCACTACGCAGAACGCCATACGTAGTCAGCATGATGTCGGCATCAAAGAGTTTCAAATCGCGCGCGGGACCATGAAAAATATGCGTTGAAAGAGCGGGAGCAAACTTTTCGATTTCAGCTTGCCAGTTGGTCAAAAGTCCTGTGGGCACCACCACGAGTGCCTTATGTTTTGCGCTAATTGCACTTTCTTCCTTGAACTTCAACAGGATAGAGATGACTTGCAGTGTTTTTCCCAATCCCATATCATCGGCAATGATGCTTCCAAAACCGATGCGGCTGTTGCGATACATCCACGAGAAACCGCGCTGCTGGTAGGGCCGAAGCTGAGCTTTCAAGCCTTGTGGCAACGGAATATCCTCCGTAGAGGTAAGCTCGTGAATCAATGCTTTTACCTCATCGCTCAGCAAAATCGGGGCACCTTCATATTCTTCCGACAGTGCTGTTTGCAATAACTGAAAGGAATTGAGCGGTTTGTCATTAGCAAGGGACTTATTTATCCTCTCAATGTCGGTATCGCTCACATAAATGTAATTTTCTTTGAACTTGAAAAGACGTGAAGCATTGTGCATCAACTTGTGAAAATCTTCCGGCGAAAGGACATTATCACCGATAGCCACTTGCCAATCAAAGGATAACAAATCATCTAAGCGTACAAAACCTGGACTATCAGAATTTCTTTTCAACTTCACCGACATTTTTGGACGCAACAATTCCTGCAAGGCTTTCGGTAGCATGATTTTTATATCTAACAAGCGAATGGCAGGTAATACCTCCATTAAAAATGGAGCAAACTCGCTGTTGTTGAATCGAATAGGCGCGTTCCCTTCCAAATTGATATGTGTGTCCAAGCCCCTAATAAAAGGTGTCAGCAGGGAAACACCTTGTAATATCTTAAAGCGTTGTTTCTCATATTGTTTCTGCTTGAGGATATTTCCTATCGGAATAGGCAATTGCTCCGATTTACCGGTGTCTTCGATACTTATTTGGACATCAAATTCATCGTTTGACCATTCCGAAACGGTAATAATCGGTTTGTAGGTTTCGGCAGTGAGGTAATAGCGGTCTAACCAGACTTTGATGCCGCCACTCAAAGCATTCTCGGCAACAGCACCGAAGGAGTACGATTTGTTTTTGAAGAAAATATCTTCGTACAAATCGTTGTATGATTGCTTTGAGATACGTTCCATCATTTTGCTGATAAAGATAGACAGCAATTCCGGTGCCTGGTTTTCAATCGGCAACAATTGTGTTTTGTTACGCACCGTTTTGGAAGTTACTAATAAATCGGGAGGCAATATTTTAGAGATTTTATCAACCAAGGTCTTTACCCGATTGTCAATATAAGCAGGCAACCAGCGGACGATAAATGATTTGTTTTCTAATTGGACGATTTGCGGAATGACCGTGCCACTTGCCAATAGATGCAGAGAGGCGAAAAGAATTTTGTGAGAGGCCACCACCGTAGGCTCGAAATCCAATAGATGATCGGGATTTAGTCGGTAAAGCGCAGGAATTAATTGCTCGAGTTTGCCGAATTGTTGGTTTTCATCGTTGATGGTCAGCAGATTGTTGTTGTCAATCGCAAAAGCCAACTTAGAACGGTTTGTGAGAGTTTCTGCATTTGAGGGAAGCGGAAAAAACGCTTCAAAATCCAAGCGTTTAGAAAGGATGCGACCGGTCTCTTTTACCACGCGAAGAAACTGTGAGGCGTATTTTTCGCGGAAATTGCCCGAAGGATAAAAGGGAGGAGCGTCGGGCAAGAGTTGCACAATAGGTTCGGAAATATTCTGCAATTGCGAAAAGTCAACCCGCTGATATACTGTATCTGAGGCTATTGCTTCATCTAACGTCGTTGGCAGAGCAGAATCTACGACCGTATTTGTATCCGTTTTTTTTTGCAGCCCCCTGTGGTATTGACTTGTTTACGATGAAAATATTTTTGAGGATAGGTATTTCCGTTTTCTGGTGGTCGGCAATAAAAATACCGCGTTTTTTCAATTCCTCTATCAAGTTTACGCTGTGGATGCTAAAAACCAAAAACGGATTGTTGTCAATTTCGCGACTCAGCATATAAATGACCGCCGCAAGATGTTTGCACGGCACTGCCCAATCGGGACAATCACATTGCATTTTAAAATCCGTCCACTGCTTGGGGAAAACTTTCAGTCCGAGTTCTTCGGCAATATTCAAAATCGCTGGGTCAAGTTCGCGGTTTAACAATTTGGAAATCAAGGCAGGTCGAACAACAATTTTACTCATCAAGGCCTCAATCTGTTCATCGAAAAATGGAGGTACAATGACCATCACTTTATAAGGAGTCCGGCGACTTCCAGCGACTTTCGCCACAATCTGGTTTCCGTTTATTTTAATATCTTTTACAGAACCATTCCGTGCATACGAAGCCCCCCGAGGGAGGCGATTTTCATAATCAACATTTTCCAACGAACGCAGCCAATGCTCACCCCACCACGTTTTTCCGAATTTTTCAGCCATAGTTTCAGTAGCTTTTAAAGTTTTTAAATCATCTTTTGTTTCGCCGAACTGCACAGCAGACTGATAGCTAACATCGGCAATCTTTTCTTGCTCAACTCATTAGAAAATTAATCAACAAATTTGAACTTTGCCCATGGGTTAAAACAGTTTTTTCACGCCTTTTTTGAGCGCATCATTGGCTTTTGCTTTGGCTTCTTTTTCAGCTTTCGCTTTGGCTTCGTTTGCCGCTTTTTCAGCTTTTGCTTTCGCTTCATTAGCCGCTGCTTCTGCTTTTGCTTTGGCATCATTTGCAGCAGCTTCTGCTTTCGCTTTGGCATCATTTACTGCGGCTTCAGCTTTTGCTTTGGCTTCGTTTGCTACGGCATCTGCTTTCGCTTTGGCTTCGTTTATGGCAGCTTCCGCTTTGGCTTTCACTTCCGCTTGAATACCATCCTTGATAGAGTTCAGGGACTTACCCATATCCACTTTCACCGTTGGAGCCGTCACAGTGCCACCGATTTTAACATCCACATCTACTCCCTTAATATTACTACCACCCGGAAGTGATTTTACGAGGTTATTGATGTCACCACCAAAATATTTGTTATCAACGGTCATAGCCATCGTATAATCCATTGCACCTTCCAAGGATTGTGTCCCGTAAATAGTTGCCGGCATATCGCCAATATTGGTTTTAAAAGGCTCTAAAATGATGCCACCGTTCACTATCTTGAAGTTAGCCTTCAAGTTACCCAGCTGTAGATTATTCAAATCGTTTCTTTTCAACGCTGTTGACAACTTTTTCATTGTGGGATTGTCTTTAATGGCTATCCCCTTTGTCTCGAAAGAGCCGTTACCGTTCAACGTGGACATCACCGGTGACATTTCTTTGTCTAAGGTCGTACCGAACATCATTGCCAGAGATATCCTTCCGTAGCAATTGGCTGCAACCGGCACTGTTTCTTTCATAAAACTGAAGGAACTTGATGCTGCATTTATATCCAAGTCCGTCACTTTCACACTGAAATTTGCCAAAGGATTTTCGATGTTTTGGGTATTGTAATCACCGGTCAGCACCACAGAGCCTTCTAACAAGTTCATACTCAGATTTGTTAATGAGGCCACCGATTTGGCTACTTTGATATTCCCTTTGATATTTTTTATCGTCAACTTGTCGTATAAAACAGAATTGATGTTGGTGGTAAACTGCACGTCTAAGTTATTCGGAATTTCTACCGCACCGGTACTTTCAGTAGGAGTTTCAGGCTCTTTCACCGCATTAGGGTCTTCCTCTCCCATAAATTCGTTCACGTTGATAGTGTTGGAGGCGAGCGAGAATTGCCCTTTTAAGGTTTCATTCTTTAATACGTAAGGCAGATAGTTAGAAATATTTCCGTTCAGTGTAAAGTCCGAAGATTGTATTTTGGCAGTAAAGTCTTTCAAACTCAAGTATTTAGGTGACACTTGCAGGTTGCCCTGAGGAATGGAAACTCCTTGTGGAAAGTCGCTGCTGGCAAATACAATTCCTTTGAGGTCAATCGTTCCTTTGGCATCAAATTGTTCGTATTTTTCTTCTTCGATATAGCGGAGCCTTCCTTTTAATTGTACGTCAGTATTAATAAGTCCTCCAAATTGGGTTGTTTCCATGGGGATTACTTGTTTCAAGGCTCCTAAATCTATCTTCCCTAAGAATTTTGCCTCTACCAGCATATCGTTCAATTCCGACACTTTGGCGGCTAAGCTGAAGGGACTATTGGCAATGGAGAAGCCGAATTGTTTTAAATCCACCGTTGTTCTGTCTATTTTGCCACCGGGGTTAGTCACGTTCAAATCCAGATTGATTTGTTTTATAGCATCTGGCAGATCAGGATATTGCACGGAAGCATCATTGATTTTAAATGTCACGTTAAAAGCAGGCAAAGACTCTCCGTGCATCTCTCCTTTTAGAGCGGCTGCCAAAGAAAATCCACCCGTTGTTTTCAATCCTTTTATGTCATTCTTAAATTCTTGGGGCACCAATGCTAACAACTCCTCAAACTTAGTGCCCGGCGCGTTGAGATTCAAATCCATTTTATAGCCTTTCTCCAACATGGCAAAGTCACCGACAAGGTTTAATTTTAAAGCGTTCAAGGCAAGGTCATTTTTGCTGATTTGGAAGACCATGTCTTTTAAATTAGCAGCAATCTCGGCATCCCAATTGAAGTTTACACGACTGACTAATGTAGAGTTACCCGATTTATAGGTGATATTTTTCAAGTTAAGGAGGATTTTCAGCACCGTGTTCTCTTCTGCAAAATTACCGGAGAGTTTCAGATTGACGGCATCTATGCTCGCAAAATTCTTTGATTTGTAGTCTCTGTAAGCAACATAGAGGTTTTCTATTGCAATATCATCCAATTTGATTTTTGGTCCCGGACCGGTTGCCGTATCAGAAGGCATTTCCGGCTTTTCTTCTTCCTCTTCACTTGCAATGAGTACGTCCCAGTTTGCTTTTCCCGATGCCAGCACTTTTGCCTGCAAGCGGAGATCTTTGAGCAATACACTATTGACAACAATCTCATCAGAAAACAAAGAAAGCAAGTTCACAGA
>BNXR01000048.1 GCA_025999735.1 Bacteroidia bacterium | reverse complement strand
GGGGTACCGGCGACGGCTCGGGCCCCGGGAAGTACTGGAAGCCCTACACGGTCAACGGTCAAGACGGCCTCAACCTCAGCAGCCCGCCCTACCCGTTGCCCAAGTTGTTTTTTGAATAGCAGGGCATAACTGTGCCATATCTTTAATTGCATAATATGGGTTATCGGTGTGCAAATGTAGGGGCGACCCTTGCGGTCGCCCAATGTAGGAATGTAGGAATGTAGGGGCGTAAACGTAGAGACGGGGCATGCCCCGTCTCTACCTCTTTCATCTTGCTAATCCTTTAATCTTATTAAAATCGTGGTTCAGACAACATCCAGCCTATCAGGGAACGATTGCCACTACTGTTCCATAACTACCCCATCCTGCTGCTTCGTAGGCGGCTACACTGCCTGCGGGAACATGAAAAGTGATACTACCGCTTGCGCCAATGAATACGTCGTCTCCCAATGTTGGCGGTATAGGATTAAGGCAAGTAACAGATGTTAGCTTACTACACTCTCTAAAAGCACCCTCCCCAATACTTGTAACACTATTGGGAAGGGTAACAGATGTTAGATTACTACAGTGCTCAAAAGCGTCATCCCCAATACTTGTAACACTATTGGGAATGTCAACAGATGTTAGAGCACTACAACCCCAAAAAGCCCACTCCCCAATACTTGTAACACTATTGGGTATGGTAACATATGCTAGAGCACTACATTCAACAAAAGCGGCCCTTCCAATACTTGTAATGCCGTCTTCTATGATAACAGACGTGATGTAACCTCTATGCGTGTACCAAGGAATATTTACCAGCTCCCACTCATACTTATAATTCGGCATAGTATCCCTCCCGCTAATGGTAAGCACTCCACTATTCAGTGTCCACGTTATTGGGTCGGTAGTACCGCAAAAGGTAAACACTCTCCTTGCGATTACACCCACCGCTATGAGGCACTTAAATAAACTTGTCTTTGTCATAAGTAATAAATGATTACTACTATTAGATATACGGCACAAAGATAATACAAGGTATTGTACTAACCAAATAGATGTTCAGCTTTGTTCGCGTATTTGTCTTGAACCGTGCTTTGTCTTGAACCATGATTTTAGTATGATTATCAAGATTACCATGATAATTGTCTCATCTCTTTCCTTCCTCTTTCATCATGCTATCCCTTTAATCACATGATAATCATAGTTCAGACACCCCGAATCGGCTCACCATAGTGAGCGACATCGGTTACACGTACGTAACCACATCGGGGTGTTGTAACACTCCACACTCGAACCTTATAACACTCCGTACCCGAACCATATAGTATTATCTTCGTTCGGATGTGACGGGTGGTGAGTGTTTTTTTATTGCAACAATATTTGGTGATTTTTGTTCTATTTGTCTTTACTCCTACTTCTTGTCAATCATCAGCATTTGGTAGATTTCCTGCCACTCTTTTTCATAGAGTTTGGTATCGGGATTGGCAAGTTGTGTGAATGTCGCCGAAGAATAGAACAGGTCGGCGGCTTTTTCTTCGTCTATTTGCAAATCAAGCATCAACTGTTCTACAAGCGGCTCGCTTATGTCTTCAATAGAAAAATTTATGTCTATTTGCGGTTTGTAATCAAGCATTAATAATGAATCGGCTGTGCAAAAACAAAGCTGATGTGTTGGCTCAGGGTGAACGAGCGAGTTGAAAAACTCTTTCCGAATAATTTTCCCTTGTACATATTTTGTAATATCATTTGAGATTTTATCGTCGGCAACAGGTCCTTCTACAATGTCATAATCGTGCGCGGGAATAGAGGAATCTTTGCGTCTGTTTAAAACCACAAAGTCCAACCACTCATTTGTATAACCTTCAAATTGCAAAACCTTGTATTCGCCGTCAGTAAATGCACTTTCGTAAAACTTAAATTCCGTTACAACCCCCGGACATCTGCTCTTTGCCCCTATTCGGTTAGCCCAAACTTCGGCTTGTTCGCGAAATTTTGTAACATAAAAGCCTCTGCCAAAATCTTTATGTGCTCCGCATTGCAGCAAATCAATCTTATCTATTTTGGTGTAACTTCCGTGATATACAATCATTTTAAATACCCTCCATTATTGCGACAAACCTGTGCCATATCTTTAATTGCATAATATGGGTTGTCGGTGTGCAATGCCCACCAATGTTTATATAGAAAGTCCATACCACCATATTGTTTCAAGTAATTATATGCTTTTTGCACATTCATTTTATAGCCCGAAGCAAATTCAGGAATAATAAAAGTAATGAAACTCACTTTATCGCTTGTCTGTTTATCTAATTTTGTTCCCATAACCTTATCGCTTTACCCCACAAAGGTAAACAACTTTTCCCATTCCACAAACAACCCTACGAACAATTTTGTAGGGGCGTAAATGTGTAGAGACGGGGCATGCCCCGTCTCTACATTCCTACATTGGGGGCTTGACCCGCAATCTCTATTCTCTTTCATCTTGCTAATCCTTTAATCTTATTAAAATCGTGGTTCAGACAATCCGCACTCGAACCATATAATGGTACGTTTGGGTGGGTGTGGAGGGTGGGGAGTGTTTTTTTAACCACAATTATTGCAAAATGCTTTGGTGGTGTGTAGAAAATCCATAACTTTGCAGTCCCAATTTGCTATAACAATAACGGTAACAACGTCTTTCACTTAATGTACACGTAATTTATGAGATTGCTACGCGACTTCTTAGACAAACACAAGCCTAAATTCGAGAAAGGGGGCAAGCTCCAAGCTCTACACTCCGTCTTTACAGGCGTCGAGTCATTCCTGTTCGTACCTGACCGTACAACCTCCAATGGGGCACATATCAGAGATGCAATAGATTTGAAACGAACAATGATAGTGGTCGTGCTGGCACTGGTGCCAGCACTGCTGTTCGGGATGTATAATGTTGGGTACCAACACGCGCTGGCGAACGGCGTGCTGGCCACTACCTCCCATTGCTGCTTGTTCCTGTACGGTTTCCTGAAGGTGCTGCCCATGATTGTCGTGTCGTACGTGGTGGGACTGGGCATTGAGTTCATCGTGGCACAGATGAAAGGACACGAGATAAATGAAGGTTTCCTCGTGTCAGGGCTGATTATACCGATGATTATGCCCGTCGAAGCACCCCTGTGGATGATTGCCCTATCGACAGCGTTCGCGGTCGTTATCGGGAAGGAGATTTTTGGCGGTACCGGGATGAATATCTGGAACCCTGCGCTGCTCGCTCGTGCGTTCTTCTTCTTCTCGTACCCGTCGAAGATGTCGGGCGACGGGGTGTGGATTGCCGATAAAGCGGATGCCTTCTCAGGGGCTACCCCCTTGGCGTACGCGGCTGAGGGGGCGGCGTTGCCCGATATGACGACCATGTTCTGGGGCTTGATTCCGGGCTCGGTCGGTGAGACGTCCACGTTTTGTATCTTGTTGGGGGCACTCGTGTTGTTGGTGACAGGAGTAGCCAATTGGCGGATTATGCTTTCGGTCTTTGTGGGTGGCTACCTGATGGCACTCCTCTTAGGGGCCGTTCTGCCCGCTACGAATGTATATGCGGATATTACCCCTCTGAAACATCTACTGTTAGGTGGCTTTGCGTTCGGCGCCGTGTTCATGGCGACCGACCCTGTGACGTCCTCACAGACGGGGGTCGGCAAGTTCGTGTATGGCTTCCTCGTTGGTTTCTTTGCTATCACTATCCGCGTCTTGAACCCCGGCTACCCGGAGGGCATGATGCTCGCCATTCTGTTGATGAATACCTTCGCGCCGCTGATTGACTGGCTCGTTGTACAACGTAATATCAAACGAAGACTTAATAGGAAAAGGATATAGGCTATGAACAAGCAAGGGAATACATATACCGTGATTTATGCTGTGGTGCTGGTGGTGCTGGTGGCCGCCGTGCTTTCTGTGTTTGCGATGTGGCTGCAGCCCCGTCAGCGCGAGAACATTGAGGATGAGAAGCGGCAGAACATCCTGTCGTCGGTGAAGATAGAGGTGAAGCGGGATGCGTCGAAGCAGGCGTTCGGTAAGTATATAGTAGAGCAATTTGTGGTGAACGCTAAGGGGGAGCGGGTGGAAGGCACTGCCTTTACGGTTGACTTAGCGGCACAAGGGGCGAAAGCCTGTGAGGACAAGTTACTCCCCGTCTTTGTAGCCGACATCAAGGGTAGCCGCAAGTACATCCTTCCTGTGTATGGCTACGGGCTGTGGGGTCCGATTTGGGGCTATATCTCCCTGAACGAGGATAAGAGCACCATCTACGGCACGGTCTTCGACCACAGCGGTGAAACTCCCGGTCTGGGCGCGGAGATTACGCTGCCCGAGTTCAGGGGGCAGTTTGCCGACAAGACTGTCTTTGAGCAGGATAAGCTGGTTTCGATACATATAAAGAAGGGTAAGAACAGTAGTGGCGTGCATGAGGTGGATGCTATTTCGGGTGGTACACTCACTTCTAAGGGGGTGGAGGAGATGCTGAAAGCCTACCTTGGGTGCTACGAAGCGTTCTTGAAGAAGTGACACACATAGCACATTGAACATAGTATACCTATATATATAGGTATAGACACATTACAAAACAGACAAGATAGATAAGATGAGCAAACGAGAGCCTTTATTTTCCGCCAAGCAGCGCGCACTGATGCTTGGGCCTTTGAGTAAGAACAACCCTGTGATAGTGCAGATATTGGGTATCTGTTCTGCGCTGGCAGTGACGGCGAAGTTGGAGCCTGCCATCGTGATGGGGCTTGCAGTGACGGTCGTGGCGGCCTTTGCCAATGTGATACTCTCCCTGTTGCGCAATACGATACCGACTCGCATCCGTATCATCGTGCAATTGGTGGTGGTGGCGACGTTGGTGATTATGGTTGACCAACTGTTGAAGGCGTACGCCTACGATGTCAGCAAGCAGCTGTCCGTGTTTGTGGGCTTGATTATTACGAATTGCATCATCATGGGGCGTATTGAGGCGTTTGCGTTGGGGAACAAGGTGTGGCCGTCGTTCTTGGACGGCGTGGGTAACGGTCTGGGCTACGGCGTGATATTGGTCATCATGGGCGCTTGCCGCGAGGCCTTAGGCTCAGGCACACTGTTGGGCTTCCAAATCGTGCCACAGGGGCTGTATGACTTCGGGTACGCGAACAATGGGCTGATGATACTCCCGCCGATGGCGCTGATACTGGTGGGCATCGTCATTTGGGTACATCGGTCACGGAACAAAGAACTGATTGAAAGTTAGAGACAATGGAAAGCATAGTAAACATATTCGTCAAGTCGGTCTTTATAGACAACATGATATTTGCCTACTTCTTGGGCATGTGCTCGTATCTGGCGGTGTCGAAGACCGTTCGGACGGCCTTTGGGCTGGGGATTGCTGTTATTTTTGTGCTGCTGGTGACGGTGCCGGTGAACTACTTGTTGGATGTCTATGTTCTACGAGCCGGTGCGCTGACGTGGCTGCTGGGGGAGGAGGCGACCGCAATCGACCTCAGTTTCCTGAGTTTCATACTCTTCATCGCTGTGATTGCTGCTATCACACAGTTGGTGGAAATGGTGGTAGAGAAGTTCACACCCGCCTTGTACAACCAGTTGGGTATCTTCCTGCCACTGATAGCGGTGAACTGTGCCATCATGGGTGCTTCCTTGTTCATGCAGCAGCGCAATTACGCGAACATAGGCGAGGTCACCGCCTTTGGACTTGGCTCGGGGCTTGGCTGGCTGTTGGCGATAGTGGGTATAGCCGCGATACGTGAGAAGTTGAAGTACTCCGATATACCAAAGCCCTTGAAAGGTGTCGGCATATCCTTCATTATCACCGGCTTGATGGCGATAGCGTTTATGAGTTTCCAGGGGCTTAGTTTGGGTTAACAAAGAGATAGAGTATGATAGTTATAGCGATAGATATGTTGGTTGTCACAGCGAGTATCACCGTCTTCCTGACGGTCACCCTTGCGCTGGTGGGCGTATTGCTCTTTGCGAAGGCCAAGTTGACGCCCAAGGGGAACGTCGAAATCAGGATTAACGAGGGTGAGCGCGTCTTTTGGACGGAGCCTGGCAGTACCTTGTTGTCTAACTTGGGTAGTCAGAAGATATTCCTTCCTTCCGCTTGTGGTGGCAAGGGTTCTTGTGGCATGTGTAAGTGTCAGGTTGTTTCGGGTGCCGGTAGTATTCTACCTACCGAGACGGGCTTCTTCACCTACAAGCAGCAACACGACAATTGGCGTTTGGCCTGCCAGGTGAAGGCAAAGGAGAACATCGAGATGCAGATATCGGAGGAGATACTGGGCATCAAGAAGTGGGAATGTGAGGTGGTATCCAACCGCAACGTGGCGACCTTTATTAAGGAGTTCGTGGTGAAACTACCCGAAGGGGAGCACCTTAAATTCAAGTCCGGTGGCTACATACAGATAGATGTCCCCGTTATTGATGTGGACTACAAGGACATACAGGTAGAGGACAAATTCAGGGGTGACTGGGAGAAGTCGCACCTCTTCGACTTGAAGATGAGCAACCCCGAGGCCACCTTTCGTGCCTATTCGATGGCCAACCACCCGGCGGAGGGTAATATAGTGATGCTGAACATCCGCATTGCGACACCCCCGTTCGACCGTGCAGTGGGTGGCATGATGAGCGTTAATCCGGGTATCTGTTCGTCCTACATATTCTCACGCAGGGCGGGCGACAAGGTGACGATTTCCGGTCCTTACGGTGAGTTTTTCCTTCGTGCGACGGACAACGAGATGATGTTCATCGGTGGTGGTGCCGGCATGGCGCCGATGCGTTCCCATATCTTCCACCTGTTCAAGACCTTAAAGACCACCCGTCGGGTGACCTTCTGGTACGGTGCACGTTCGCTGAAGGAGGTATTCTACAAGGACGAGTTCGATGCCATCGCCCAAGAGTACCCGAACTTCACCTGGCACCTCGCCCTCTCAGAACCACAACCGGAAGATAACTGGACGGGTGAAACGGGCTTCATTCACCAGGTGATATATGCACGCTACCTGCAATCGCACGACAGTCCCGAAGATATAGAGTACTACTTGTGCGGTCCCCCGATGATGACCGCCGCCGCCACCACCATGCTGTACAACCTCGGCGTCGCCGACGAGAATGTTATGTTCGACAATTTCGGGGGGTAACACACGGGGGAGGCAGGAGGTTGCGGGTCAAGCCCGCAATGACGGTAGGGGCGTATTGCAATACGCCCCTACGAACGATGATATGTTCCATTATATGTTTCATGATATGTTTGTTTATGTAGGGGCGCACCTGCGTGTGCGCCCTCATCATTAGGGCAGACACGTTTATTATTGGGCAGACACGCAGGTCTGCCCCTACGAGGGCGTAAATGTGTAGAGACGGGGCATGCCCCGTCTCTACTTGTCTTGAACCACGATTTTGTCAAGATTAACAAGATGACCAAGATAATTGTCTCATCTCTTTCCTTCCTCTTTCATCTTGCTAATCCTTTAATCTTATGTAAATCGTGGTTCAAGACAACATTCAGCCTGTACAGGGACACGGCTTGCAAAGCCGCGCCAGCGGTGAAATAGCTTTACCATAGTGAACCGATTCGGAGTACCAGAACACTCCAGTGCGGAGTACTATAACACTCCGGTGCGGAGTACTATAACACTCCGATGCGGAGTACTATAACACTCCGATGTGGGGTGTACTAACACCCCGAAATCTATCCGTATAATGATAGGGTGTCGGACCGTATAGGGTTCGAGTGTCGGACCGTATAAGGTTCGGGTGTCGGACCGTATAAGGTTCGGGTGTCGGACCGTATAAGGCTTTTTTTCGTCCCCCTCTTGCACATTCCAAACAAGTTAGTTACCTTTGCACCCGATATACATATAGTAGTAACACTCATAATGATACAGATGAAGGAATAAAAGTGCTTTAATGCACATAAGATAGATATAATAGCGTATTGCTGTTTATTCTTGCATTCATTTACCACAAATTACACTCTATTGTTGAGTGATACGTCAAGAATGAGTTTGCGAAACGCCGTGTATGCGGCGTGGAACGACTTGTTAGACGTATAGGCGTGGTAACCTGAATGCAGACAGGTTGTTTCCACGCTATTTTTATGTGCTATGTTGAGAACACCAACGACGGCTCGACCACCACTATTATATACAGAATCGTAACTGCCCATAAATGCGAAGTGAAACTGCACAAGCACTCAAATCATATTGCAGCGAGAGCAGACAACTCGTAACAATGGGCAAGACACTCGCGAAGCCAATTAGAGCGGGTCAACAATATATTAAACAAGTAAAGATTTAGTAAGATGAGAAAGACAAGTTATGTAAAAGTCGCCCTCATGGGCGCAATGGTAGCGGTATCTGCCGCAATGTTCGTTGCTTGTAGCGACGATGAGAAAGAAATCACGCCTGCAACCGTAGCCGTAACAGGCATTACGCTGAACACAACCCAGCTGGCGCTTGCTATCGACAGCAGCAAAACGCTGACGGCAACAGTATTGCCCGCCGATGCTACCAACAAAACCGTAACGTGGTCGAGTAGTGCTGACACTATTGCTACCGTAGCCAACGGCGTGGTAACCGCCGTAGCCGCAGGCACCGCCACCATTACCGCCACAGCAGGTGACAAAACGGCGACCTGTACGGTAACGGTAACAGAAACGGCGGCGGAAATCGTAGCCGTAGCAGGCATTACGCTGGACACAACCCAGCTGACGCTTACCGTCGACAGCAGCAAAACGCTGACGGCAACGGTGAGTCCCGCCGATGCTACCAACAAAACCGTAACGTGGTCAAGTAGCGATGACAGCAAGGCTACCGTAGCCAACGGCGTGGTAACAGCCGTAGCCGCAGGTACAGCCACCATTACCGCCAAAGCAGGCGATAATAAAACGGCTACCTGTGTGATTACTGTAGTAACTCCCGTAGCCGTAACAGGCGTAAGTTTGAACAGAACTGTGCTGACGCTTGCTATCGACAGCAGCGAAACGCTGACGGCAACGGTATTGCCCGCCGCCGCTACCGACAAAACCGTAACGTGGTCAAGTAGCGACAACAGCAAGGCTACCGTTAGCAGCAGTGGCGTGGTAACAGCCGTATCCGCAGGTACAGCCACCATTACTGCCAAATCAGGCAATAATAAAACGGCTACCTGCGCGGTTACAGTAAATGCAGCGGTAACGCCTCCAGCACAGGCAACTATTAGCGGCGATGCTACCAACACCTGCCCCATCGCTACCGTGACGCTCACAGCGAGCGCAACGGGTGCCACGTCTTACAAGTGGTACAACGGTACAACCGCTATTGACGGGGAAACAGACAGTACCTACGTTGTAACCGCAAGCGGCACGTATTACGCCGCAGGTGTGAATGCTGACGGTGAAGGTGAAAAAAGCTTTGACAAAGTGGTAAACATAACCTCTTGCGGTACAGAGACAGACCCAATAGCGTGGACATTGAATAGTGGAGTGCTTACAATTAGCGGGAGGGGTACTATGCCGAATTATGAGTGGGAGTGGGTCTCTGGCGACATTGTGGTACATACTCCTTGGTACACGCAGAGAGGTGACATCACGTCTGTTATCATAGAAGACGGTGTTACAAGTATTGGGAATAGTGCTTTTGATGGCTGCAGCAATTTAGCGGCTGTAACTATTCCTAACTCCGTTACAAGTATTGGGAATGAGGCTTTTAGTAGATGTTATGCTCTTACATCTGTTACCATTCCCAATAGTGTTACAAGTATTGGACTGGAGGCTTTTGCTGGCTGTGAGGCTCTTGCATCTGTTACCATTCCCAATAGTGTTACAAGTATTGGGGAGAAAGCTTTTGTAGAGTGTTATGCTCTTACATCTGTTACCATTGGGAGTGGTGTTACAAGTATTGGGGTGAGGGCTTTTATTTTGTGTGAGGCTCTAACATCTGTTACTTGCCTTAATCCTATACCGCCAACACTGGGGGACGAGGTATTCAGGAACATAAGCAATAGTATCACTTTTCATGTTCCCGCAGGCAGTGTAGCCGCCTACGAAGCATCAGATTGGGGTAGTTTGGGAACAGTAGTGGCAATCGTTCCCTGATAGGCTGAATGTTGTCTGAACCAGGATTAAATGCGTAGGGGCGGGGTTTACCCGCCCTGTAGAGACGGGGCATGCCCCGTCTCTACACGTTTACGCCCTCGTAGGGGCAGACCTGCGTGTCTGCCCAATGTAGGAGGTTGCGGGTCAAGCCCGCAATGACGACGGGGCGTCCACTCTTGTGGTGTGAAATTAGCGGGTGGTGTTGCCAAGTCTTGCGCCATATTGATACCTATATTATATGCTTCTTTGCCGATGTTGCCGATGTAAGAGATGGTATCTATTTATCTTAATTTTTGTCCATTACACCTATAGATTTAATTGCTCTAAAACTTTTTTCTGCATCAATAGCATTTAAACGGGGAAGTTGGCTTTGTGCAATTTCTCGCAAATAGGCATAGCGAGCAGATTTGTCCACATCGCGTTTTATCAACTCGGCATTGAACGACTCCAAATTTGACAACACTACCAATTCGTTGATGCTTGCCGTGTCGCGGATATTCAACCCCTTTTTTGCGTGAATAGGATTGGCATCGCGCCACTGTTTGGCAGTGCAACCCCAAAGAGCAAGATTCAACAAGTCGGCTTCGTCGGCGTAAGCATAGAGTTTTTGCTGTTCGATGTCTATTTTGGGTATCACAAAGTCTTTTACGGCATCCGTATGCAGGGCATAGTTAACTTTGCTCAACACCCTTTTTACGTTCCATTCGCCAAGCATCGGGCGGCTTTCGGCTTCTTTAAGTCGTTGGTATTCCCGCACAACATAAAGTTGAAACACAGGACTTATCCACATTCCAAAGTTGAAAGCAATGTCTTTGTAGGCATACGTTCCGCCATATCTGCCCGATTTGGCAATAATGCCTACGGCATTTGTCCGCTCTACCCAATCTTTGACACTTATGCGATAGGCTCTCGAACCGGCTTCGTTTTTAATTGTGGTGAATTCACCATAATTAAAATGGGGATTATACAAACTTTCCCACGTCCCTACGTATTCGATAGTGTCTTTATTTCTCAACCAATCGCTGATGAAAAACTCGCCGTCTTTGGCTTTTATCATATCTGTAAGACAAATATAATCCTTATCATTTTCCACAGAAATGGAAATTGGAATATCTTGAACGGTTATGATGCTTGTCTTTGCCATATTGTTTTTACTTTTCCCGCAAAGGTAAACAACTTTTCCCATTCCACAACCAATTACCCGATTATTTGCGTGCGCCACACATATAGGAATGTAGGGGCGGGGTTTGCCCGCCCAATGTAGGAGGTTGCGGGTCAAGCCCGCAATGACGGGTAGGTAGGGGCATAAACGTGTAGAGGCGGGGTCGTATATATAGACCCCGTCTCTACACATCCGTCAATCGTGGTTCAGACTATCCCGTGCCGCTACTCTTACGGCAACTTCTTTATGCAACGAACGCTGTACGCTTCATTGTCCAAGGCGTTGTTGTGAGTGCCAGTCGTATAGCCGCTACGCACTATAAAACGCCTGCCATTGAAGCCGGTGCTGGTGTGGGGAGTGCTGCTCCACCAAGACCCTCTATCTCGATTGCTACCACTCACGCCGTAAGTGATGCCGCCGCTGGTTCTGACGTAGCCATTGCCTGCAATGGAAGAACCGGTATTCCATTCGCTCCATTTGTTGTTGCGATCAATCCATGAGTTGTTTGTTTGGGGGGAATCGAATATCTCGTCGAAGTCAGCATCAGTGGGCAAAGTTCAACCCGTAGGGCAAGCCTCTTGGGCACAACCCACAAAATACATACGACCAGTATCGGCGCCTCTGCTAATGTTGTCATAGGTACAATCACCCCCAGTCGCTACATCTTTGTCGGCGTTTTGTATCATCCACCACACGCCGCCCATACTGCGCACTCTGTAGTTGCTGCCG
The DNA here is from genome assembly GCA_025999735.1 of Bacteroidia bacterium. Taxonomy (GTDB): domain Bacteria; phylum Bacteroidota; class Bacteroidia; order Bacteroidales; family Marinifilaceae; genus JAISHE01. The sequence goes on along the minus strand of BNXR01000048.1, from coordinate 3,906 downwards.
CCGGTGTTGGTGATGGTGCCGCTTACGCCGTCGGAATTAGCCTCGAGCATTGCGGAAGCATCTACCTCAAAGCCCTCTCCTAAACAGGGTAGCGTAGTAAATGTCACCTCATCTCCATACGCGAAACGACCACTGCTAATGGCATAAGCCCGCACGTAGTAGATGGTGTCGCCGGTCAATCCCGCAATGAGGGGTAGGGCGTAAATGTGTAGAGACGGGGCATGCCCCGTCTCTACGCTTGTCTTGAACCACGATTTTGTCAAGATTAAAGGATGACCAAGATAATCTATTCCCCCACAGACGCGGTGTTGTTATTATTGCCAATAGGTAGGCACGTGCCGTTGACCCACACGGATGTATCACTGTTCACGCAGAAAAGGGAGTAGGGGCGCACCTGTGTGTGCGCCCACACCATCGGGACAGATACGTTTATTATAGGGCAGACACGCAGGTCTGCCCCTACTAACTTTCTTCATCTTGCAAATCCTTTAATCTTATTAAAATCGTGGTTCAGACAAGGAGGTTGCGGGTCAAGCCCGCAACCTCCTCAATTACTACATTACTACATGGGGCGGGCAAAAACCCGCCCCTACATTTCTACATGGGGGGCGACCGCAAGGGTCGCCCCTACAAAATTGTTCGTAGGGTTGTTTGTGGAATGAGAAAAGTTGTTTACCTTTGTGGGGTATTAGTACAATAAAATGAAGCATGTTATTATGAACAAGACATCATCAACACTGGTCACGTTTGAAAGCATTATGGGGGCAGCCCAACTTACACACCTGATATACACTTAATACAGATGACAGATAAGCAGAAGATTTTATTACCGTCCATACTCGGACTACTCTTATTGGTAGCGATATTCATACCGAAGGGTGAGCGGGAGAATTTGGATGAGGTGGAGGTCATAGAAGAGGAGGAGATAGAGGAAATCGTTTATAAATATGGGATACCGATGAAGTCCTACGACATCGACTATGGCGTTGTCAAGCGCAATCAAAGTCTTTCGGACATTCTCGTTCCGCACGGTCTGAGCATACCCCAGATATACGCCTTATCGGAGAAGTCCAAGGGGGTTTTCGATATGCGCAAGATACGTCAGGGCAATGGGTACGCCTTTTTTTGTCAGGATGATAGTTTGAGGACACCGGAGTACTTTGTCTATGAGATAGATCAGACCACCTATGTTGTTTACTACCTGCTGGGGGATTTTGATGTCCGTCTGGGGAAGCATAAAGTGGAGTGGCGCGAGAAGCATGTCAAGGGCAATGTTGAATCGTCGTTGTGGAACGCCATGAAGGTGCACGATGCAGACCCTGTGCTGGCATTAGAGTTAGCCGGTATATTTGGGTGGACGATAGACTTCTTCGGTATCCAGAAAGAGGATGAGTTTTGTGTATTATACGAGCAGGAATGTGTGGAAGACAAGGAGTTATCGAACATGAAAATCACCGGTGCCCGCTTTACCCACTTAAAGACACCTTACTATGCCATTCCTTTCGCTCAGGACGGTGAAGTTCTCTATTACAATGAAAAAGGTCACAGCTTGGAGGGCGCCTTTCTAAAGGCCCCTTTGGACTATTTTCGCATCACGTCGCGTTTCACCAACAGTCGTTATCACCCTGTTTTAAAGAAATACCGTGCTCACCACGGTGTTGACTACGCTGCCCCTGTTGGTACGCCTGTCTATGCCATTGGTGACGGTACGGTCATAGAGCGGGGATTTCAGGATGGTGGCGGTGGCAACTACGTCAAAGTTCGCCACAATTCAACCTACGTGACGACTTACATGCACTTGTCACGTTTTGGTGCGGGCATCAAAAAGGGTGAGCGGGTGAAACAAAAGCAGGTCCTTGGTTATGTTGGTAGTACGGGCATCTCTACCGGTCCACACTTGGATTTCCGTGTGCACGAAAACGGGAAACCCATAGACCCGTTGAAGGTAAAGTCACAACCGAAGAAGCCTATCAGTGAGGCGAATATGGAGCGGTTCACGGTCGTACGAGATTCGATAATTACTCTGTTAGAGCAACTTTAAGTATATTTCGCATCCCAGCGGGGGTGCACCCTTAGAAAGCGGTATGCAACTATTTTGGTCCTTCTTCAAAATCGGGTTATTCACCTTTGGTGGTGGTTATGCGATGATTCCCATCATACAGAAGGAGGTCGTCAGTAGGCGGAAGTGGATGAGTGAGGCGGATTTTGTTGATTTGTTGGCGATTACGCAGGTCGTTCCCGGTCCTATTTCGTTGAATACAGCGTTGTTCGTGGGAAATCGAATAGGTGGCAAGAGAGGGTCACTCTTGTCGGGCTTGGGTATTATTCTGCCCTCTTTCATCGTCATCTTATTTATAGCATTGGTATTTAACGACTTCCGCGACCGACCGGAAGTAGAGCGGGTATTTAAAGGGATACGTCCTACTGTGGTCGCTTTGATGGCAGCTTCCTTGTGGCGGATGTCACAGAGAGCGGGCATCACCTTTCGCACCCTTTGGCTACCCTTAGTGGTTGTGCTCTTAGTCTGGGGCTGCCAACTATCACCGATATACGTTATTGTCGGTATCATTGTCGCCTCCCTTGCCTATTGCTTTCATAAACACACGTAGAGACGGGGTCTATATATAAACCCCGTCTCTACCCTACCCGTCATTGCGGGCTTGACCCGCAACCTCCCTGCTAATATGCCTTTATATGTTCCGTATCACACTCTAAGGTATCGCCTTGTGGCTTCAGCATGCCGATGCCGAGTTTCTTTGCCCCTATGATTACTTCGGCGTTGAACGACATACTGGCAATGCCCAAATAGATTTTGTGCTTGGCAAACTTGGGAAACAACTTGCGGAAGTTTTGTACTTTCTTGGTGGAAAGTGTAGTCAAGAAGTCAGGATGAACGCGGTACTTTACCTCAATAATGGCAATGGATGAGCCGTTGTACATCACAATATCAAACTCATCCTGCAACGTGCCGTCGAATGCTTTTATATTGGGTCCAACGTGGTCGTACCGTATGCCTGCGAATGTCTTTTTCTTTTGCAAGGCATTGATAAAGTACTCTTCGGCAAAATAGCCGTTGTTGTTGGAAATGCCACCAATCTCCTTCGACATCTCTTTCCAATGTGCGTGCCACTCGGCAGACTCTTTTTTGCGTTGTTCTTCATACTCTTCTCTACGCTTGTCTGCTGCGGCAGACTCTTTTTCTCTACGCTTGTCGGCTTCAATAACGTATTTCTCGTGCAGTTTCTCAAATGCTTCTTGGCGTCTCTCTGTCCTGTCCATGATTGCCATAATGCTTTCAAACGTGGGTTGTGTGGGTACTGTCTTGTTCATGATTACAATGATTAATGTTATTGATTATCGACCACAAAGGTAACATTATATATCCAATTACACACAAACGAATAAAATATAGGTAGGGACGTAAAAATGTAGAGACGGGGTCGTATATATAAACCCCGTCTCTACTATGCGGGCTTGACCCGCAACCTCCTTGTCTTGAACCGTGCAAGGTGAGCAAGATTGTCAAGATTGAAGGATTACCAAGATAATTGTCTCATCTCTTCCCTTCCTCTTTCATCATGCTAATCCTTTCATCTTATTAAAATCCTGGTTCAGACGAACTATCTACTCTACCCATCAAGGTATAACGGTTACTTCTGGCCAACTATAATTAATAGGGTCATACAAGTAATTTAAGTTATATTGAGTTGAACTCCCTACGAGTCGCACATAATTGTATACGTCGAATTGAGTACCTGCGCGACCAAACTCCTGCGTATTTATATTTTAGCCTTTCGGGTTTTCCTATGCCCATATAAGGATGCTGTTGCATATCTTTCAATAGCGCAGTGATACGGTTTTGTACGCTTACATTACCACTTTTTTTCCAATATTCACGGTCTCTTT
>BNXR01000047.1 GCA_025999735.1 Bacteroidia bacterium | reverse complement strand
CGTCCAATTGCCACAATGTCGCGGCGGATTGCGGGTCAAGCCCACAATGGCGGGCAGAGGTGGGCACAAATCCAAGATTTTCATAGTGGTCTTTCACCATTTCATTCTTAGGCGTGGGAATGTATTCGCCCACCACAGAGGCGTATCCGTTGGTTTTTGCCAAATCAACGATGGCGTTTAGCACATACGCCTCTACGCCGCGTTTTAAGACACGGCAACTCATAAACCATGTGTCGATAAATAGAGTTTTATTTTCGGGCGTGTGGGCATCGCGTTTCTCTAAAATGATGGCGCAAATCAAGCCGTTGTCGCCAAATTTATCTTCCAAGGTAAACGACAGCGTGAAGTATTCAGCCGATTGGGCAATGCGTTTCACATCGTCTTCGGTGTAGCGTATTGTCCTCAAATTGAATTGGTTGGAGCGTTGCGACAGTTGAGCCACACGCGGAATAGTAAAATTGTCAAACGGTTTTGTGTCCGAAACCATATTGAGGCTTTTCAAAAAATCATCTTCGTTGGTAAATGCCTCTTGAAAAATCACCCGCTCCGCCTCTTTTTGATATTGTGCCGTGCGTTGCGTGTCTTCGCCGGAATAGGAAATGGTTTCAAACAGATTCAGGCTGTAGAGGTAATCCAAATAGAGCGCGGGGTCTTCTGGCAATTCCGGCACCGTGATTCCGGGCACATTTTCGCGCACGATATTGCGTTCAAACGGATTGTCGTCCAAGAAAACCATCGAATCGAAGCCAATGTTCAGTATCTTTTGAATTTTGCGAATATTATCCGCCTTGTTTTCCCAATTGGCAACAAAAACGGCAATATCCGTCAATTTCAGCACCATATCGGGATGTTTTTCAAAAGGCTCTTTCGCGATGGATTCGGTATTTTTGCTGCATACTGCAAGGATTATTCCGCGCTGCTGCAACTTTTTGAGCCAATACTGAAACTCCGTAAATGCTTTGCCAATGCCCAATTGCCCGATTTGAATGTTGTCTATGCCATCATCGCCAATCACGCCGCCCCACACGGTGTTGTCTAAGTCCAGAACCACGCATTTCTTAAATGCCCCCTGAAAAACGGCGATAATTTGCAACACTGACTGCGCAAAATAGGGCAAAGCATCAATGCTTATCACCATTTCCGTGTTCGTGTAAACATTTGGTGCCCAGAATATTTCGCGCCCCATCATATTTTGAATCGTACTCAAATCGCAGATATAAAAATTACCCGTTTGCGCGGCAAATTCCTGTATTAAGAAATTCAGTTTGCGCAGTTGATAAACAAACGAGGCTTCCACTTTGTTGGCGTATTGCCCAAAAACGCGGTCGTCCTCTTCGGTGTAGTTACAAAAAATGATTTTCGCGTTTGTTTTGCTTTGCAGGGTAGCAACTAACTGCTTGGTGTGTGCAAGTGTATCTTCAGCGAAACGAGGCTCTGCATCACTCTGTAGCCCAATATTTGGCTCCTTTTCAGGGGATTGCAGGTCAAGCCCGCCATGACAAAGCACTTTTTTATTGTACTTTTGCAACAATTTGTGGGTCGATTCAAAAATAAGCACCACCTCTGCACGAAAGGCGTACAATTCCGAATCGGGGTCTAATATTTGTCGGTCAATCTGATTAAACTCAGCCTCAAATACCTGTAAATCAAACCCAAACTCATAGCCCGTGCCACGCAAAGCCTGCACCAAAAACTGCGTAGCCGAATCCCCCAAAACAGCGACTTTAATCGGTTTCAAGTGAGAGAAATCTTTTTTGAGATTTTTTGATAAAGTGGTGAAATTCATCATGTCAGGCATTTAATATCAATGAAGCAAGTTGCATTTTCTCTTTTTTAGGTAAATTATTTGGGGTGCAAATTTAGATGAAAATTTCGGAATTTCCAAGCGTGCCCAAGGGGAAAAATGGGAGCAGTTTTTTTACAGCAGAATGGTCAGAAAAAGAGACGGGTGGTGGTAATCATTGAGAATATAGAAATTAATTTCTACATTTCTACATTTCTACATTTCTACATTTCTAAATCATTTTGGTGTTCAAAAGAAAATAGTAACTTTGCACCCAATATTATGGTTTAAGGATGGAAGATTTTCAGACTATTGGTTATCGGAAGGAGGTAGTGGAATTTGTTGCTGTGGCGAAGGAGTACTGCGACTTTATGGAAGCGGCTCCCAACATGAAAGCGAGCGATGTACTCCGTCGCATCCAGAAGTTCATACCTCTATTATACCTCAAAGGGAGCCTCTTGCCATCGGTGGAAACGGCGGATGACGATTTGCTCGACACTATCGATGTCCGCTTAACGGAAGATGCTGTCACAGAGGAAGACTACACCTACCTTTTCTCGCAATTGCAGGCATTGTTTGGTGAATACGACGAGTATCTGGAAGTCTTTGACGACAACATGCAGTACAGCGAGGCGCCCATTGTACACTCCATAGCGGAAAAGACTTGCGACATCTACCAAGACCTGAAAAACTTCACCCACGCCTTTCGCAGTGGTGTACCGGAAGTCATCGAAGAGGCACTGTGGACACTGAACGATAACTTTGAACTCTATTGGGGCAAGTCCTGTGCGGAAGTTTTGCGTGCCGTACACGGCGCTGTATATAAGGTAACACAAGAAGAATGACGAATGAACGACCAATCTAAAACACCACTTGTAGGGACGTACCGCCGTGTGTCCTCAACGAATCAGGAGTTGCCAATCTACTCCTACGGTGGGGGCATCACCGTCATTGACGACCCAAAGGAAGTGGGGAGAGCGGTTGACCGCATCCGAAGCAGTCATGAGTTGGGATTTGACACAGAAACGAGGCCCACGTTCCGAAAAGGGGAGTTTCACACTGTCAGCCTGCTACAGCTGGCTACGGATGAGTGGGTATATTTGTTTCGCCTACATAAATGCGGGTTCCCACCGATGCTGCGGACAATCCTCTCGGACGCACGGATACGGAAAATAGGGGTCGGTATTCGGGACGACATCAAGGCATTGAAACGATTGGGTAACTTTGCACCCGCCGGCTTTGTCGATTTGCAGAGCGTTGCGGAAGGTTGCGGCATAGTGGAAAGGTCTTTCTCCAAGTTGATGATAGCCGTGTTGGGTGTAAGGATATCGAAGCGGCAGCAGACGTCCAACTGGGAGTACCCGATATTGAATGAGGCACAATTGCGTTATGCAGCCACGGATGCTTGGGGTAGCCTGAAGATATACAGTGATTTGTGCAGTAAGCACGGTATGATAGTACACGAAGAGATAATACACGAAGAGAGGAAAGTGCTTCAAAAGAAGAGATTGGGCCACTCGTGTCGTTAGTAGGTACATTAGTGCATAAGAGGCATATAAGTCGTACAAGAGGCACACAAGAGGCAACAAGGGCATAATGAGTAATAATATATAAGGTAACAAGATGAAAAGACAGCTTTTAATGGCATCTATCGTTGTATTGTCGGCGATGATGTCGTGTTCAGAGGACAATGATAGTCCATTCGTGGGAACCTCGCCTATGGTGAAAGACATCAAGCGTCTTCCCACCTCGACGGCGAGTAGTTTGCAAGTCATTGCAAGTTATGCAGGGATGAGCGAACTTTCTCCTCTCCTCACAGCTGACGTGGAGAAATGGCGGGTGGTGTATCGCATGGAATACCCTGCCGGTTCTGCCACCGATGTGTCGGGCGTACTGCTGAAGCCAAGCATGGTGAATGAGGATTTTCCCACCCTCGTTTACATGCACGCCACGGAGGGCAACCGCGACAATGCCCCTTCCGAACAGGGAAGCCTGGAAGTGACACTGGGCACTTGTATCGCGTCAGCCTTCAGATGCAACGTGTTAGTGCCTGATTATGTCGGCTATGGGGAGAGTAAATCGCTTGCTCACCCTTATGTACACGGGGAGTCACTCGCTCAAACGGGCTTGGACTTCCTTCTTGCCATAGAGAACTACGGGGAGTCGCCTGTTTCCTTTCCGGGCACGCCTCATCCTGTCCTCATCGCCGGCTATTCGGAAGGTGGCTATGCAGCATTGGCCTTGCACCGTAAGATAGACCAGACACCGCAGTCCGGCTTTACTGTCGCCAAAACGATTGCCGGCAGTGGGCCTTACGACCTTGTAGCCTTTTCCAAGGCAGTGGTGCAGCAGAACACCGATATTGGGAGCACGACGATGGGGAGTTTCCTGTGGGTGCTTCACACCTACAAGAATGATATGGCCTTTAAGCAGCCTTATTCGGAGATATTCACCCCCGACAACGATGCGAAACTGAAGGCCATAAACTACGACTTCTCCTACTATAAGTCCAAAGACGCAAGCATCAGCACGACACCCTCCCAACTCTTTGCCACATCCTTTGTGAACAGCGTAGTGGACGGCACGGCGACAGAGTTCCTGAGCGTATCGGCGCAAAACTCACTGAACAACTTTGCACCTGCCGATAGTGTGATATTTGTTTATGGTGATGCTGACACGTGGGTCTATCCGCTCAACACCATCAACACCTTTACGGCCATGCAAGGCAAAGGTTGCAAAGTGAAGATGCACTGCATGCCCGGTGGTACTCACGAGACGACGCTGACCTTGTTCAGGGATGTAGTAATCAGTAGTTTACTTGCGCAGTAAAAGATTATCTCTAAAAAGTTTGTAGGTACAAATGATTTGTGTACCTTTGCGGCGGGTAAGTCCTATGCGACCAGCTCCTATTGAACTCCCCCAGGGTCGGAAGGCAGCAAGGGTAGATGGTCGTAGCGGTGCGACATAGTCAGCTTACCCTTTTTCCCCGCCTCTTTAGCTCAGTTGGCCAGAGCACGTGATTTGTAATCTCGGGGTCGTTGGTTCGAATCCGACAAGAGGCTCACAATAGGTTTCGCTAAGTACAGGCTTTTTGCTGCCGTAGCTCAGGGGTAGAGCACTTCCTTGGTAAGGAAGAGGTCGTGAGTTCAAATCTCACCGGCAGCTCGCTCTTCAGCTTCCCCCTACATTTTCAACGTAGTACGAATGTTCATCAAGTTATTTGAAAAGGATACAGACACACAGAGAATCCGTGACATTGCGGATACACTTCGGCGTGGTGGGGTGATTATTTATCCTACCGACACCATTTATGCCATTGGCTGTGATATAAACAGTGTGAAAGCCGTGCAGCGGGTGGCTGCCATTAAAGGACTGAAAGCGGAGAAAGCGGCCTTTTCGATTATCTGTCGTGACTTGAGTAATATTGCCGCGTACGCCAAGATAGATAACGAGACGTTCAAGGTGATGAAGCGTGTTTTACCCGGTCCCTTTACGTTCATCTTGAAGTCGTCCGGTAAACTTCCCACCATTTTGCAGAGCAAGCGTAAGACGATAGGTATTCGCGTACCGAAGAATGTGATTACCATGGCCATCGTGGAGGAATTAGGTCGTCCGATTCTCACGACCTCCGTGCACGACGACGACGAGGTGCTCGAATACATGACCGACCCCGAACTTATCCATGAAAAGTACGAACTTCTGGTGGACATCGTCATCGACGGTGGCTATGGGCAAAACGTTCCCTCGACCATCGTGGACTGTTCCGGCGATGGCATTGAAGTCCTAAGACAAGGTATCGGGGAATTGTAGGGGCAGTAGGGGCGACCCTTGCGGTCGCCCAATGTAGGAATGTAGGGGCGCACCTGCGTGTGCGCCCAATTGACGCAGCGTATCGAAAGCAGAGCCGAACCTTTTGTTCGGGTATGCTGAGATAGCAAGGAAATAGCTTTGGGCAATGTAGAAATGTAGTAATTGAGGAGGTTGCGGATCAAGCCCGCAATGACGGTTGGGGTATCCACTCTTGTGGTGTGAAATTTGCGGGTGGTGTTGCCAAGTCTGCTGCATCGCCGGTGAGTTCTAACACAAATAGACCTTTGCTGAAAGCATAGTCGCGGACTCTGTCATCTACTACACCACAAGCCATTGCACCCATCACCTTTTTCTCTTTGATTTCGGCAGGTGGATATTGCATCAGCAAATCCAAGCGTTCTACGTGGTCGTCCACATCGTTAAAACGATTCAGTGTATTCTTCACTTCTACTGCCATTGCATATTTGCCGTTGGAAAGCAATATGTCAACATCAGTCAAGCGTGCTTTGCCGTTATAGATACCTACACGTTGATAGGCACGTTCAAAGTCGTAATTGTACTCTTTAAACTTTTCCCATGACCCCGCTGCCAGCAAGGTTTCCATAATCTCGCCGATACGAAGGCCGAGTCCGCCGAGGTTCTTGCTCATCTCGCTAATCTCCTTCGACACCTTTGCCTGATACTCTTCGAGTTTTTTCCAACTTGCGTGCCATTCGGCAGACTCTTCTTTTCTGCGCTTGTCATATTCTCTAAAGCGTTTGTCTGCGTCGGCAGCGTTTTTCTCTTGCAGTTTCTCAAATGCTTCTTGGCGTCTCTCTGTCCTGTCCATGATTGCCATAATGCTTTCAAACGTGGGTTGGGTGGATACTGTTTTGTTCATAATAGCATGGTTTAATTTATTGTACTAATACCCCGCAAAGGTAAACAACTTTTCCCATTCCACAACCAATTACCCGATTATTTGAGGTCACCTCGTTCGTAGGAATGTAGGGGCGCACCCTTGCGGGTCAAGCCCGCAATGACGGGGGGGGTGGAGACGGGGCGTGCCCCGCCAACCTTATTGCAGGCTGATGCCGGTACGTTTGGTGGAGGACGGATTGCGCTTTTTGGGGGCGACTATGTAGTCACACTCTTGTTGTAGTGTGTGTTTGACCTTCTTGGACATGTCACTGCGGTGACTATATAACACCACCCGCAGCTTCACCCCTACCGATAACAAATTCACCTTGTCCACATAACTACTGCCGGTGGGTAAGGTGGCGGTGAGCGTACTGTTGTAGGCAAAGTTGTTGAGGTCGTTGGTGGGACGGTGTACCAGAGAGGTGGTCTTGGGGGGTGCAATGTTGAGCAAGCCGTAGTCCATATACACACCTGTATAGATGGTGGTGTTCGGCAGTACTGTACCCCGCCAGCGTATCCCCGCTTCGGCCGCCAGCGCAAGGTTGGTGCCGAAGTCCAGGTTGTCCGATGCGGTGGGATGCTCTTTGGTAACGTAGCCCATTTCGATTGCGTCATCGAAGGTTTGTGCGGTCGTGGGGAAATAGCCTGATAGCACGAGGTGGTCGGCCGTTGTTTCGTAGCTGCCTGCAAACATAAGGCCTACCTTTACGCCTGCTGCCGCATAGAACTGATTACCGGCACCGGTTTGAAACTGTGCCATGAGCGGGATTTGCAGGTAAAGCGCACGCTGCGTTTCCTTGTAGTCGCTGTATGTGCTTTGGAAGTACGCTTCTTCTGTGCGTGTGGGATTGGTGAAGTCGAAGACCTCTTTGCTGCTACCTGTGACTGTGGCGCCGCTCACGGAAGCATTGAATACCGCCGCCTCCACGCCCGTATTGAAACCCAATTGCGGAGCAATAAAGAAGCTGTAGCCCACGCCACCACCCCCACCAATGCCAAGTTGTGAACTACCTTGTGCAGGCGTGTATTGCAGTGCCGACACACCGCCGCCACCGTAAATGGAGAACTCGTGCTTGGCGTCCTGCGCAACGACCATGTCGCTTGCTACAAGAAGTATGAGTAGTAATCTCTGTTTCATGTGTGGTTTGGGTTCGTGGTCAATTGATTTCAATAGTTACTGATTGCTCGCCAACCCGCACGATATATACACCTGCGGGAATATCCTGCACATTGACAAGGGTCGTAGCACCACCCACAACGCTGTGCGTTCGCACAAGGGTCCCGCTCAAATTGTAGATGTTAATACCCGCACCGGCTGCGAATGGCCCGTTCTCCAGCGTGAACTGCCTGTTGGCAACGGGGTTGGGATAGACCTTGATGCTTGCGGTGTTGAGCTTTTGAAAGCTGACAAACCGCGTAGGACAGGCGGGTACGACTTGCGTGCTCCCGTTAGTGGACGTTGTGGTGAGCAGAACGCCGTAGCGGTCTGCGGTGGATGGCGGTGCTTCAAGATGCAGGTATGCGCCCGTCGCACCGTCAATGTCAGTGTCCGTGTTGCCGCTTTTCTGCCACTGAAAGCCGGTGAACGTGTAGCCACCGTTCGTCGTGGTATTTAAGTTCACTGCCAGTATGCTTGACCCGTATTGCCAGATGAGGGAGGCGGGGAAGGGACGAATGACATCCACCGTGTAGTCCTTGCTCGCAGTGCCGTCGGCGGAAGCGGAACGCACAAGCACGGTGGTCACACCGACTTTGTGCACCGTCAGCGGCATGGTCAAAGGCCTACTGTCGACAAGATAGTCGACAGTGCTGCCGGCGGGTGCAAGGGCAGTGATGGTAACGATGCTGTCGCCGCAAGGCAAGGACAGCGTGTAGTGCGTGCTGTCTGCGTGGAAGGCAGGCGACAGCTTGCCTTTGCTTACTATGAGGTTTTGCAGGTCGGCAGAAGTGGCTGGCGGCGGTGGTGGAACTACGGCTTCATTCACTGTTACCGTTGCCACGTCGCTTGTTGTGGTTGCCGTCTTTGTCCCATTCACACTATTGTTGGTGTTGGTTACTACAACGTAATAATACAGCGTTCCTGCGGTCGTGGTGGGTGCTGAATAGGTTGGGCTCGTTTCGCCGCTCACGGCTGTGCCGCCTGTGTTGCTATTGGTAGTATTGCTGTACCACTGATAGGACAATGTACCGACATCACTTACGGTTGCCGTTACCGACAAGGGCGCACTGCCGCCGACGTTCACGGTGCTACTACTTTGCGGCTGCGCGGTGATGCTTGGTGCTGCTGCATTGACGATGGCGTTCACAGTTACCGTTGCCACGCTGCTTGTTGTGGTTGCCGTCTTTGTTCCATTCACACTATTGTTGGTGTTGGTTACTACAACGTAATAATACAGCGTTCCTGCGGTCGTGGTGGGTGCTGAATAGGTTGGGCTCGTTGCGCCGCTCACTATTGCGCCGCCTGTGTTGTTGTTGGCAGCATTGCTGTACCATTGATACGACAAGTCGCCGCCGTCGCTTACGGTTGCCGTTACTGACAAGGTCACACTGCCACCGACGTTCACGGTGCTATCTTTTGGCTGAGCTGTGATAGAGGGTGTTGCTGCATTTACGATGGCGTTCACAGTTACCGTTGCCACGCTGCTTGTTGTGGTTGCCGTTACGCCATTTTTTGTGTTGGTTACCACCACATAATAATAGAATGTACCTGCGGTTGTGGTAGGTGGCGTGTATGTTGCGCTCGTTGCGCCGCTCACTATTGAACCGCCTGTGTTGTTGTTGGCAATATTGCTGTACCATTGGTACGACAATGTGCCTCCATCGCCTGCATTTGCGGTTATCGACAAGGGCGCACTGCCACCTGCGTCCACTGTGCTACTACTTTGCGGTTCAGCGGTGATGCTTGGTGTTGCGGCGTTCACAGTTACCGTTGCCACACTGCTTGTTGTGGTTGCCGTCTTGGTCCCATTCACACTATTGTTGGTATTCGTTACTACAACGTAATAATACAGCGTGCCTGCGGTCGTGGTGGGTGCTGAATAGGTTGCGCTTGTTTCGCCGCTCACTATTGAGCCACTTGTGTTGTTGTTGGCAGCATTGCTGTACCATTGATAGGACAAGTCGCCTCCGTCGCTTACGGTTGCGCTTACTGACAAGGGCGCACTGCCACCGACGTCCACTGTGCTACTACTTTGCGGCTGCGCGGTGATGCTTGGTGCTGCTGCATTTACGATGGCGTTCACAGTTACCGTTGCCACGCTGCTTGTTGTGGTTGCCGTTACGCCATTTTTTGTGTTGGTTACCACCACATAATAATAGAATGTTCCTGCGGTTGTGGTAGGTGGCGTGTATGTTGCGCTCGTTGCACCGCTCACTATTGAGCCACTTGTGTTGTTGTTGGCAATATTGCTGTACCATTGGTACGACAATGTGCCTCCATCGCCTGCATTTGCGGTTATCGACAAGGGCGCACTGCCACCTGCGTCCACTGTGCTACTACCTTGCGGGTGCGCGGTGATGCTTGGTGTTGCGGCGTTCACTGTTACCTCTGCCACATTGCTTGTTGCGGTTGCCGTTTTTACACTCACACTATTATTCGTGTTGGTTACTACAACGTAATAATACTGTTTGCCTGCGGTCGCGGTAGGTGGCGTGTATGTTGCGCTCGTTTCGCCGATTATTTCCGAGCTGCCACTGGTGCTATTGGTAGTATTGCTGTACCATTGATACGACAAGTCGCCGCCATCAGTTACGGTTGCCGTTACTGACAAGGGCGCACTGCCGCCGACGTCCACGGTGCTACTACTTTGCGGCTGCGCGGTGATGCTTGGTGTTTCGGCATTTCCTATTGTAACCCAATGCGCCGTAAGCGTTAGGTTGGCGGTTACGGCTGTGGTAAAGTCGTATTCACTGGCACCGTTGTACCAACATTCAAACTGATAGCCGGGGCGGGTGGCAGGGGCTGAGGGCTGGGCAACTACATTGTTGTGAACCACGTCTGCCGAGTCAATCTTTACTCCTTCACTTACAAAATACACTCTGTTTTGGCAAACAAGAGTGAAGTCTTTCCACACAGGGGCTTGCGTATATGCATAACAGGAACCTATAGGCACAGTGAGCGGACACGTACTTTTAGTAGTTGCGCTAAAAACATTAGCATTAATGCTCACCGGCGTAGGGTTGTGGTTGACAATAGACGAAAAGCCACAACCGTAAAACGCATTATTGCCTATTGATGTCAAGCCGGCAGGTAGTGTAAGTGCACCTGTCAAGCCACTGCAACCGTAGAAAGCACTTTGCTCGATAGTGGTAACGGGGTTGGGGATGCTATATGTGGTGCCTTGTTTGCCTGCGGGACACTTAACGAGGGTTGTTGTGTCTTTATTGAACAGTACGCCGTCTGCCGAACTGTATGCTGTGTTGGCAGCATCTACGTTTATGGTAGTTAGCCCACTATTGGGAATAGGTAGCTCAGTAACATCCGTCAGTCCGCTACCTATATTTAATTCGGTTATGCCTATGCAACCGTTAAAAGCGGATGCGCTGATAGTGGTAACGGAGTTGGGAATGCTATATGTGCCTTGTTTGCCTGCGGGACACCTAACGAGGGTTGTTTTGTTTTTATTGAACAGTACGCCGTCTGCCGAACTGTATGCTGTGTTGGCAGCATCTACGTTTATGGCAGTTAGCCCACTATTGGAAATAGGTAGCTCAGTAACATTCGTCAGTCCGCTACCTATATTTATTTCGGTTATGCCACTACACCCTGAAAAAGCGTCCGGCGGGATACTCGTAACGCTATCGCCAATGGTTAGCTGTTTTAATGCCGTCCCGAAGCCATTACTATTACTATTGTCTATGCCGCTGACGGTACGCCCCAAGTGTAAGGTATCGGGCGCAACATCGTACAAAGAGTTCGTACCGAATGAAAGCGTACTTGCTCCGTCTTCTATGGTGAGCTTCTTTATGCCACTGCAACCGTTAAAAGCAGTCAATCCGATAGATGTAACAGAGTTGGGGATAGTTACGTCCGTTAGCCCGCTGCAACCGTAAAAAGCCAAGTCGCCGATAGAGGTAACAGAGTTGGGGATAGTTACGTCCGTTAGCCCACTGCAATCCCTAAAGACGTAGTCGCTGATAGATGTAATGGAGTTGGGTATGCTTACGTCCGTTAGCCCACTGCAATTGGTAAAAGCTAGTTGGCCGATAGTTGTAACGGAGTTGGGTATGGTTAGCGTCCCCGTTAGCCCGCGGCAACCGTAAAAAGCGTTGTCGCCGATAGAGGTAACTAAAGAGGGTATGGTTAGCGTCCCCGTTAGCCCGCTACAACCTTCAAAAGCGGAGTAGCCAATAGATTGAACGGAGTTGGGTAGGGTTAGCGTCCCCTCTAGCCCACTGCAATAAGAAAAAGCACCGTTGTCGATAGTGGTAATGGTGTTGGGTAGGGTTAGCGTCCCCGTTAGTCCGCGGCAATAGGCAAAAGCGTAGGAGCCGATAGATTGAACGGAGTTGGGTATGCTTAGCGTCCCCGTTAGCTCGCGGCAATTGTAAAAAGCTTGTTGGCCGATAGATGTGACGGAGCTGGGTATGGTTAGCGTCCCCGTTAGTCCGCGGCAATTGTAAAAAGCTTGTTGGCCGATAGATGTGACGGAGCTGGGTATGGTTAGCGTACCCGTTAGCCCACTACAATCGGAAAAAGCCCAGGATTCGATAGATGTAACTAAGGGAGGTATGGTTAGCGTCCCCTCTAGCCCACTGCAACCATTAAAAGCGGCGAAGCCGATAGTGGTAACGGAGGAGGGTATGGTTACGCTCGTTAGCCCGCTACAACCGTCAAAAGCGTAGGAGCCAATAGAGGTAACGCCTGATATATTCACAGAAGTCATCTGCGTGCGATACGAATACCAAGGCTTACTACCGGTACTGCTGTAATTTTCCATAGCCCCTGTTCCGCTAATGGTGAGGGTGGTCGTTGCGACATCATACGACCATGTAGCACTTGTACCGCAACTGCCGCTTGTTGCTTGTGCGTTAGCCGCCGCTGTTGTGCCCAGCAATATTCCCATTGCTACGATGCACTTGAATAAACTTGTCCTTGTCATACTAATATATGGTTAATGGTTAATAGATGTAATGGATGAATCACGTAATTGCGTTGTTGGTGGTAGGGGCGCACACGCAGGTGCGCCCCTACGGGGCGTATGTGGGTGCGGCTGTAAGCCGCTGTATGATTTTTAGGGTGTGGTTGCTTCCCCCCCCCCTACAACCACGCTGGTTTCCGAATGTTGGGTGTTGCGTGCCGCTGTGTGTGCGGCATGTGTGAGGTGAGGATTTAGGGTAGTACGTAAGTATTCCATGTATTAGCGTTAGTATATTAAACGTTATTGTGTTATTATCTCTCTCAGGGTGCAAAAGTAATCATCCTAAATGTAACTACCAAATAATTGCTCACCTTTGTTGCGTAATTGTCTTGAACCACGATTTTAATAAGATGAACAAGATGACCAAGATAATTGTCTCATCTCTTTCCTATTCTCCTTCATCTTGCTAATCCTTTAATCTTATTAAAATCATGGTTCAGACAATCCGCACCCGAACCGTTTTTGTCTTGAACCACGATTTTGACAAGATGACCAAGATTACCATGATGTATTCCCTACGGGAAATTGTTGAGAGGATAGCATCCATTTCTATTGATATGCAAGTCCTAACGGACTTTGCCCGTAGGGCATTCATGTCAATAGAAGACGACATCCCACCCAACGGACTTTGCCCGTTGGGCATTCATCCTATATTCCTTCCTCTTTCATCTTGCAAATTGACGCAGCGTATCGAAAGTAGAGCCGAACCTTGTTCGGGTATGCTGAGATAGCAAGGAAAAAGCCGCAGGCCATCTTGTAAATCTTATGAAAATCATGGTTCAAGACAAATCGTGGTTCAGACAATACAGGAGAAACGGCTTGCAAAGCCGCGCCAGCAGAGTGTAGAGACGGGGCATGCCCCGTCTCTACGAATGTGGTACGTTACGGTAGGGGCGCACCTGCGTGTGCGCCCAATGTAGGAATGTAGTAATTGAGGAGGTTGCGGGTCAAGCCCGCAATGACGTTGGGGTTAGTAAGGCTATATTGCTTTTAAATCAAAGTACATGGCGCGGGTATTCTCGTCTGTATCTTTGGTTGTGAGGTATCTAAATTTGGCCTTTTCGTAGAAAGTTAATGCAACGCGATAGGCATCTACGGTAATGAAACGGCAGGCGGCGTGATGTTGCTCGTTGAGGTACATCATCGTAATAGTATCAATAATACGCTGTCCTATTCCGTAACCGGCATATTCTTTCGCCACAGCCAAACGTCCGATCTTTACCGAAGGGTATGTCTTGCGCCTTTTGCTGTTTGGGATCTTGCGCCCTACTTTGTTCCAAAGGGCTTTCTCTTCTTCGGTCAAAATAGCCGTTCGTGTCAAACTATCGTATGACAGACAAAAATAAGCCACTATCTCACCTTCAACTTTTACCAAGTAGGTAACAGCAAGCATTGCTTTCAGATAGTCTTTCGCATCATGATGCAAAAAGTCATTCAAATCCGTGTCGCCACAATCGAAAGAGGAACCTGGGGTATCTTCTTCCAAACGAACTATTCTAATCCTATTTACAATCTCGCTCATTTGGGGTATATCGGATATTGTGCTGCCTTCTTATACCATTCGTACGCTTCTTCCATCTCTTTTCGCCTTTCGGGCGAAATCTTCTGTACATTCTCCATTGCCTTTGCAAAGCGAATAGAATCCCTGCCGGTAAGAATGGGTGTCGGTTTAATTGGTGTTGCCATATTGGTTTCTTTATATTATGGGTGCGAAGGTAGATAAAGGTTTTGTACGAACCTAATAAATAATCACCTTTGTTCCATTTGACTGTTAGTTCAAAACGATAGCAACGAGGACAGTTGTCCCCACAAGGTAGATTTCTTCTTGGTGTGCTCTTCGATGTATTGCTGCAACTCTTCCTCCGATACATCGGGCTTGATACGGGCAATGATAGAATAAGCCGAGTCAAAACCATCTCTGATAGTAGAGGCTTTTTGTACACCATCGTAGTATCCATCCCTATGCAAAAGCGAATACGCTGCTTGCAATTCCATAGATAACTTACCGTCCAATCGTGCCACGTTATCCGTGTAGAAGCCAATAGTTTTGTGCTTCCGCTTCGGTGGGTCAGGCACTCCCTTCAATTGTAACCACTTGTTTAACGCAACAAGTACGCCTAAATAAGCAGTACCACACGCTACCTGCACATACTTACGGTCAAGATAAAAGTTATCCTCCTTGCGTGTCTTCCGCAATGTATTCTCCGCGTTGTTCATGTACCGCGATGCCTCTGCGTAAGGCTCCATCTTGCTCTGCTCTTGCTGCTCTCTTACTGTCATAACCGTAATATTAATGTGTTTAAACAATCCACAGACCATTTGTAATGGGTGGTACATGGGATTAGTTTCAGGTGCAAAGGTAAATAAAGGGTTTGTACTAACCTAATAATTGCTCACCTTTGTTGTCTATTTGTCTTGAACCGTGATTTTGTCAAGATTAAAGGATTACCAAGATAATTGTCTCATCTCTTTCCTTCCTCTTTCATCTTGCAAATCTTGTTAATCTTATTAAAATCGTGGTTCAAGACATTTAATCATGGTTCAGACAATAGACGGGAGATTGCGGGTAGGGGCGGGGTTTGCCCGCCCGATGTAGGAATGTAGAGACGGGGCATGCCCCGTCTCTACAATGTGGTACGTTACGGTAATAGGTAGGGGCGCACCTGCGTGTGCGCCCTCATATCAGGGCAGACACGCAGGTCTGCCCCTACGAATTCTCTTTCATCTTGCTAATCCTTTAATCTTATGAAAATCGTGGTTCAGACAATACAGGAGACACGGCTTGCAAAGCCGCGCCAGCAGAGTGTAGAGACGGGGCATGCCCCGTCTCTACGAATGTGGTACGTTACGGTAGGGGCGCACCTGCGTGTGCGCCCAATGTAGGAGGTTGCGGGTCAAGCCCGCCCACGCCATTGTTTCCCGTAGGGAATATATATCAATAGAAAACGAATCATCCCCCCCAACAACCTCGTAGAGGTTTCACATTGTATAGCATTGTGTATCCCCTAACGGGGAAAGGTTGCTATGTGTCATTGTTTCTATTGATATGCAAGTCCTAACGGACTTTGCCCGTAGGGCATTCATGTCAATAGAAGACGGCATCCCACCTAACGGACTTTGCCCGTAGGGCATTCATCCTATATTCCTATCCTCTTTCATCTTGCAAATCCTTTAATCTTATTAAAATCGTGGTTCAAGACAAATCATGGTTCAGACAATGCAGGAGACACGGCTTGCAAAGCCGCGCCAGCAGAGTGTAGAGACGGGGCATGCCCCGTCTCTACGAATGTGGTACGTTACGGTAGGGGCGGGGTTTGCCCGCCCAATTGACGGAATGTAGGGGCGCAACCTCCCTGCCTCTTGTCTTGAACCGTGATTTTAGTATGATGGCCTTACGGCTTTTTCCTTGCTATCTCAGCATACCCGAACAGGGTTCGGCTCTGCCTTCGATACGCTGCGTCAATTGCCCAAGATTACCATGATGTATTCCCTACGGGAAATTGTTGAGAGGATAGCATCCATTTCTATTGATATGCAAGTCCTAACGGACTTTGCCCGTAGGGCATTCATGTCAATAGAAGACGACATCCCACC
>BNXR01000046.1 GCA_025999735.1 Bacteroidia bacterium | reverse complement strand
TAACATCTTCGATACGGTCAAAAATAAACTATCAACCGATGGTCTTTCTAATTTTTTACGTCCCATAATTTTTATTCTATTTTAGAGTGCAAAGATAAAAAATAGCACCGGAAAAAAATAATTAACCTATTTTCTTAATATAAAAATTGACGAAAATGAAACTATCAAGAAAACAATATGTAATATTCAACAACAATTAAAAAATATATACTATAAAGAATTGAATATGTGTAGTGTTGTTTATAATTTATTAAAAGAAGACGAGTCGTTAATTGAACACTTTAAACAATCCTCTCCATTTTCATTGAATATTACCATTGATAAGAGCAATACAAGAGAAGATATAATTCAACAGATGCATTCTTTTTCTGCAAAATATAAAAGGAGTAGCGTTCAATTTTTCGGGATAAGGGTCAATATAAATCCGCTTACAAAAAAAATTGGAATAAGCATAAAATGCCGGAGTAATTTCGCTCATAAATTTTCTAATTTGCAAGAAGCAATAAATAATGAAATTAATGTAACATTGCCACAATAATGAAAGAGTTATATAGTTCTCCTGATACAATTATTTTCACAAGTCCGTTACCCTCCGATTTGTTTTTTGAGAATATTTTGCAACAATCTAATATTTTAGATATGGGTTGTGGTTATGGACGAGTGTTGAAATATCTTTTTGAATCGGGCTATTCAAATCTAACTGGCGTTGACTGCTCTGATAATTTGATAATCAGGGCTAAAGATTATTTTCCTTTTGCAAATTATTATGTTGATAATATCACACATTTCCAAACAAATGAAAAATTTGACTGTATAATTTTATGTGGTGTTTTAGAGTATATTACGGATAAGAAAGAGCGAACTCAACTTATTAACAAAATGTTCGATTTGCTGAATATTGATGGTTGTGTTTTCATAGAAAGTTTTTTAATAGACAAACATTATATTAGACACTATATTAAGAATTTAATTAAAAAAGAACAATGGGGAACTATTTATGCGGGAAATACTAAATTATTTCACGCCAATAGTACTACTATTGATAACCTATTTAAAATTAGATTTCGGAAAGAATGTTCAGAGAAACATTTGTTCCATACTTGGAAAGGAAATAGAAGAAAAGGTTATATTGCTATTTATAAAAAAATAATTACAATACAAAATGAAACAGAAAGATTACAATATTATTAGTACAAAATTAAAGGAAGATGCAAATATCCTTCCTTTTCTCACATTCCCACTAACGAAAATGTGTAATTTTCGGTGCGTTTACTGCGGCGAAGGAGGAGAACTAAGCGCAAGTATGTGTGAATTTCAGGACTTTGAAAAATTAAAAGAGAAGATAATCGTTGCCCATCGGTTAGGTATAAGAAAATTCAGATTAACCGGAGGTGAACCATTCTTGTATCCACATATCAAAGAATTACTTCAATTCTTCAATGAACTTGGAGTTTATACGTTGGTAAACACAAATGCTTCGTTGGTGGCAAAAAATAAAGACATTATTGATGAGTTAGAAAGTAATATCACATTTGCTGTAAGTTTGGACTCATTGAAACCTGATGTATTTGATGCTATTGTAAACAGGAAAAATATGTATGACCGTGTTATTGAAGGGATAAAAATTCTTTCTTCTGCCAATAGATTGCTACGCATCAATATGGTCGTAACCCGTTTGAATTATGAAGAAGTTTGGAATATTATTGATTTTTGTAGTAATCTCAAATGCAATTTAAAGTTGTTAGATGTTGTTTCTGTTCCCTTACCTTATGGTAATAGAAAGGATTTGCATATCTCCTTTACGCAATTAGAAGAAAAACTGACCGTTATTTGTGATTCAAAAAAAGTCCATCAGTATTCGAGAGGTTTTGGCACTCCTTGTTTTATTTACAAGCACAAAGGTGTAGAAATAACAGCCAAATCAACTTGGAATGGTTCTCATTATGATGTAAATGGCATTTGTAAATCCTGCAACTATTTTCCTTGCCACGAAGGATTGTATGATATTTTTTCTTTACCTGATGAAAGGATTGTAGGTTGTCGTTGGAGTGAAGAAAGTGTCGAAAAGAAAGGAATTTCTTTTGAGGAACGCTTACTCAACATAGCAAAAGTTTTTCAACGAGCAGATTTTTGTTCAAGAGAACAAAATGATGCAATGAAACCATATCCGACATTTGTAACAGATTCGTTAAACAAAATCAGAAAAGAATGACAACACCTCAATATTATATGGATTGTGCCTTTGAAGAAGCATTTACAGGAATAAGAAATAATGAAGGCGGTCCTTTCGGCGCAGTAGTTGTTTTAAATAACGAAATAATCGGAAAAGGGCATAATATGGTAACATCTCACAATGACCCGACAGCCCACGCCGAAATAGTAGCCATTAGAAATGCGTGTAACTCACGACAAACATTTCATCTTAATGATGCAGTCTTATACACAACCTGCGAACCTTGCCCAATGTGTTTGGCTGCCATTTATTGGGCAAATATTCATACCATATACTATTATTATGACAGGAATGATGCCGCAAATATTGGTTTTAGTGATAAATTCATATATGAAGAGTTAGAAAAACCAATGAGCAAAAGGAGTATCGAAATAAAAAAGATAGAAACACAAGTTTCTAATGATGTGTTCGATGAATGGAAAAATAAGGAAGATAAACTAATGTATTGACTTAACCATATTTAGCAGATGAGAGAGCCTGTTCAAGTTTTAATAATACCGTATATTTTTGTTGATTCTGATGTTCAAGTTTTGATTCTAAAAAGGAGAAAAGGAGCATATTGGCAATTTATATCAGGAGGAATGGAATACGGCGAAACTCTTGAAGATACTGCGAAAAGAGAAACTTATGAAGAAATTGGTACAAAAATATCGGACTTGTTTTCTTTACAAACACGCACAATGATTCCGGCAAATGTTTTTAACTACAACTTTAGGACAGACCCTATTTTTGTGTTTGAATACACATTTGCATTTCATTTAAAAGATATTCAGAATGTAATTTTATCAGAAGAACACAGTAACTATCAAATTGTTACATACAAAGAGGCTATGAAATGCTTAAAGTGGGATAGCAACAAAACAGCCTTATATGAGTTATTCAAAACAATGAGGTGGAATGTTTCCAATAAAATAGACAAGGATATTTTTATGCTTTAACTTATGAATGATTTTCTAGTAAATATTGGATGTTTTTCTTTGAATTTTAGAGAATTAGATGAAAATTCATTGCAAATTTTGGATTCTGCCGGATTCTATGACACTAAAATTGCTCTTGAAAAGTTCAAAAAGAGTTTAAACTTCAAAATAGAACAGTTATCTATCGTTCAGAAATGTAATGCAGTAATAATTATTGTTGCATTTGATAAAACTGTTCCTTCTGATTTATTAAAGAAGGAATAAATTTTTGTTCTATAATTTTTACTGAATAATATCCGTTTCCCCTTTTTTGAACTTTGCCCTTTTCAGTTTTTTGCCAGATTCCTGCAAATCACGACTATTAGAAAATGTCGTTTGCCTGCCGCGCCTCATACAGTTTTTTTGAAAAAAGCCCGCCATAAAGTTTGAACGTTCTTTGCCGACAGGGCAGTTGGAACTGTTTCTATAATACTATTCTGCAATTTAATTTTCCTATACTATACGACATCGCCTTGTCTCGATGCCGTCTGCCTTTATGTGCCTCTTCGCAAAATCGAATAGTGAGAAATAATTGTTTTTTTTAGGTCGAACTCAGGTTGTGAAGTAAAAAAATAAATTTTGAAAAGAATTATAGTAACGAAAAAGTAATTTTATTGCAGCTTTTTTAGTTTTCCCCAAAAAAGTTGTACCTTTGCAAATCAAATCCGCTAATAAAACGGTTATGACATAATAATATGCAAAAAGATGATACAAAACGATTTTATTAAATATCTCGAAGAAGAGGAAGTTCAGATTTTTGAAATTCAAACACTTAAAATTGAACTTGATTTAGACAATCGCACTATCAACGAAATTGTCGAAAACCTTGTTATAAAAGGTTTTCTCACTCGCATTGAACGCGGAAAATATTGTCGTGCCAATTTTAGAGATGAAAATGTAATAGGCACATTTCTTGCCAAAAACAGTGCTGTTGCCTATTGGTCGGCGTTGAACTTGCACGGACTTACAGAGCAGTTTCCAAACAAGGTTTTTATCCAAACAACACTACTCAAAAAAGAGGTCGAATTTGCAGGAACAACTTATCAATTCGTTAAAATTCAACACAATAAGCGGATAGGAATTATTTCTAACGGTTACGGAAATTACAAATATCCGATTACAGACATTGAAAAAACGATTGTAGATTGTTTTGATTTGCCGGAATATTCAGGCGGTTTTGCGGAGTTAATACGAGCATTTTATAATGCAAAATTAAACGCTGCAAAGTTGAAAAATTATTGCGAAGCAGTAAATAATATCGCTGTAACAAAGCGACTTGGATTTTTGGCGGAACTCTTTGAGAAGAAAAATTTACAGAGTTTTATTAAATATGCCCGCTCAAAAGTAAATCGCAGTTATAATCTCTTTGATACTTTTGGCGAAAACACAGGCGAAACAAACAGCGTTTGGCGTTTGCGAATGAATTTATCGGAAGAAAATATTTTAGAAATTGTAAAAAATCAGTATTAAAATGATTAGTAAGAACGAGATAAATAGATTGGCAACAGAACAAAAAGTTCGCACCACAACCATTGATAAAGATTGGGTTTTAGGACATTTTATTGATGCGATTTACACCGTTCCCGAATGTCGTGAAAATCTGATTTTCAAAGGCGGAACTTGTTTGAAAAAATGTCGTTTCCCCGATTACAGATTTTCGGAAGACCTTGATTTTACAGCCATAAATGCAAACTTTGTGTTTGATATGAAAATGCTGAAAAAGATTGTTGCGTTGGTTTCCGAGCGTACAGAAATACCTTTACATATTCAATCACTTGAAAATTTGCAGTTTAACAATCAACTGACGGGTTATTGTGCGAAAGTGAAATTTTGGGGAGCAGACCACAGTAAAAATCAGCAACCACCAGAGCCAAATCGTTGGCAGACAAGCATAAAAATTGAGATAATTCTGTACGAAAAAATGGTTTTTGAGCCGGAAATCGCAAATATCATTCACAATTACAGCGACAAACTAACCGAAAATGCTAAAAACATACCAATTTATAGCATTTACGAAGTGCTTTCAGAAAAACTACGAGCATTGATACAACGTTCATATACCGCCCCAAGAGATTATTATGATATTTGGTATTTGAGCAAAAATATTGAAAATATTGATTGGCAAAAGGTTGTAGGTGGTTTTAACGAAAAAGTAAAATACAAAAGTTTGCAGTATTCAGGCATAGAAGATTTGATAAACGAACACAACGACAAAATTCTAAAATCCGCGTGGAAAAACAGTTTGGAGCACCAAATAGAAGAAGGAAAACTACCTGAATATGAAACTGTACGCGATGATTTGAAACAACTTTTTGACAAAATATTTAACAATCAATAAATCCCGCCAAAGCACACAACACGCGGTTTGGCACAATGGCGGGTGTAGCCCGCTCAAGCGGCAGTGCGATTTTGGAAGTTTCCCTCCCGCACAAGCCTTAGTGAACCCGCCACTGCGCCAAGCCGCCAACACGTTAGGTGCAAGCAGGCGACAGTGCGGTATGCTTGGAAATCCTCAACTATTCATGTAATTTTCCCCTATAAATTTTGTCTGATATTTTTATGCGGTTGTGTGTAATTGGGAAATTTAATGCTAACTTTGCAATTACAAAAACAGGTAGTTATTCGTGTTGGATTGCTTAACATAAAGTAAAATCATATTTCACAATGGATGCAAATAATTTGGCACTACAGGAATTTCAGCAGGTACACGGAATTATTTCGTTACGCCGCAATCGTGCTTTGCAAACCGTGAATAACGAAAATTTGCTGGTAGCGTGGGAAGTAGGCACATTTGTTTCGGCAAGGCTCAAAAATGCGGCGTGGGGTAGCAAAACGGTGATGCAACTTTCAGAATATCTACGCTCACAAGACCCGACTTTGCGCGGATATAGCCGCAGGAATATCTACAATATGGTTGCGTTTTATGAAGCATATTC
Organism: Bacteroidia bacterium; assembly: GCA_025999735.1. Lineage (GTDB taxonomy): Bacteria > Bacteroidota > Bacteroidia > Bacteroidales > Marinifilaceae > JAISHE01. The sequence goes on along the minus strand of BNXR01000046.1, from coordinate 10,247 downwards.
TGATACACAATTTATTGAATATCAGGATAAATTGGAATGAATCCGATTTGTGCCACCCCAAATGGCACAAATTGAAGATACCCCAAACGTCCAGTCAAGGGCAGGACAAATAGGAAGTGCATCAATTATCCAGCCTATGGTCGGACAAATTGTGCAGTTTCAAACTGCACAATTTCCTAAATTCTTGAATATAACCACATTAACCAATCATTTTGAAATTATAAATGCTTGTAAGACAATGGAAGAACGAATTTTCTATGTACTGTATTCATACAAAGAACGCTTAAATATTAATGAACTTCGTCGTTGCTTGAAAAATCATACTTTTGCCTCGTTGATGGGTGATAAACACAATCTTTCCAAAGGTTTGAAAGAAATTTATCCGCAAGCCGAGCCAATGTTGAAAGATACACTTTTCGTCGATTTTCTTAACTTGCCCCCAAAGCACTCTGAAAGGCGGTTACAAACCGGAATTTTAGATAATATGTTGGTATTTTGCTTTGTCAGGCAGCTGACCGTAGCGTAGTAGAATATGCGATGAGCCGCAGTTTAAGCCCCACAATGATAGCGGAATATAAGCGACAACTTATTCCAAAGGAAGTTTTGCAACGCTCTTTGAATGAATTTTGCAACTTTTTGAAAAAGTAAAGTCTGGTGAAAATGTTTGCATTTTTTTCGTTGCTGTGGTGACACCTAAAATCATTGGATAAGAAAGCGACCGCATCCACTGTCATACAAAAAGGGCTACCTCAAATACCCCCCAGAGTCACCCGCAAAGCAACCATCGCTGAATTTTTTATTGAAAGAAAAAGCGTTCAAAAAAATTAATCGAAGATTGCAAATACCTCATAGCCATGAGCACCGTCATGGCAGAGCAAATTCCGCTTAGCCACCCCATTAAGGCTCGCACACGCGAAAATTGCTAATCAAATCACTACAAAATCAATGGACTAAATTTTATCTAATCCCACCCTTACGTTTTTTTTCATTTGCTTGGAATCCGCGATTTTCATGTAATTTTCCCCTATAAATTTTGTCTGATATTTTTATTCGGTTGTGTGTAATTGAAATTTAATGCTAACTTTGCAGTCGAATTTTGGCATAAAAAAAGTAGTATTTTGTGCCAAAAATAAAAAGTAAAATAGTATGCAATCAGCAAATAATCAAATAGTTGCAAAGATAAATAAAAGCAAGCGTGGAAAAATATTTTTCCTAAAAAATTTTGCTTTCTTGGGGACAGGTAACGCAATCCGTCATTCGCTGTCGCGACTGTGTCAGGACGGATTGCTCATTCGGCTTTCGGCAGGTATTTACCTCTATCCAAAAATCAGCGAGTTGATAGGAACTGTCTATCCCTCAATAGAAGACATTGCCAAAGCAATCGCCAAGAGCGAAAAAGCACGGCTTATTCCGACAGGTTTGTACGCACTCAACAAATTGGGACTTTCAACACAAGTGCCAATGCGCGTGGTTTTCCTCACAGACGGAACGCCGCGAAACATAAAAATCGGCGGAAAAACAAGTATTATTTTCAAAAAAACTATTCCCAAATATTTGTCGCTGAAAGGTAAAATCACAACTTTGGTCATTTTTGCACTGAAAGAAATTGGCAAAAATCAGGCATTGCCCGAAGAATTGGCAAAAATTAAATCCGTTTTGGCAAACGAAACAACCGAAAACATACGGCACGATGCGTTGATTGCACCCGAATGGATTGCCGAAACTATCTTAAAACTTACAGAAAATGAATGATTTAATCAGATTATCAGATAAAAATAGGACAGAAATTTTTGCAACAGTTTCCACACTCAAAAACCTGCCGCCCGAAGCAATCGAAAAAGATGTTTGGGTCACAGCCGTTTTGCGCTCGCTTTTTGCCTTGCCATACTCAAATCAAATTTCTTTCAAAGGCGGTACTTCGTTGAGTAAATGTTGGAATGTGATTGAGCGGTTTTCGGACGATGTCGATGTTGCCATAAACCGCGAATATTTCGGCTTTACAGGTGAAACATTATCAAAGCGTGAAGTCAATAAAAAATTGCGAGTTCAGATATATTTGCGTAGACTATTCGCCCGATTCGTTAAGTGGAAATTTAATGATAAACCTTGGAATTGTACTTATGATGTGTATAATGGGAAATAGATTGATGAATATGATTATGTAGAACAACTTAGAAATGAATTAAATTTTCCACAAGGAAACGGCTGTAAAACAGGAATAATATAAATCATTAAATATCAATATTATGACAAAGAAAATTTTAAAAATCGGTTTGATAATCCTTATGGTTGTCGGTATGTGTGCTTGTGGGCAGAAGTCTGACATTGAAAAAGCGGAAGATGAATTGGTTGGAATTATAGAAAAAGAGTATTGGGCTGAATTTCAGCAACGATTTAGCAATTTGCTTTACAACGATAATACATTGGAATATTCTTTTAAGAAATTAGGAAAACTAATTTCAATTTCCACTTCTGATGACAAAAAAGTGCGAATTTACGCATGGATAGATGACACGGGGTACAACTACAACAGCGGTTTCCAGCATATAATTCAATTTCAAGGTTCTTATAATGTATATAGCACTTCTTATGAAAAAGTGGCTGACCCTGAATGTAAAGAAGGAGAAGATTGGGCTTGTAGAGGATTCGAGATATATACAGCAACTCTTAATGAAAGAACATATTATATCATAGAAGCCAGTTATATGCAAGCGGCTGGTTGGTTGGGCAATAGAGACATTGCTATTTATACCATAGAGAATAATGATTTGGTCAAAAAATCATTATTCAATACAAAAAAAGAAGTGCTTTCGGAAATTGGTTTTGAATATGATGCTGCAAGTTATTATTATGATTTTATAGAAAATGATGTTGATTTCAAAAAAGATGAAAATTCCTTTGATTGGCTTTTCAGATACGATGATGAGCATAAAACTATTTATGTTCCATTAGTTGATGGATTGAAAGTAACGGACAAGTACCTGTTTTATCAATGGGACGGCAAATATTTTACATACAAAGGTATCAAATGAAACTCACAAAAAAAACAGATGACAAAAAGTAATTAACCATCAAAAAAACAAAAATAAAAATGAAGCCAAGAATTTATTTGCTTATCCTGATGGCTTGTGCACAATTTGCTGTTTATGCACAATCGGGCAATACGAATGCTCACCAGAAATATATTGAGCAACAACAACGGGCTTTTCGTAACTATGCGAGGACAACCAATGAAAATTTCAAAAAATACAAAGATTCACTAAACACGGTGTATTCCAACTATTTGGCACAGGAATGGAAGCGGTTTGAACTCTTTAAGCCCAACCCTTTAATCAAAAATCCTATTCCCAAACCACCGGTATATGACCCAAACACACCCAAACCGGAGCCGGAGAAAGTGCCCGTTATCGGAGAACCGCCCCCCGTAAAACCTGCGCCAAAACCGCAACCTGAACCTGCGCCAAAACCCGAACCAAAGCCTGAACCAAAACCGGAGCCTCCGAAAGAAGACGTGCTGAAAGCTTCCTTTTACGGTACGAGCATAAAAATCAAGCCGACCCAATCAACCCAATCAAATGCGCATTTAGCAGATGTAACGGAAAAAAGCGTGTCGGACTATTGGGCAGCACTTTCAAAGTGCAGTTACACGGATTGGACGAACGATGCACAGCGACTGCAAAATGAACTCAACCTCAACGATTGGGGCACTTGCCAACTACTAAACTCACTCTTCAAAGCCTACTTCCCTACCGGTAATGCAAACGAACAAGTCGTATTTAATGTCTTTGTACTAAATCAGTTAGGCTATCGTGCTAAGATAGGTCGCAATGCCAACCAACTTTTCGTATTGGCGGCTTTCGAGGAAGATGTTTTTAATACTTCCTACTTCACTTTCGGCGATAAAGTGCGCTATTATCTAATCAATCCAACGCATAAAGCGATTTACCTGTGCGGTGAATTATGGGGGCTCAAAAAGCAATATCCGCCTATCGTTATCCGAACAGCCACATCTAAGCGTGCAAACACGAACAAAAAACTTGACTTTCAGCGGAAAACCTTATCCGATCAGTTACAACCAAAACCTGCTCGACTTTTACGACACCTATCCTTTGGCGTATTTCACCGTTTTTGCCGAAGCATCCATAGACAATACTGCTTGGCAATCGGTACTATCCCAGATTAAACCGAACGTAAGCAACAAATCGCAGGAAGAGGCTGTAAACTGGCTATTGCATTTTGTACAATCTGCTTTTCAATACAAAACGGATGAAGACAATCAGGGTTACGAAAAATGGTCATTTGCTGAGGAGACCCTTGCCTCTGCCTACTCTGATTGTGATGACCGTGCTATTCTATTTTCGCAGTTAGTACGTCATTTATTGGGCATGAAGGTAGTGCTGTGATATTACCCTGGCAGACACTTGGCGACTGCTGTTAAATTCAGCAATACTCAAACGAACGGCGATTACCTCACCGTTGATGGTCAAAAATACATAGTCTGTGACCCTACCTACGTCGGTGCCAACCTTGGAATGGGGATGCCTGATTTGAGGTCCGTTGCGGTAGAAGTGATAAAACTGAAATAAATAAATAATCCTGAAACAATTAAAATTTAATAGTTGAAAAAAGTATTTACGTCAGCACGAAAAAGCTCCGCATCCCTTTTGTTCTGCGCGCTTTTATACAGTACATTGTGCCAAGCAGTTACACCACCGGCTCCGACCGCTCGCGACATCAAACGTGATTTGGTTGGTAGAACACTCTCTACTGCCACCGAACAACGACGTAATTCGTTCAAAATAGAATCGCAAAACGACATTCGGACATTCTCAATCAAAGATAGTCAAGGTACGGCAAAAAGTTTGCGCTATACCGTTACGCTGAAATTAGACAACGACATCAACCAATTTACTGCCACCGTACGAACCAGATGCCGATTACAAAATTACAAGAATAGAGCGACCCTAAAAAAATTAGACACACAGTAATAATCAATAATAAAAATAGTATGACGTATCAAGAATTTCAAAAGCGTTACACGTACAATCCCGATACCGACCGCTTGGGCGAAGGAGGTTTCGGGGAAGTTTTCAAAGCTTAGGAAGCGTCCGAGAATAACATTTACAATTTATACTACAAATACAGTTGTATCTTTTGATATATACACTACAAATGTAAAATTAATTTACGGACACTCTCTTATGACACCTTCCGCGACCGATGGGTGGCTATTAAAATGGCAAAGGTAAAGCCGGAATTAGAATCTGTCCGGCTCAAAAAAGAGGTCGAAATGGTCAATCAGTTGCCCCCACATCCCAACATTGCATATTACGAGGAGTGCTACACTTTCAAGGAAATGTTGGGAGAATACGACTTTGGCGTTCTGCAATACTATGAGGAAGGGAACCTTTTGCAACTCCTGAAAAAGGGCAACATCTCGCTTGAACAAAAGCAGTCCATCCTCACGCAGATACTCGCAGGCTTGCAATTCCTGCATGAAAACGGTATCATCCACCGCGACATGAAACCGCATAACGTGTTGATTGTAAAGCGTGGCAATGAATACATCCCCAAAATCACAGACTTTGGTATCAGCAAAAAGTTGGATGTCAATAAAAGTTCCATTTTCAGCAACTCCTTGGTGGGTGCGGGTACAAACGAAAATCCGAAATACCATCCAGCCATTAAGGCTTGGTTTATACTCATGATAATAAGCAGTGCTATAGTATTATAGTATTATATTATGCTATTTACTGGCGTGTTGAATTAGGTATTATAGCTGTTCGTGCTTGGCATCGTATTTGGGATCCTAGTCCTTGGGGTGTGGGTGTACGCATAATCTTGTCAATGTGCACTATCGTAGCCGCTTTATTATTATGGAGAAAAAACAAAATAGGATTTTATATCGCAATCTGTTCTGACCTTATTTTGGGTGTTTGGAATATCCGTAACGGATCGGGCTTGGAGGTGCTGACGATACTAATAGATATATCCATATTATGTCTCATATTGATGGTTAAGAAAGAGGGCGTGTCGGGATGGCAGATTTTAAATAGAAAAATGTCGTCCACATCTTTGTGACCCAAGTGCATGGGCTTCCGCTTAGTGCTTCCGCTGTGAGTTCTGTTTTTTGATACCGTTTTTCATTTATGTGTTTGGAATTACTCGATTTTTATGTAAATTTGTGCCCAAACATAATAAAATTGAAAAATCTATGTGTCAAGAAATAAAGAATAAAGGCGAGATTGTCATCTATCAAACGCCTGATGGTGTTGCTGAATTAGATGTTCATCTGGAAGGAGAGACCGTTTGGCTTACGCAAGAACAGATTGCTCAATTGTTTGGAACAAAGCGACCAGCAATTACAAAGCACCTTAATAATATCTATAAGGGGGGAGAATTAGAAGAATATAGCACATGTTCCATTTTGGAACATAAGGGTAATGATGCTATGCAACCAAGATTGATTTTTTTTCAAAAATGTTTGGCCATTTGAAATCAAAGCTGTATTTTTGCACATATTTAAGAGATTTAACGAAATCCCTTCGGGCTTTCATTAAATCGTGTAGCGGTAATTTTAAGGACGAAGTCGAAAATCCTGTCGCCAATGTATTGGGGCACTTCAAAGCGAGTAGGCATAACGAAATAAACTTCAAGTGATGAACAAAAAAAAAGAAGTTAAAGTAAAACCCAACTTTATAAAAGTTGAAGTAAAAGACAATGGAACTTCACTTATGCAATGCGGAGGTGGTAATTTATGCAACGAGAGCAAAAGGTAATGAAGTAGTTAAACAGGTCAGTTATCCAAGGATCTGTCCTGTTTATTTTAAAACTAATTATGATAGAAAGAAAAATAAATAACGTAGATATACTTATAAATCCATACTCTGCGAATGAAATATATTTTGATTCAGAGTTCCTTGAGAAAAATGGAGCCCTTGTCCAAAATATGTCCCCGTCAGAATTATGTGGTCTTGTTTCAGGTAATTCATACACACCAATGATATTAACTTGGGAGTTACTTGATAAATGTAATTTTTCTTGCCCCTTTTGTTATATCGTTGGACATTCAAATAATAAAATAGTCCATTTTGATAATATCAAATCTGAAATTCAAGAATTGATTGATTTAGGAATGCTTTACTGTACGCTAACAGGTGGAGAAGCTATGCAACATAAAGACTTCAAAAAAATTTATTCTTTTTTGAAACTTTCAGGTGTATTTATAGAAATTTATAGCAATGGTTACCTAATAGATAATACAATTATTGACGTGTTTAAGGAATTTCCACCTTATAAAATTGAAATTTCAATTTATGGTGTTGACCAACCAACGTTCGACAAGGTTACAGGAACAAAAGATAAGGATTACCGAAAGGTTTTGGAAAACGTCCTAAGATTGAAAGAAACAGGTATCAATGTAAAATGCAAAACCCCGTTTAATTCTCTGACCGAAAATGATTTTAATAAAATTGGAAATTGGTGTAATCACAACCATATTGACTATTATTACTCTACAACAGTTTACAAAGCCCACGACGGAGAGAATCTAAATCATTTTCAATCTGACTTCTCAAATATGATTAATTATGAAACAAAAAAAATTAAGGATATGGAAAGCCAAAATTTAAGAACCTATGACTTAGAAAAACGAAATACAAAAAAATGCTATACTTGTGGCGTTAGAAATTATGGACTCCATATAAACTCAAACTTTGAATTGCTGCCTTGCTCGGAAACCCAAACCAAAGAAAGTGCCTTTAGCATTTTTGATTTAGGAATTAAACAATGTATTAGCCAGAATAGACATTTTGTACATACATATATGGATAAGCCAATTAACGGTTGTATTGGGTGCGAAGCAAGCTCCACTTGTAAAATGTGTACAGCAATAGCGGTTCCAAAATACAACAGTGAAAATCAAATTGAAGAATTTACTTTACCAGTTGGACATTGTGTGTTTGAAAGACGGAAGTATAATGGCATAATGAATGAACTATCGAAATAAAACCACAATGGAAAGGGAACTAATAAACCTATTGAAAGAGTTGACAAATACTCCCAGCCCATCTGGGTTTGAATTTCCTGTACAAAATATTCTTAAAATGTACATAGAACCGTTTGTAGACGAATGTTATATAGATATTCACGGCAATCTTGTCGCATATAAAAAAGGATTATCTAACCAAAACTTGATGTTAATTGCACATTCAGACGAAATCGGATTTATGGTAAAATATATTGATGAAGTGGGTTTTATCAGATTTTCTAAAATTGGAGGCATTGATGTCAATTTGTTACAAGGATTAAAAGTTACTATTTTTCACTATGGAGAAAAAATACAAGGTTTGATCGGGAAAAAGCCTATCCATTTGAAAATACCTGAACAAGCACCAATAGAAATTGGAGACCTTTGGATAGACATAGGAGCGTCTTCAAAGGAAGATGCTGAAAAAATGGTGTCTGTAGGTGATATTATTACTTTTGAATCTTCTTTTAATATGTTGCCCAACAATCTTATTGTTTGTAAATCGGCTGACGATAAAGTAGGAATTTTAGTCATGGTAGCCACATTGAAAAGTTTGTCTCAATGTCAACCCGAAGCAAATCTTTACATAGTTTCTTCTGTACAAGAAGAAATAGGGCTACGAGGGGCTGTTACCGCTACATACAATATCAATCCAGATATTTGTATTGCGATAGATGTAACACATGCAACCGATTTTCCAAATGCAAACAAAAACATTTTTGGCGATATAAAATTAAATTCGGGCGTTGTTATTCCAATTGGTGCAAATTTCAATAATAATTTACAAACACAATTAAAACAGATTGCCGTTGAAAATAATATCAAATATCAAATAGAGGCTCTTCCAAATCATTCGGGAACAGATGCAAATGCTGTTCAAATCTCAAGAGGAGGTGTTTGTACAGGATTATTAAGTATTCCTTGCAGATATATGCACTCTCCCATTGAAGTAGTTTCCATGAATGATATTGATACAGCTATAAATATATTGACAAATTGTGCAAAAAAAGACATTGCTAAATTTCTCACGTATCAGATTTTTTAGATCCATTCGCATTATATACTTTTGCACCAACATTAAAAATATTCATTATGAACGCAGTGAACGTAAATATTTTGAATCCTCAGGCATTTGTTCTCTTGAAAGTTCTTGAGAAATTAAACTTGATTTCAATAGAAGCTGGAGCAAAGGTGCAAAAAAAAGAGAAAAGCCTGATAAATCTTATTCATACTTTTCGGGACGATATTACCGCCGAGCCTCTCTCAATGGAAGAAGTCACAGCAGAGGTTGAATTAGTTAGGCGTGAAAGATATGTGGCTAATAACTAAAAAGATACGAGTTGTTCTTGATACCAATTTGTGGATTAGCCTTCTCATCACCAAAAATTCAGTGTTGGATGAAGTTCTTGCCATAAAAGGCATTAAAATTATATTTAGCCAAGATTTATTGAACGAACTTCATGCCGTGGCTCGGCTACTAAATTTGTCCCTAAGTAACAGGGTTGTCCTTAGCAATCACAAAATAGAACTACATAAAAATCAACTACATACAACACCAATATACATCATTTAGGGACAAAAGGACTGGGACACCCTCTTTGTTCTCCTCTATCCTCTCCATTATTTCCAAGTGGGTCATTTCTGCCACTAACCTACCTACCGCATACTATGTTTCGGAGTTACGATAATAATATAGTATTTGAAAACACTGCTGTCCAGTAAAAAAGCGGAATACCAATAATCAACAGTTATTTCCACAGAGGCTCAGTTTTCCAATCATCGGGAAAGCCCATTGCGCGCCTATCCACATTGGGATACTTATCAAACAAATTTCCTAACTTTCCTCTAAAAATCCCCATGTCTGCGTAGATAGATTATTTTGTAATATATTGAAAATGAGGATGTATGGTTAATTATTTTTTTCCGGTGCTATTTTTTATCTTTGCACTCTAAAATAGAATAAAAATTATGGGACGTAAAAAATTAGAAAGACCATCGGTTGATAGTTTATTTTTGACCGTATCGAAGATGTTAGTGCCAGATTATATCTTAACGGATTTTGATATATATGGTGCCAAAGAGAGTAAGGGCTGCTGGACGATAGAACTGCGCGAAAAAGAGGATCGTCTTCCAAGTATGTTAGCAGGTAAGGCAGATGTCGTCTTTGACGGTTATTGCGATCCGTTACAGATGCTTAGTCACAGTTTTGTTTGTAAGC
>BNXR01000045.1 GCA_025999735.1 Bacteroidia bacterium | reverse complement strand
AAAATCACGGTTCAAGACAAAAAGTTCAAGACAACAAATAAGAGACAAAAAGTTAGTAATTTAAAATTAAAGAAATATGAAATCATTTAGAAAATTTATTTTAGCAACAATCGCGGCGATGGTTCTTCTTCCATCGTGTGACGATTACTTGGATGTGGTGCCGGACAATCTCGCCACCATCGATTATGCCTTCCGCGACAGGGTGGGTGCGGAAAAATATTTGTTTACCTGTTATAGCTATTTGCCAGCTTTTGGAAGTCCAGCAAATGACCCGACCATCATGGGCGGAGACGACATTTGGGTGCCAGACAACAACATGTATTATGCAGCCACCGGTAATTTCAATGCCCATCATATCAAACAGGGCAGACAAAATACCGATAATCCCCTGTTGGACTTTTGGAACGGGACTAATAACGGCAAAGCGCTGTTCCGTGCCATACGGGACTGCAATGTGTTTTTGGAAAATATCGACAAGGTAGGACCTGATTTACCCAATGCCGAAAAAAATAAGTGGATTGCCGAAGTCAAATTTCTAAAAGCGTATTACCATTATTATCTGTTGCGCATGTACGGTCCTATCCCCTTAATCAAGGAAAACCTCCCCATTTCGGCAAGCACAGATGAAGTGCGCGTTTACCGTGAACCGTTTGACGACTGTGTGGATTATATTGTTCAACTCATCAATGAAGCCATTCCCGATTTGCCCTTGACGATTGCCGATATCAGCAATGAGCTGGGACGAATTACCCAACCGATAGCCCTCTGTATCAGAGCCGAATTATTGGTGATGGCGGCAAGCGATTTGTTCAATGGGAACGGTGATTTTGCCGACATGGTGGACAATCGGGGCGTGCACCTGTTCAAAGCGGAAAAGGACCCGCTCAAATGGGAAAGAGCGGCTGTTGCCTGCAAAAATGCCATTGATACTTGTGCATTAGCGGGATTTGACCGGCTGTATGAGTTTTCCGCTTACCGTTATGATGCATTATCCGATACTACCAAACGCATCATGTCGTGCCGACATGTTGTTACGGACAGGTGGAACAGAGAAATAATATGGGGAGATACGCGCAACAATAGCTCCTATATAGATACTTACTGGGCTTTATCCATGCCCTATTTTACGCAAACCGAAGCAAACAATCCATGGGGGACACCAATATTAGCTCCTACTCTCCGCATGGCGGAATTGTTTTATTCAAACCGGGGAGTGCCGATAGACGAAGATAACCAATATGATTATGCCAATCGCTATAAGACGGAAGCGGCTCCGGCAGCCCATAAGTATTACGTACAAACCGGTTTTGAAACAGCCAAACTGCACCTGAACAGAGAGCCGCGCTTCTATGCCAATTTGGGATTTGACGGAGGCGTATGGTTCGGGAACGGACGTTTCAAGGATATAGACGCCGGTACCGCTGATGAAACCTCATGGATAATCAATATGAAAAAAGGGCAACCAAGCGGCTATTTAAGTGGAATACGTTTTCCCATTACAGGTTACAGTCCGAAGAAACCTATACATTTCGAAACAGCGCGGACCATCACCGGACAATTATCGCCTTCCGGCAGAAACACTTTTCCTATTTTCAGATTGGCTGATATTTATCTGCTGTATGCGGAAGCACTCAACGAAAGTCTTAACGCTCCCAATGCCGAAGTATATAAATATATTGACCTGGTAAGGAAACGTGCCGGATTGGAAGGCGTTGTAGATAGCTGGACGAAATATTCAAAAATTAGTTCAAGACCAGCGGACAAAGGCGAAATGCGTAAAATCATCCGTCAGGAGCGGATGATAGAACTGGCGTTTGAAGGCAAACGCTTCTGGGACATCCGCAGATGGAAAACAGCTACCGACTTGCTGAATCAGCCGATAAGAGGTTGGAACAATCAAGGAACGACAACAGCCGATTATTACAATGTGGTAACAATTGAAGCACCCAGTTTTACCGCTAAAGAGTATTTGTGGCCCATCAAGGATGCGGATTTAAGAAGCAACGGTAATTTGATTCAAAATCCAGGATGGTAGATTATAAAAATGTAGGAATTTAGGAATTTAGGAATGTAGAAATTGAAAAATATTTTGAACCACGATTTTCACAAGATTTACAAGATTAGCATGATGAATACAAATATCTTGGTAATCCTGAAAATCTTATTAAAATCACGGTTCAAGACAAAAGTTCAGACAAAAGAATAAAAATTTAAAAAGTAAAAGTTATGAAAAGTAAAATTAAACAGTCCATTTTCGCTGTATTGAGTTGTGGTCTTCTGTTTTCGGCTTGTGCCGAAGACGAGAGAGGTCAGTTTCCGACAGATAGTACTGCGCCGCAGCAGGTGAGTAATCCGGCGGTTGTCAATTTTCCGGGTGGTGCAACCATCACCTATCAGTTGCCGGACGAATCGGATTTGTTGTATGTAAAGTGTATCTATCAGTTGTCCAACGGCAGTACGCAGGAAGTAAGGTCGTCCGTTTTTTCCAACAGTCTGACCGTTAGAGGGTATGGCAAATCCACCTCCACAACGGTAAAACTCGTATCGGTGGACAGAAGCCGTAACGAATCTCAGCCCGTTGAAGTGGAAATTCATCCGGAAGATTCGCCTATATACGCCTTGTTCGAATCATTGGACGTTAATGAAGATTGGGGAGGATTCACCATACGGTGGGACAATCCGCTGAAAGAATACATTGTGCTTTCAGTCTCGCTGCAGAATAAACAGGGCGTATATGAGAATATTGAAACCTTCTATTCGTCGGCGCAGAATGCTCTGCAAGCTGTTCGTGGGTTGGAGTCTGTAGCAACAAACATCGCCATTTCTGTAAGGGATTACGATGACAATAGCACCGATACACTAAAGATGACGCTAACACCGTGGTACGAAACCCAACTTGACAAAAGCAAGTTTGTTGGAATGCCTACATCCGCCAAATTTACTCTCAGCGTATACAGTGCATCCAGCATCAACTGTTTGTGGGATGGCAATTTACTAAATCTATCTACCGCGTATATGACATGGTACTATAATATAGGCACATACCAGCCATACGTTGACGTATATTTAGGGGTAAAAGCCAAACTATCGCGTTTACGTTTTTGGGGCAGAGAAGATTACTATTTCCGCTTGCATCACCCGAAATACGTTCGGGTCTTCGGTACCGATGATCCGGCAGTAGGCACAAATCCCGAATCGTTGGATTCGGAATGGACCGAACTCAGCCAGCCTCCCTATTATGAATCCATCCGTCCTTCGGGTGCCGACATTTCCGTTGTTGCCGTAGCAGGCAGTGAAGACTATGAATATGCCTGGGCAGGCGAAGAAATACTGATTCCTTTGGATGCACCTGAAGTACGATATGTCCGCTTCAAATCCTTGGAAACTTGGTCGGGAACGCTGGGCTTTCAATTGATGGAACTAAGCTTTTGGGGAAATCCGAATGAATGAACAGTAATTTAGAAATTAAAATTTTTTAAAAATTAGAAATATGAAAAAGTTATTATTAGTAATTTGTTCCGTCATCGTGTTAGGCAGTTGTGCCGAGATGAACGACAAGCACGAATCCTATCTTGAAAACGGAGAAATCATTTATATCGGGAAAGCAGATTTCAAAATCTTTCCGGGAAACGAGCGGATTTTGCTGCGGTACTGGGTTTCCGACCCTCGTGCCAAGAGTTTGGATATTTCATGGTTGCAGGGGAAAGAATCACTGGAAATTCCGGTACCCGTCCATCAACCTGTAGATTCATTCGACATTTATATCGGTAGAAATGACAAAACCATTGCCGAAGGCAACCACACGTTCAAATTGGTGGTATGGGATGATAAAAACCATAAATCCGTTGTGGTGGAAACCGGTGCCAATGTGTATGGACAGAAGTATCAGGACCGCTTAACCAACCGCCCGATAGTCAGTGCTGATGCGGATGGGAACGATGTGACTGTTGTATGGACAGGTTCCCTCAGTGGCGAAGAAACCGGTATCAATGTGAATTACACCAATACATCCGGCGATGCAATTACCGAACGGTACGAACCTGCAGAAGCGACCACCGTCGTTTTCCCCGATGTGCGGCTAACCGCTCCAATGACGTGGCAAACAATGTATTTGCCCGAACCTTCGGCAATAGATACCTTCACTACAGCACCGGAGACAATCGACGTAAAAACCGCCGTCAATATCGCTCTGGGTAAACCCGTAACGCAAAGCGACTTCCTTGCCCCCTACACAGGTCAGATGCTGGTCGATGGTGCAAAAGTAGCAAGTGCGTCAAGGTGGGTGTCGGATGATTCACACCTTGCACACTGGGTTGAGATTGATTTGCAGGGGACATACTCCATTGAAGCGTTTAAAATGTGGCGGGATGCCGGCAATGCTACACAGAAAACACCGCGGTTCCACTTACAGGCAGATGTTGGCGGCGAATGGGTGGACGTAGTTATCGAAAACAACAATATTGACGCGGAATACTATAGGGAATTTGGGAGCGTTTCAACCAGTAAGGTCAGGTTTTATGTGCCTGCCTATAGGGACAACAGAGTACGTATGTACGAAATAGAAGTCTATCAATTTATTCGGTATTAGTTAAAATAATAACAACAATAATAATAATAACAATAATATGAATAAGTTAAATATATTTTTTTCTGTTGCTTTATGTTGTATAACCACCATAGTGTCGGCTCAGAAAGTAGTCTATCAGATTCAGCCGGAAACGGGCGCTATCCGGCATCTTTCCATTGAGGGAGATACGCGCAACATGAATTGGATGCTGGAAACAGACGGTTCGCAATACAAATGGATTAAGGAAGAATATGGCTGGGGCTTGGGCGGTTTTTTTATGGTATCCGGACGGGATACAATCAAGCAAAAATGGAAAGAAGCCGTTCGTGTTGAGCAAAGTCCGAAGCGTGTCAGCAGTTATTATACGGTAGGTGATATCCATATTTCCGTCAGTCGGTTTTATGACAAGGCTGATTTAATAGAAGAATACAGGTTTTCCAATAAGGGAAAACAAGCGATTCGTTTGGTGGATATAGGTATTAATACGCCTTTCAATGATAACTATCCGGATGCAGCCACCTGCAATCAGGCGCGTACCCATGCACACATCTGGGAAGGCGAAAATGCGGCTTATGTGAATGCAACCCACATGAGCAGTAAGGGACCACATCTGGGATTGGTAGTAACCCAAGGCTCTGTCAAAAGTTACGAAATCAAGGAACGTGCGAGAAACAGAGGTGGGGCGAATACGCGCGGGGTGATTATACTCAATCCGGAAGATATAACGCTCAGCGCAGGAAAGGATTATACGCTGTCGTGGCGTATTTTCAGCCATCAGGGACACGCCGATTTCTTTGCCAAAGCAGTAGCGTTAGGGAGCGTTATTGCAAAAAGTGAAAAGTATGTCTATCAGACAGGCGAAACGGCAGAAATCATATTTGAAAGTTTGAAGAAGTTAAAAAATCCAAGTTTGTCCGTCAATGGAAAGACGTTTCCTGTAACGAAAACGGGAAACGTTTATAAAGCATCTGTTCCGATAACTCAAACAGGAGATATACGTTGTGAACTGACGTACAACGGCGGGAAAAAGACGCATGTATCCTGTCTGGGGATTTCGGGCGTAGATGAATTGATGAGAAAACGGGCTGATTTCATCATGGAGCATCAACAACTCAAGGATGTAAATGACAAACGGTATGGAGCTTACATGGTATATGACAATGAAGAAAACAAAATATTCCTGAATGACAAGCCTTCCGTTAGCTATCATGACCGCGACGAAGGAGCCGAGCGTATGGGCATGGGTATTTTTATGGCATTATACTATCTAAAAACAAAAGACGAAAAAGTGAAAGAATCCGTATTGAAATATGCTTCATTTGTTCGCAACCAATTACAGGATGAGAATTACAAAACATGGTCAACCGTTGACCATAAGGGACGTAACAGAAACTACAATTATCCATGGGTGGCACTATTATATTTCAGGATGTTTCAGGTGACCGGCGACCGTCAATTTTTGTTGGATGCCTGCGGAACGTTTCAAGCGATGTACAAGCAATTCGGGCATGCCTACTATGCGAGTGGGCAGGCTTATCTGGCAGTAACTCTTTTACGCGAAAATCAGATGGAGGCGGAAGCGGCAAGTCTTCTGGCAGACTATAAGAAAGCAGGAGATAATTATATCAAAATCGGAGTGAATTATCCCCCACATGAGGTGAATTATGAACACGCTATAGTATCTCCTGCTGTAAGAACTCTTTTAGACCTGTATTTAATAACCGGCGAAGAGAAGTATTTAGATGGAGCCAAATTGCAACTACCGCTATTGGAAGCATTCAGCGGCTATCAGCCAAGTTATCATTTGAACGATATACCCATCCGTCATTGGGATGGTTTTTATTTTGGCAAACGGGAAACCTGGGGCGATGTCATGCCTCATTACGGGAGTTCAACGAGTGCCTTAGCTTATAGTTTATATGCCCGTTCTACCGGAGATGCATCCTATCGAGAAAGAGCGGAAAACATTATGCGTAATAATTTATGCGATTTTTTTGAAGACGGAAGCGCCTCCTGTGCCTATATTTATCCCTATAAAGTGAACGGTGTAAAAGCTCAATTCTACGACCCTTATGCCAATGACCAAGATTTTTTTCTGGGGCATTATTTGGGCATAATGCAGGAGCAAAAATTAGATAGATAGGGTTTTAAAAATTAAAATTTTTAGTAGCATGAGTCAAAAAAATGTAACAAGAAGACAGTTCTTAGGAACAGGATTAGCGGCTGCGGCTGCTTTCACAATTATTCCGCGCCATGTAATGGGCGGAAATGGATTTACAGCACCAAGCGATGAAATAACGCTTGGATTTATTGGTACCGGCGTTCAGTCACGTATACTTGCCGGTGATTTTGCTCGTCGCGCACAGATAGTTGCTGCCAGCGATGTCTACCAAAGCAAATTGAACCGCTTTAAAGAGCACGCCGAAAAGGCTTTGGCAAAGGCAGGCAGACCGTCCAAAGGTATAAAAACATATCCGGATTTCCGGAAGTTGCTTGCCGACAAGAGCATTGATGCCGTAGTCATCGCTACACCCGACCACTGGCATGCTATCAATGTGATAGAAGCCGCCAAAGCCGGAAAGGACATCTATTGCGAAAAACCTTATTCGCACACCATCGAAGAAGGACGCTTGATGGTGCAGGCAGTTGAAAAATACAAACGCATCAACCAGACCGGTAATATGCAACGTTCGTGGAAAAATTTCCGCAACGCCTGTCAATTAGTCAGAAACGGACACATTGGCGAAATCACCGATGTGAAAGTACGTTGCGGGCCTCCTCCCAAAAAGTTTGACCTGAAACCGGAACCCGTACCGGCCGGTTTGGACTGGAATTTATGGGTGGGTCCGGCCGTTTTCAATGACTTCAACTGGGAACTGGCGCCTCCTGTGGAAAACGGAATGTATCCCAATTGGCGTAAGTACAAGGAATATGGCAACGGATATACAGCCGATTGGGGCGCTCACATGTTCGATATTGCACAGTGGGGACTGGACATGGACAATAGCGGTCCTGTCGCCATCTATCCGCCCGATGCTACGCATAAATACCTGACTTTGGAATATGCAAACGGCGTGAAAGTGACACATGAACAAGAAGATTTCGGACGCGGAAATGCAGTCAGATTCATTGGCACAAAAGGTATCATCGACATCAGCCGCGAGATATTTGAAACATTGCCCGGTAAACTCAGTTCGCATGTGTTCACCGACAACGAAATCAAGTTGTACGAAAGCAACGACCACTATCAGAACTGGCTGGACTGCATCAAGAGCCGTCAGCAACCGATATGTACGGCCGAGATTGGTCACCGCACGGCCTCCGTCTGCTTCCTTATCAACATCGCATACGAATTGAAGCGGCCTCTGCGTTGGGACCCTGTCAAAGAGGAGTTTGTGAACGATGCCGAAGCCAATAAACTGCGTTCCGATGAAGTAAGGAAACCGTGGGCATTGAAAATTTAAGTTTTAATTATAAAAAAATGTACAGTATGAAAACAAAAAAATGTATTAGTAGGTATTTCGTTCTTTTTCTCACGATGATGACCCTTTTCAATTTTACGGTCATTCAGGCTAAAGAGCCTATCAAGGTGCTCATTCTCACGGGACAGAACAACCACAATTGGCAGGAGAGCCATCTCATCCTGCAAAAGTATCTCACCGACAGCGGTCTCTTTGCCGTTGATGTGGCCATCTCTCCCGGGGCGGGTGGGGATATGTCTGCCTTTCGTCCGAATTTTGCGAACTATCAGGCGGTAGTGCTGGATTACAATGGTGATGCGTGGTCGGATGCCACCAATGAAGCCTTTTTAGACTATGTCAAGAAAGGTGGTGGCGTAGTGGTTTACCATGCTGCTGACAATGCCTTTCGCAATTGGAAGGAATACAATGAAATCATCGGCCTGGGCGGTTGGGGAAAGCGCAATGAAACACATGGACCTTATGTGTATTTCAAAGATGGAAAAGAAGTGAGGGATAATACTCCGGGAAGTGGCGGCGGTCATGGCACTCTGCACAATTATGTCCTGAAACTTCGCAACAAGAAGCACCCTATCGTGAAGGGACTACCCGACGAGTGGACGCATTGTCAGGACGAACTGTATCACCGGATGCGCGGACCGGCAAAGAACATGACTATTTTGGCAACAGCCTTCTCTGACAAATCCGAAGGAGGATCAGGACGCGATGAACCTCTGCTGATGGTGATACAGTGGGGCAAGGGACGCATTTTCCATACCATGCTCGGGCACGTCTGGAAAGAGCCAACCCACCCGGCAGTGGAATGTACCGACTTCATCGTCACTTTCCTGCGCGGAACAGAATGGGCGGCTACCGGAAAAGTAACCCAGAAAGTCCCTGCCGATTTTCCCAACGTTCAAATTAAATAAATCGGGAATTTGTGCGGCGGTTTCTGCTGCCCGCTTACTATCTTTCCTCTGAAAAAACTGTATTTTTATTTGCGCACTTGGAAATCCTGCGATTTTCATGCAATTTTGCACCGTAATATTAAAAATAGATTGTTATGGCATACCTGTAAGAAGTGTACCCGTCTTAGAAGGCGAGGTGGCAGAAAGATTTGAAAAGAATGCACGTTGGGCAGAGAAACACCGCGGCTCAGTTGATTTTTGAACGAAGTTTCGGAGATTACAGACAAAAATCTCCGAAACTTTTAATAAAAAAAATCACTACCTTTGCATAAAAATTATAAATTTCAAATGAAATTGTATGAACAAAAGAATATGTATAGGAGTAAGTATCTTGTTAGGGATAATGTTGCAGAGTCTCAAAGCAAAAGAACTGCAAATAGACGCCGATTTTCCGGGCGGCAACATCAAAGTACTGAGTATTGAAGGCGATACCGTCCGTTTAAAAGAGGATTTGCGAGATACGGAGGGAAACTGGTTCAATTGGTCATTCAGGGTAAAGGGTGCTGAAGGACGGACGTTGAATTTTATTTTTGCTCGTGGTGTTATCGCTGCACGAGGTCCCGCTGTCAGTACAGACGGTGGAGAAACGTGGCGTTGGTTGGGAGAACTCGGTTTTTCCGATAAAAATTTTCAATACCAATTCGGGAAGAAAGACAAAGAGGTTTATTTCGGTGTGGGAATGAATTATACGGAAAAGAATCTTACACAGTTTCTCAAGACGTACAAGAAAAACCCGTATTTGAAAGTGGAAACACTTTGCAAGACGAAGAAAGGACGCAATGTAGAATTGCTCCGCATTTACGACAGCAACAAAACGCCCGATTTCAAAATATTCCTGTCATCGCGGCATCATTGCGGTGAAATGATGGCGACATACTCGCTCGAAGGAATTATAGATGCTGCGCTTTCCGATACGGAAGACGGACGCTGGCTACGGGAGCGCGCCGATTTCTTTATCGTCCCGTTGGTGGACAAAGACGGTGTGGAAGATGGCGACCAGGGTAAAAACCGCCGTCCACACGACCACAACCGCGATTACATTCAAAAGATTTATCCCGAAATTCAAGCTATTACAGAGCAGGTGCCCCAATGGCAGGATGGAAAGCCCTTGTTCTTCCTGGATATGCACTGTCCCGGACATCGTGGTGGTGCTGAGGGTGGTAATTACAAAAAAGGAACAAACGAATATGTCTATTTTCCCGGCAAAGACCCGACTGTTTATGTTGGTTTTGATAAAAAGCTCCAACGTTTCGGCGAGATTTTGGAAGCAGAAAAAAAAGGCGTCATTCCCTACAAGGCATCGTTCAATCTGCCGTATGGCGTTTCGTGGAACACTTCTGCCAACCTTAAAACGTCAGACTTGAGAAGTTGCGACCAATGGGGAGCAACATTGCCCAATGCCATTTTTGCCGGAGCTATAGAAGTTCCCTTTGCCAACGCTTCCGGGGTGGTTGTGGATGCCAATTCTGCACGTGAATTGGGAAATGACCTCGCACATGCTATCCGGGTCTATTTGGAAAATTACAACTTCAATGCTTTTGCACAGGATAATCGCTGGTCGGAAGAACGGGCGAACAATTGGTACAAATCATTCAAATGGTTGAATGGCGTCAATTACATCCCTTCCGATGCTATCAATTATACGGCGATGTGGGATAAAACAAGTTTTAATCCGGCATTGATGGACAAAGAACTGGCGCTCGCCCAAAGTATCGGATTAAATTGTGTCCGTGTGGTATTGCAATATGCCGTATATGCTGATGACCCTGCGTATTTTCTCTCTGCATTGGAGCGTTTTCTGGAGATATGTGATAAGCATGGCATCACAGTGATGCCGACTTTTTTTGATGATTGTACTTTTGGCGAAAATGCTGACCCTGTTATCGGCAAACAAGAGGAACCTCGTATAGGTTGGTATGCCTGGGCATGGTCGCCTTCTCCGGGGCATACCATGGTGGTGGATGAGAGTCGGCATCCCTTATTGGAAAAATATGTAAAAGATGTTCTGCTCAAATTCAAAAATGACCCGCGCGTACTTCTCTGGGATTTGTATAACGAACCTACCAATACAAAACCAACCAGTGAGGGATACCGCAGCATACCGCTCGTTAAAAGTGTATTTGTCTGGGCAAGGGAGATTAACCCGAGCCAACCTTTAACGGTCGGTACATGGAACGGCAATAAGGAACTCAATGAAATTGTTCTTGCACAGTCCGATATTATCAGTTTTCATAATTATGGCTCAAAAGAAGCGATGGCAAAGCAGATTCAAGATTTGCGAAACTATAATCGCCCGCTTATTTGCACTGAGTGGATGAATCGCCCACTAAAATCCACAGTGGAGGATGTTATGCCTGTGTTGAAAAAAGAGAGTGTAGGCGGTTTTTTGTGGGGATTGATAAACGGTAAAACGCAAACACATCTTACCTGGGGACATCGCCCTGAAAAGCTACCCTACACAGGCGTATGGCAGCACGATTTGTATCATAGCGATTTCAAACCGTACAATATGGAAGAGATAGAAATTATTAAAAATTTAAATAAATAAAATGAAAAAAAATTTTGTGTTATCACTTATTTTAGTGAGTTGTGGAATTAACAACGGGTCTAGTCAGAAGTTCGAAAATTTGGCACTTACGCCTCCTATGGGATGGAACAGTAATAATACGTTCGACCAGAACATTAATGAACAGTTAATTAAAGAAACGGCAGATGCTTTTGTCGCACTGGGATTAAAAGATGCCGGGTATGAATATGTGTGCATTGATGATGGTTGGTCTACCAGGGACAGGGACAAGCAAGGCAATCTTGTTGCCGACCCTGTCAAATTTCCTCATGGCATGAAAGCCCTGGCAGACTATGTACATTCCAAAGGTTTGAAGTTAGGAATCTATAATTGTGGCGGCACGCATACCTGCGCAGGGTATGCCGGCAGTCGGGGACATGAGTATCAAGATGCCTTGAAATATGCGGAATGGGGCATTGATTATCTGAAATATGACTGGTGCAATACTGACAATTTGAATGTCACAGAGGCTTACATCACTATGCGCGATGCTTTGTATGCATCAGGGCGGCCTATGATTTTCAGTATTTGTGAGTGGGGCAAGACGCAACCATGGAAATGGGGAGCGGCTGTGGGTCATCTATGGCGAACTACCGGTGATATAGGTCCCCATTTTGATGATTTTGAAAGAAGACCGAATAAATGGAATCCGATGAGTGTATTAGAAATTTTAGACAAGCACAGTCAAGATGAATTAAGGCGCGCGGCCGGTCCCGGTCATTGGAATGACATGGATATGATGGAAGTGGGCAATGGAATGTCATTCTACGAAGACCAGACTCATTTTGCATTGTGGGCAATTCTATGTTCGCCACTGATTTTAGGCAACGACATTCGAAAAATGGACAAACAAACTTTGGAATTAATAACGAATAAAGAACTGATAGCCATCAATCAAGACGCATTAAGCATTCAAGGCTTCAAAGTTCCATGGAGGTCATGCCCTGTAGATGCTTGGGCAAAGCCATTAAAAAATGGCGATTGGGCACTTGTAATGTTCAACCGCACCAAAGAGGCTGTAGATTGTACCATGAATTGGGAACGGGAACTAATTCATGATAAATTCACCAATAAAGAATTATGGTTTTCAAAAGACAAAGTGTACAAAATAAAAGACCTGTATTTGCATAAAGAAGTCGGAACAACGGCAAAAGCATTTTCTGTAAAGTTAGAAAAACACCAGTCGATAGCCCTTCGATTAAGCCCAAGCGGAAAAAAATAGCACCTGAAAAAAATTAACCGCGTTTGGAGATATCCGATTTTTCATCTACCTTTGTAGCATCTTAAAATCAAAAGGTCATAAAAAATTAATTAATAAATAAAAAAATAAATAAAAAAATTATGAGAACACGCAATTTATTATTTTTCTGTTTGGGGCTGTTATCTACAGCCATTGTGTCGGCACAACCTGCCGAACGGTTGGTGAAAGTCCATCTTGCTCCGGAACATGCCGATTGGCAGTATAAGCCGGGCGAAAAAGTGAAATTTAATGTCTCTGTTGCCAAGAACGACATTCAGTTGAAGGACGTTGAAATCCGTTATGAAGTATCGGAAGACATGATGCCGCCTCTCAAAAAAGAATCCCTTGTTTTGAAAGACGGGAAAGCGGTTATTGATGCAGGCACGCTGAAAACGCCGGGTTTTCTCCGTTGCCAGGTATATGCCAAATACGAAGGAAAGGAGTATGGTGGCACAGCGACTGCCGGGTTTGAGCCTGAAAAGGTGCAGCCTACCATTGGTTTGCCTGCCGATTTTCTTGATTTCTGGGACAAAGCCAAAGCGGATGCCGCCAAAATTCCTTTGGATGCAAGGGTAACATTGTTGCCGGAACGTTGCACGGAAAAGGTGAATGTTTACCATGTCAACCTGCAAAATTACAGATACGGGACACGCCTCTATGGGATAGTGTGTGTTCCAAAAGCCCCGAAGAAATATCCTGCCATATTGAAAGTGCCCGGTGCAGGCATACGGTCTTACTACGGAGATGTAAATAATGCGGAAAAAGGCATCATCACCTTTGAAATCGGTATTCATGGCATTCCGGTCAATCTTACAGGGGATGTTTACGCGAACCTGGATAGAGGTGCTTTGAGTGGATATCACTCCTATAGATTGGAAGACAAAGACCAATATTATTACAAACGGGTATATCTCGGATGTGTACGCGCTATTGATTTCATCTACAGCCTCCCGGAATTTGACGGTACCAATCTGGCTGTCTGCGGAGGAAGTCAGGGGGGGGCCTTGTCTATCGTTACTGCCGGCTTGGATTCACGGGTCAAATGTTTGGTTTCTTTTTATCCTGCGCTATGTGATGTAAGCGGTTATTTATACGGACGTGCCGGCGGTTGGCCTCACATGTTTCGCGGCGCAGATAAAAAAGACCAGCTGACTGCTATCCGCTTGGCAACCGCTCAATATTACGATGTGGTTAATTTTGCCAGACAGGTCAAAGTTCCCGGATTTTATTCTTTCGGTTTCAACGACATGGTTTGTCCCCCTACTACCACCTATTCTGCCTATAATGTGCTCAACGCCCCCAAAACGCTTATGTTAGTGGAAGAAACTGCCCACTGGACTTATCCGGAGCAATGGGAAAAGGCTTGGGCTTGGATGTTTGAACAGTTGAAGTAAATCTGGGCAACTGTCACTTTTTTAATTTGTGTCTTATTTGGATATTATTTAGTACTATAAATATGATATCGAAAGACGAACTGTTAGAATGAATAGCAGACTGAAAAAACTGTTTTTCAGTCTGCTTTTTCATTTATGTTCTTGGAAATCCTCGATTTTTATGTAAATTTGTGGCTTAATACAAAAAATCGATGGAAGAAAAAAAATACAAGCGCTTGCCTTATGGCAATTCGGATTTTAGGAGAATAATCCGTGAGAACTATGCTTATGTGGATAAAACCATGTACATAGAGATGTTAGAAAATGAAATCAATCCGAATCAGTTTTTCATACGTCCTCGTAAATTCGGCAAGAGTCTGTTCTTTATGACGTTGTGGTATTATTATGACCTCAATAGATTGGATGAATTTGAAACCTTGTTTGGCGACTTGTATATTGGCAAACATCCTACGCCCGAAAGAAATTCGTATGCAATCTTACACTTTGACTTTTCGGGATTGGATACTTCTGGCGAACAAGAATTTGTGAAATCCTTTTCAGGGGGTGTAGAACTAACGATTCGTAGTTTTATTTATACCTATCGCTCGATTATCCCTGACAGTGCTGCACTTATACAAAGAATAGATCAAACGCATCCCGGTAACAGTGCACTGCAAATCGCCTTTGAGGCTATCAATGCGGCAGGCAAGAACATATACGTCATCATTGACGAATACGACCATTTTGCCAACGACCTGATAGCGATGGGTAACCGTTTGGGTAAAGATTTGTATAAAACCGTGATAGCAGCTAACGGTATCGTGCGTGATTTCTACGAAAGAGTAAAAGATGGTGCCAAATCATCCATCGTTAGCCGCACTTTTATCACAGGTATCTCGCCGGTGATGCTCGACGACCTCACCAGCGGCTACAATATTGCGACTATCCTCACACTCAACCCAAAGTACAATGAAATGATGGGCTTCACGCAGGAAGAGGTGGAATGGCTGATGAAAGAAACAGGCGTAAATCCTGATTATATCACTATTGATATGGAAGCCTATTATAACGGTTATCTGTTTCATAAAAACGGAGCACACACCGTCTATAATCCGGCGATGGTACTTTATTTTTTTAGTCAAATCATCGAATTTAGACAACCACCGGAATACATCATTGACCTGAATTTGCGAACGGATTACGGGCGCTTGCAAAAATTGACACAAAATGACCGTAACAGGGAAACGCTTATCCGCATTGTGAAAGAAGATGGCATCATTGCTGAAATTTTACAGAAGTTTTCCATTGACATGCTGAGTGATGATGATTATTTCGTTTCCCTGCTGTTCTACATGGGACTGCTCACCATCAAGGAGCCACACCTTTTTCAGTTGAAACTCGGTATTCCCAATTATTCCATCAAGACCTTGTACTGGGAGTACCTGATGAGATTAACTCGTGAAAATTCGCCTGATATGAATATCGAATCGCAACCACTGAACGAGGCAATTTATGCACTTGCCATGGAAGCCGATTTGGAGCGTTTCATTGCCTACATTTCGGAACATGCTTTCAGCAAACTGTCCGACCACGACTTGCGGCAATTTGACGAGAAATATATTCAGATATTGCTGTTGGCCTACCTGTTTATGAGTAAGACGTATGTGCCGATGAGTGAATATGAGGCTGTGCCGGGAAGAGCGGACATCTATCTGCAACGCAGTCCGCTGTTGCCACAGATAAAATACGAATGGGTGTTGGAGTTGAAATACTGCAAGGCAGGTGCCAAAGAATCTGAAATAGCAGCCAAACGCAATGAAGGTCTGGAACAGATACGTCAATACCTCGCATCAGACCGTTTGAAAGACCGTTCCGACCTAAAAGCTGCCGTCATCGTCTTTATAGGAAAAAATAAATACAGGATAAAACAATGCGAATGAAATTGAGAAATGTAGTAATTAATTTCTAAATTAACAAAGATAGCAAGGAAAAAGCCGCAAGGCAATCCTCAATTTTATGTAAATTTGTGGCTTAAAACAAAAATCGATGGAAGAAAAAAAATACAAGCGCTTGCCTTACGGCATGAGTAATTACAAGAGCATAAGGACAGAAAATTATGCCTACGTGGATAAGACCATGTATATAGAGATGATGGAGAATGATACCAACAAGAATCTGTTTTTTATTCGTCCGCGCAAGTTTGGCAAAAGTCTATTTCTTATGACTTTGTCGTGTTATTACGACATGAATGAGGCGAAAAATTTTGAGCAATTGTTCGGCGACCTATATATCGGTAAGCATCCTACACTTGAAAAAAATTCGTATGCTATGTTGCAATTTGATTTTTCGGGATTGGATACTTCAAGCGAGGCAGGCTTTAAGAATGATTTCAACAGCAGTGTGCAGGGTGCCGTTCGTGATTTTTTTCGCTTGTATGGACATATTTTCGCAGAAGCGGATAAGTTTGTTGACCAAATAGATGCCGGAAATTTGGGAGTGCAGGCCTTACAAAAGGTCTTCTCCGCAGCCAGGCAGCAGAACGTAAAACTCTACTTCATCATTGATGAATATGACCACTTTGCCAACGACCTGATAGCGATGGGCAACCGTTTGGGTAAAGATTTTTACAAAGCGATGCTATCAGCCAATGGCTTGGTACGTGATTTCTACGAAAGAATAAAAACCTCCACAAAATCCATTCCCAGCCGAACATTTATCACGGGCATCTCGCCGGTGATGCTCGACGAC
>BNXR01000044.1 GCA_025999735.1 Bacteroidia bacterium | reverse complement strand
AGAATGACGGTGGCTTCGCTGCCTCTCCCTCTTCCCATCCACAGGAGTGAATGTCATTCCGAAGGAGCGATAGCGACTGAGGAATCTGCAACGAAAGCAGATTCTTCGCTACGCTCAGAATGACGGTAGCTTCGCTGCCTCTCCCTCTTCCCATCCATAGGAGTGAATGTCATTCCGAAGGAGCGATAGCGACTGAGGAATCTGCAACGAAAGCAGTAGAGACGCAAGATTTTGCGTCTCTACAAGATTGTTCGGGTATGCTGAGGTAGTCCCTGCGGGACAAGACACCGTTTGCGAAAATAGCACCTCAAAAAAAGATTTAGCCGCTTCATGTATTTTTCTCGCTTTTTTTATTTACATTTGCACTTTGTTTTAAACTTTCAGTTTACTATGAAAAATAAAATCGAAAAACTGTTCGTCATTTGTGCTTTTATTGGTGTCTTTGTTGGCATCGTTCCCGCTCTTTGTGCTCAGAGCGTAATTTCCGGTAGTGTAAAATTTGTAAAAGCAAGCCCAGTCGGAGACTCAAGCGGATACAGTTGGGGAAAGGCTTGTAGCTTGTCTGCAGCCTTGGATTCGGCAAGAGCCAATAAAAAAATCAAACAAATATGGGTAGCTGCGGGGACATACACTCCAGAATATGCTCCCGATGGAAGCACAGCAGACTCGTGTGACAGAGCTTTTCTTCTTGTGGACAGTGTAAAGATGTACGGTGGATTTGTGGGCACGGAAACTGACATCAACCAACGTCCTTCTGTAGATACGGGGTCGTCTATACAAACCCCGTCTATCCTATCCGGTAAACTTGGCAACAACGGCAGTGCTTACCACGTGCTTGTCGGTGTAAGATTAACAAAAGAAACTTTATTAGACGGCTTCACCGTTAGAGGTGGGAATGCCAACGGTACTGACAGCATCAGAATAGGTGTTTCTCCAACAGATACTCTCATTGTCCACCGCTATAACGGTGGGGGCATCTATCTAAGCAACTCATCGCCAACCTTGACGAATCTGCACATTAACGGGAATACAGCAAATAACGGTGGGGGCATCTATCTAAGCAACTCATCGCCAACCTTGGCGAATCTGCTCATTGACGGGAATACAGCAAAAAATGGTGGAGGAGCCATCTATAGTTTTAGCTCTAATCCCAAGCTCATAAACTCCTTCATCACCAACAATTCGGCAAAAAAAGGGAGTGCGCTTTATTCTCACTCCATCTCCATCACTGTCTCACCGAATACCTCAACACTACTTTATGGGCAGCGAGATACCTTGGTGGCGACGGTGCTACCAGCAGGCGTTAATGCCCCGGTGGCCTGGTCATCCGCGAATCCCCAAATTGCCACGGTGGTCAAGATATCTGCGGATTCTGCTGTAGTAACCGCCGGTGCAGTAATAGGTACAATAGGTACGACGCATATATACGCCACTGCGGGGGGAATATCTGATACCTGTACGGTGACGGTGCCGCTCTACTTCGAATATCACGACGGTTCGGGGTGGACTAAGGTCGGGGGCGGGATCTCGATATCCAAGACCGGGTCCTTTACCTTTAAAGTAAGGGCGATCCTCCTTTCGGGCGTTCTTCCCACGGGCTTTGACCAACTACAATGGTCATTCTCTCCCTCCGCCCCGCAAAAGACGGATGGTCTATTGACTTTTGATGCTTCGACTTGGAATAGCGGCAATCCGGTTTCGGCTTCCACCGAAATGACCATCACAGCCACCGGGAGTGCGGTGAAGAACATCTATGTGTGGAACTGCAAGAGCGACGGGACCCGCGGAACAATTTCCGCCACCGTTAGCGTGAGCGTGGCCGTGTCGCCCTAGATCGGCTCTTGCCCTACGAAACAAGAATATCGGTAGAGACAGGGCATATAGAGACGGGGTATGCCCCGTTTCTTTATGCTTTATTTAAAGAATACTGCCCCGCAGGGTCCTATACCACCGCTCTCAAATTCCGTCATGAACGTACCATCAGAGCTAAAGCGGTAAATAGTACCGTTATTGACGTAATCATTCGTACCTACGTAAAATTCACCATTGTATGGATTGATGGTCAGCATATAAACGGTAGATGCCGACAATGTCGCCGGAGCACCCTTCAAAAATGACTCCTGCTTTACCGTCCCTGTTGTTGTGTTGTATGTAAAACACTCATTCGTCCGCGAAACGATGTAAAGGATGTCGTTGTGTGCTGCCATTTTAGAAACCTTTAAATTTAGCTCGCTCCCGATAGCCCCGGCAGCCCCATCATCCACCCGTTGAAGGACATAGTCGTGGAATCCCCAAATCGCCTCGTCATAAAGGCCCCATGAAACCACATATACTTTGTTGTTCACCGCCAAAATATCGTTCGGATTGGCAATGACGTTCACCTTTTGAACTTCCTTAAATGTGCTGATGTCCACCACTGACACCGTTGTGCCGCTACCATATTCTGTATTGGATACATACAGTTTTCCCTTACAACTTGCAATGTTTTCAGGGTTATTGCCCACACGCACAGAATCCTCAATGCTCATCGTAGCGGTATTGATACGCAGCACATAGCCCGGATAGCCATAAACAGTCACATACAATTTGCCACCCTCTATAGCCGCAAATCGGGGATTCCCGAAGTTTGTCGGAATGGATAGTGTGTGTTGCTCCACGCCTGCCTGATTCAGTTTGGTGATACGCTTTGATTCCGATACAACGACATAAATATTAGAAGTGTCATTAACGATGGACTGCCCGACATCTCCTAAGCCTTTGCCGTTCTGTTGCAAATAAATGTCGCCAATAATGTCATGGCTTCCGTCAAGGCTTTCATAAAACGTAATTCCCGCATTATTACCACCCCAACTGCCTTCATTTAGAATAAACACACGGGCATCCGGTAAATCAATCAACGACCCGCCATCATTGCGAGTAACCTTGTCGTCATCACTACATCCCATAAAAACCATGCCCGCAACGAGTACACATAAAACCGCTCTAAAAACTTTTCTGTAATTCATCTCTTTTTTGTTTTAATTTATTACTATTCAGATAATTTAATTTCATTTATAAGCAACCACCCCCGTCCTCCTCACCCCGTCCTATCGGACACCCCTCTCCACGTTGGAGAGGGGACGTGGGTGAGGTGGTTGCCTGTCCGTAGGCTAAAGCCTACGGTTAATAATGTGTAGTCCCTGCGGGACTGCGGCGCATCTGCCCCCGTAATTCGTAATTCCTCAATTTCTACATTCCTACATTTCTACATTTAAAAATACGCACTAAGCACCGCCCTATACGAACGTCCCGGCATGGGGTAATATTTTATCACGTCGTATTGTTCGTCGGTAATATTTATGGCCTCAAGTTGAACACGCACACGCAGTCGCTGCCATTCAAACGTGCGGTAAAGGTTCACGCTGTGCTCCACGTAACCATCCACGCGGTTCGTCTGTGTGTTCTGTGGCAGTACATACCGCTCACTCACCCCCATCAGCGTATAAGAAGCACTCACCCAAGGCGTTTCAATGTTCAGGACACCGCTTACCGTGTGCTCGGGGGTGTATGGAATCTGATGTTTGTAATTTTTTGCCGATGGGTCGGTGATGTCAATGGCATGTTGGAAGGTGTAATTGATAGCTGCACGAATGTGTATGTTATCCTCGTTCCGGTTAGGATTTTCCCCTCGCTCTCCTTCGATGATTCTTGGTCTGGAAGATGTCTCTAACGGAATACCTGCCACTGCTACATTCATCGTTACATCAAGCCCTTCAATTCTCACCTTCCCCATATTCATCATCTTCCAAATATACATCGTCGGGAGAGCAACTATTTTATCCTTTACCTCATTGTGGTAAGCATCCACAGTGAGTTTCGTATATTCTGTGAAGGGTAGCACATCTGTGCCCCAGGTGAGTCCGACATTGTATTCGTTGGCGATTTCCGCTCGCAGGTTACGATTTCCTACACGCAAATAGTAGAGGTCGTTAAACGTCGGCACACGGAAGGTATTCTTTGCCGAGGCGCGAACATAAAAATGAGACTGCGACCACGGACGCACGGATACAGCCAGAGACGGACTGAGACGTTTCCTGTCATCAGCTGCAGCAGGATGTCGCTCCTTGTCGCTACCAAGCACCTTTTCTGTGATATACGTCCCCGCCAGGTTCGCTGTGGCAGTGAAGAAATTCCTGCTGTATGTGGAAGAGAGAGCAAGCAAGCCTGTGTAGCGCTCCGGATTCAGTGCATCGGGAATGTCGCTCTGCAATTCGTTGCGTATAACGTCTGTCGCTAATGCAGCAGTGAAACCACCTAAGGAACGATAACGAATGGCCAGAGAACCGTAATACTCTTGTTCCCGATGTTTGTCCCGCTGGATACCTCCCTGATAGCGAGGGTCTTTATCCTGGTACTTGCTGAGAGAATAATTGTATTTCAACTGCCCTTTCAGTGAAAAGAAGGGCGAAAAGTCGGTGTCATATTTCCCTTGCACAAAGAAATTCCGATTCCACAAACGCTGATTTTGTTCAGGATTGTATAAAATCACACTTGCCGGCAGTCCTTGCTCGGAATCAAAGAAATAAACTTTCAGGCTCATCCGCGCACTGTCCCTAAATCGACAGTAAAAATTCCCTTCGGCAGAAACCGTTTCTATATCCGAATTTGTACGCTTTTCTTGGGTCACTTGCCGACCATTCACTAAGGTAAACGGATATGTTCCATCTGCCCGAAGATAATTGCCATCCAAAGAGAAAAATGACTTATTCGTCAGTTTGCGCCCATAGCGGGCAGATGAATTTAAGAAACCAAAAGAGCCTCCTTTGAGGTTCACGCGAAACTCGTCCGTTTTTTGTGTCGTGAAGCTCGGCTGTTCAGTCTGAATGCTCAAAACACCTGCCGAACTGAACATTCTGGCAGATTGAAAGATGTCGCTTTCCGGTCCCACTGTCAGGGAGATACTGCCGACATTGTCTAAGGAGAAACGCCCCAGGTCAATCTGCCCTGCCTGACTGTTTCCGACCACCACCCCGTCATAGCTGACTGTCGTATGTTGCGCCCCCAGACTGCGGATGGACACAGTTTTCAAACCACCGATGCCCCCATAATCTTTCACCGTGACCCCCGCAAAACGGCGTACAGCATCCGCCATACCAACGAAGCCAAAATTAGTCAACTCTGCTTTTGAAATTACTTGTACCGGTGATAATGCTTTGAGGGTCGAAGGTTTGCTTTTATCTGTCACCGTCACTTCCTCCAGGGAACGAGAGCGCAAAGAATCTGATAAAGAAGCAGATAAAGGTTCAGACACGGACTCATCCCCTCC
Organism: Bacteroidia bacterium; assembly: GCA_025999735.1. GTDB lineage: Bacteria > Bacteroidota > Bacteroidia > Bacteroidales > Marinifilaceae > JAISHE01. The sequence continues at coordinate 12,106 of BNXR01000044.1, read as the reverse complement.
CTTCTGTGCGTACAGGCACACGAGTGGAAAACAAAAATAAATACCTACACAAACAAATAAAACCTGTTTTATCATCTTGCAATTAGCTATTGTCCTCGAAAGCTATTGAAAAAACATGTTTTGCAGGTCTTCTGACTTACTCAAGTGTTGAACGCCTTCCCAAAGAAATAAAGTAAATCTTCAGTGGCAAGAGGTAATGTTCAACATTGTCTGAACGCCAATCTTTGAAATCGTTGTTCAGCCGAGCTTACAGCAGCGGGACTGTTCAGGATTTACACCTGATTCCCTTTTTAATCCAAGCACCGAAAATGGTGCTGCGGAACAAAACGGTGGCAAAGGTAAAATATGTATTTCAGAAAAGCAAGAAAATTCGCAAGAAATTCCTAAAAAATGGGCGATAGCCGTCACTGCTCATTTTCGTGAGCTTGACCCGCAACCTCCTTGTCTTGAACCGTGATTTTGTCAAGATTAACAAGATGAGCAAGATAATCAATACTCTTTCATCTACTCATCTTGCTAATCCTTTAATCTTATTAAAATCATAGTTCAGACAATTATTTTAAAATCCAAACACAAACCCTACCTTCAACCCTACAGACAGGGTATTCATGGTGGTGGTATTGGGTTTCAACTCTTCGGGGGCAATGTTCGTCACACCGTAATCACAAAATAAACCTGTGGTGAGTGCATACTGCTCGGTCAAGGCAAAACGGGCACCTACCTCCGCTGCAAGAGCTACATTCAAACCGAGGGACAAGGTGCGTGAGTCTGTGAAATTCGGACCCTTTTTCAAGCCGTGTGCGTCGATGTCGTGAAAGGGGTCAAAGTTCGGAAAGACGGCATAAAAGTCGTTCGAGTCTGCTGCGAGTGTTGATTTACCGGAGAGAGCAAATCCGATTTTCAAACCGGCGGCTGCATAAGCGTTCACACCAGCCACGAGAAACTTGTATTGTGCTTGTACCGGTATGCTCAGGTACGTGGCTGAAAGTTTATCCTCGTAGCCTACATAATTACGAATAAGGTCGTAGGTCTCTACACCGTCAGAGAAACTCGGTGTAAGAGCGTCCAGATTCGGAACGCTTACTTTACCCGAAAGAAGGCTCACTTCCGCACCAGCTTTCACGCTCCATTCTGAATTTACAGTGTAGGCGTAGGACAAACCACCGCCACCACCAAAACCAAGCTTCGATGACTCGGCATCCGTTTTAAACTGCAAGGATGAGAGGCCACCTAATCCATAAAGTGACAATTCATGTTTTTTCCCGCCATCTTGTGCCTGCAAAGCTCCCACTAAGAACAGAGAGGCTACTATTGTTGTAATCTTTTTTTTCATTGGTTCATTCATCTTTTAAATTGTATCTTTGTCGGAGCAGGTTGCGAAACTTGTGAGAAACAACACCCTATGTAACCATGTATAAGTCAAGCTCAACAAGCCTGCACCGCCAAAGACATCGTTATTTTATTTATTCAACTATAATTTTAGCACTCTCTTTACCCATTTTCACAATATAGATACCACGCGAGTAGGTGGATACATTAACCGTCGTTTCTACACTACTACTGCGGATGGTATTTATCAACTCACCGTTGATGGTGTACAATTCAATGAGCGACACATCTGGCCATTGCGTGTTCGTCACGGTCAGTGAAGAACTCACAACAGGGTTCGGATAGACAAGCAAGCTGTTCGCTTTGGTTACCAAAGTGCTTGGACAAACTGCTATCAAAGCTTCACTACCTGTGCCATCGCTCACCGTGATGTTCACGCTAATCTCGTCTGTACTTGACGGAGGTGTTTCGAAATAGTAGTATGACTTGGGACCGCTTGCCAACGTCTCACTACCCTTAAGCCATTCGTAGCTCGTGAACGTATAGTCGTTTCCATTCTGTGTCTCGTAGCTTTGATCTACTGCCACCACATCGTTCCAGAACTGCTTGATAGCGCCTCTAAACGGACGTGTAACGTGGAATGTATAGGCGTAAACACTATCGCCCTTCACAAAGGTCAGTACCGTTGTTACCATCTTACCGTCTGCGTCCACATGGACTACACCGTTCCCACCGGTCACCACGACGTTTTCATCGAATATAACCGAATCCGAAGAGTTTATCATCTGTATCGTCACTGTATTGTCATCACTGTCACACGGTATCATGAGTGAATATTCAGACACGGCCGGGTCAAATGGCGTCACTTCCTCAGCACCACTAATCGCCCAACCGGAGAAAATAGGCTTCCAATGGGCTGTCAGTGTAAGGCTGTTCGTCACAGCAGAATTGAAATTCCATACGGTGTTACCGTCAGCCTCGTTGAGCCAATCTACACTTTGGTAGTACCGGCGTGAAGGAACAGGCGGCTTCGTTGCTCTGCCACCATGCGTAATGTGCTGTGTCACAATGTCACCTGTGAACGTATCACCGACAAAGGTCACATCATAAACATTCTCCGCAAAGTTAGCCACAAGCGACAAATCCGTAGTAATCGGAAATGCCCACTCAGCATCCGTACTACGCACTGCTCCAGTATTTTTGTCCGTCCAATTCACAAAATGCTTCCCATAGCTTGCAGTAGCCGTAAGCAATATAGGTACATTGGCTTTATGTAAGAGACCTGAAACTGTCTCTCCACCTGGACCTGTCCCAACGGTCCCTGCAACAGTACCCCAACCTGTGTTGTTGGAGGCATAGAACAAGGCCCAATCACCACCGATGATATTGTCGTCGTCTGTCCCATTCGCAAACCAATTCTGCCAACCTATCGCCTTCTGATAGTCTTTCTTCGATGCCGAAGGTACTGAAAGTGCACAAGTCGCGTAGTTTACATTGTAAAAGACATTTGAAGTGATAACCTGTGGCACAGTACTGCGGTTGATAACACTCGCCAAAGGGCCGTATAGAGAAGGATATGCAAAGGCATTGTTCCCAATTGATGTTACGCTTGCAGGCAAATAAAGCGATTTCAGCTGATTGCAATTGCTGAATGCACTAACGCCAATCGTAACAAGACCATCAGGTAAAGTCAGTGTAGTCAAGCCTGAGCCGCTAAAGGCATCATCACCAATATCTACCAAGGTGCTTGGCCAAACGACATCACTAAAGCCTGTCCCTTCGAAGGCGTTGTTTGCAATGCTCGTTGTACCTTCTGGCAATGTCAGGGTTCCTTCATCGAAACCTGCATTCTGGAAAGCAGCGTCACCTGTACTCGTCAAACTCGCAGGGATGCTAAGGTTGCCTCTAAAATAATTATTGGCAAAGGCATTGTTGCCCAAGGTTGTTAAACCTATCGGAAGAACGAGTGCATCATAAATACGTGCATCGCTAAACGCAGCGTCACCTATCTTGAGCAATCCTGCTGGTAGTGCGAGCATCTTCCTACGAAGACCATCACAGCTTAAGAACGCATAGTCACCTATGGCCGTCAAATTAGTCGGTAATTGCACTGAGGTAAGCGAGGTCTTGGGTCCATACATATCAAAATTATGGAACGACCATTCTGGCATTTCATTGAGAGGATAAGTAACACTACCCCGTCCCGATGGCGCTGTCCCGTTTGTACCGGTATAAGCGACTATTGTAGCCTCACTCAAATCCAACTCTTCTAGTGCAGGCATATCGTCACGCAAGAACTTTATATCACGGGCATCAATGTTGCCGGTCACCTTCAAGTTAGTGGTCCCTGTTAGGTCTGTGGGGGTCGTTAATAAAGCTTGCAGCGAATTGGCACCAGTGGAGGCAATGGTTTTTTCGATACCAAAATAAGCTCCAAGAATCGTATCTCTATCAAGCTCAACGATTAATGGATTGGCTGTCGAAATAGTCTCCTCCGTGATGCCTATCCAACGGATGAAGGAGTATGGAGCTTTAGGCGTAGCCGTCAATGTCAGCGTTTCGCCTGCTGTGTAGAACCTATTTTCTACGCCTGAAATACTTCCCCAAGAGGGGTCGTCGTTCGCTACTACCACTGTCACCGAGAGACCTCCCTCGCTACTGTTCCAGAAGTCTTTCCACCTATAAGCTGTCTGATACAAAGATTCTGAACCGTTAGGCACTGTGAGTGTACAGGCATTTGCTGCCACAGAGAATACGTCATAGCTAATATCCTGTGGCGTAGCACGCAGGTTTACAATATGTGTAAACTTGGCACCATAGAATGCATAATCAAGTATATGTATTAAACCCGCAGGCAAGGTGAGCGTGCCGTTGAGACCTGTGCAACCGCTAAATGCACTATAGAGAACATCTGTAACACCCACAGGAATCGTCAGACTGCCGCTAAAGCCTGTACACCCGCTAAATGCATAATTTTCTATATATCTCAAGCTCGCAGGCAAGGTGAGCGTGCCACTGAGACCCGTGCAACCTTCAAATGTATTGGCGTAAATAATGGTCAAACTGTCTGATAAGGTCAGCGCACCGCTAAATCCTGTACAATTTTGAAATGCACTGCTACCAAGATACGTCAATCCGCTCGGTATCGTGAGAGCACCGCTTAAGCCTGTACAATTGGTGAACGCTTGGTTACCAATAGTCTTCAACCCGCTCGGTAAAGTGAGAGCACCGCTAAGACTGCTACAATCGATAAACGCTCCTTCGCCAATATTCGTCACACCGCTCGGTAAAGATAGCACTCCCGTCAGGTTGCTACACATAAAGAATGCGTAATCTCCTATGGAAGTCAATCCGCTCGGCAACTGTACCTTTGTAAGCGATGATTTGTTTATAAACGAATGTAGTGGCATTTCGTTGGCAGGATAGGTACGAGGACCAACACCGTACATCTCAGTACCGGCTGTACCTGTATATTCAACCACAGTAGCTTCGCTCAGGTCTAATTCCGCGAGATAGTCCATGCTGTCGCGCAAGAATTTCACGTCACGGGCATCTATTTCACCGGTCACCTTCAAGTGGGTGATGGTGTTCGCTGTAGCAGACAACGTATCTGCCAGAGTCCCGCTATTCGTGCCCAAATCCACTGTGCGCAGGGTATTGCCAAAGTTGGCAACGATTTGAGCACCATTCGCCGTCACATTATGCATGATGGTGGCTGCCATTCCAAGTGCTGCTCCGTCCTTCGTCCAATTTTGGAATCCAACAAGAGCATGCTGAGTGTATTTCAGCGTGATAGAGGTTGCTGTTTTGGAATCGGTGGACACTTCTCCCAAAGCATAGTTGTTGGGAGCGGCATAAACTACATTCGTCCCTACACTGTCCCAACCCCAGATATTCTTAAAGTCACTATAAGAAGAAAAGTACAGGTTTCTTGCATCGGCTAATGGCAGGATAAGGGTCGCCGTATTCTTCGTGGCAGTATTAAAAGCGTACTCCCCTACAGCGTATGCATTGAGGTTGATAATCCGCGTAAAACTACTAGCAATAAATGCATCCCACTCAACGGAACTTATACCGTCAGGCAGAACGAGGTCGCCGCTAAAGGTAGCATCGCGGAACGCATTATCCCCGATATAGTTCAAGTTCGCAGGCAAGTTCAGTGTACCGCTAAATTTAGCACCTCCAAACGCATTGCGCCCGATATAGCTTAAGCCCGCAGGCAACGTGAGCGTACCGGTAAAAGGCGTATATTGGAACGCATCATTGTCAATATATGTCAAGTCAGTAGGCAAAGTAAGTGTGCCTGTCAGATTGTAGCAATCAGCAAACGTGGAGTTGTCTATGCTTGTCAAACCCGCAGGGAGCGTCAGAGAACCTTTTATGCCTGTTTTGTAAAATGCGTAACTGCCTAATGTAACTAAGTTTGCAGGCAAGGTAAGTGTGCCATTCAGCCAGCTACAACCCTGAAAAGCATTATTCCCGATAGTCGTAATGCCGTTTGGCAGAGTCAAATTACCCGTTATGCTGGTATAGGCAAACGCATCGGCTCCAATCGAGGTCAAGCTCGCAGGGAGTGTCAACGTACCTGTCAAACCATAACAGTCTCGAAACGCCGCTTCTCCAATAGTGAGCAAATTTGTAGGCAGTTGCACCGCTACAAGCGAAGTCTTGCTTTGCCCTGTGTTATCATCGTAAAACGAGTATTGCGGCATTTCGTTGGCAGGATAATGAATACTACCCGCTGGCGCAGTACCCGCCGTACCGCTATATGCGACAATGGTAGCCGCACTCAAGTCCAATTCGCGGAGCAAAGGCATATTGTCGCGCATGAATTTCACATCACGGGCATCTATATTGCCGCTGACAGTGAGCGATGTAAGCGTTGCAGCATTGGGAATTGTGTTCAGTGTACCGGCACCTGATGAGTAATTGCCCGTAGTACCGAAGTTTGCAACGATGGCCGTATCTTTGGTCAAGGTGACAGTCAAGGTAAGGGCTGTAGAAAGCTCTATGCCGCTATTTTTGCCCGTCCAGTTGAGGAAACCCACACCGAGCTTCGGAGTAGCCGTCAAAGTGGCAGTCTGACCCGAAGTGTAGAATTTATTCTCGGCTCCTGACACTGCTCCCAACAAGTCGCTGTTCACAGAAACAGAAAGACCAAAGCCTGAAGGTGTAGGGCCGGCAGTGTTCATAAAATCTTTCCATACATCAGTAGCTCTATACAGGGCTACTGAGGCATTGGGAACGGTGAGCGTCACATTTGCTTTATTAAAGCCGTAGAACGCACTCTCATCAATCTCTACCGGCAGAGGGTTGTAGTTGGTGATGGAAGTGAAGCCGCTGCACTCGTAGAACGCACTGTATCCGATAGTGTTCAAAGCTGCAGGCAAGGTGAGGGCACCTGTGAAACCGCCACACCCGTAAAACGCATAGTTACCAACAGAAGCTATGTTCGCAGGCAGCGTGAGTGAGCCTGTGAAACCACTGTTGAATGCAAAAGCAGCCTCACCAATAGCGGTCAAGCTCAACGGGAGCATAAGTGTACCTGTGAAACCGCTACAATCCATAAACGCACCTTCTCCGATAGTGGTCAAGCCCGCAGGGAGCGTCAATGTACCCGTCAGCTTTTCACAATAGTTAAACGCACTGTTACCGATAGAAGTCAAGCCCGTAGGCAAAGTCAGTGTACCTGCCAGATTTTCACAATAGTAAAACGCATTGTTGCCAATAGTGAGCAAGTTTGTAGGTAGTTTCACCGATGTAAGCGAAGTCTTGCTTTGCCCTGTGTTATCATCGTAAAACGAAAATTGCGGCAGTTCGTTGGCAGGATAGGTGATATTACTGCTTCCGGCTGTTCCCGCTGTACCGGTATATTCAACAATCGTAGCTGCGCTCAAATCCAAAGTCGTCAAAAGGGGCGTATTGTCACGCAGGAATTTCACATCACGGGCATCAATCGTGCCGCTGACAGTGATTTTCTTAAGACCAAGTGCGCTGGGCAACAGAGAAACCAAGTTACCAGCAGTGGCTGTAACAGTCGCCTCGTTCGTAAAATTGGCTACCAAGATAGTATCTTGTGTTAAAGAGATTGTCAATGTAGGTGATGTGGAAACTACGTCACCATAGCTTGTCCAGTTGCGGAAACGCACATCGCTATTAGGATGGGCGGTCAGGGTGACGGACTCGCCATCTGCATAGAACTTGTCTTCAAGACCCGTAATATTTCCCAGCGCAATGTTGTTCGGAGTCGCCACAAGGCTCCGTAACGGAGTTTCTACAATCGTGGCTCCGCTTGAGCCAAACCGATACCAATTTTTATTGTCATCGGAACCATCTGTATATAAAGCCAAGGACCCCCCTGGCACAGTCAGTTGGGCATTAGTATATGCGGTGCTACTGAAAGCATCCTCAGAAAGGTTCACCGGTGTAGGATTTAGGTTGGTGACAGCTGTCAAACCGTCACAATTGTTAAATGCAGATTGCCCGATAGATATTATTCCTGCCGGCAATGTCAGCGAGGAGATACTACTACACGAGGCAAACGCAGAGTTCCCGATGGTCTTCAGCGTGCTGGGCAAAACGATAGAAGCTATATTATTACAATTTGTAAAAGCGTAATCCCCAAAAGAAGTCACACTCGCAGGAATAGTGAAGGTGCCAATTAAGTTGCTATTCTGTCGAAAGGCACTCTCCCCAATAGAAACCAATGTCGTAGGCAAAATAATCGTATGTGTAGGCGGATTATAAACATAAGTATAACCTGGATGGTAGCTATCGTCGTAAAACGCATTCTGTGGCATTTCGTTGGCAGGATAAGTATAATCATTCCATAAGGATGGATACCTTGTTCCACGCGAGCCGGTATATTCGGCAATCGTAGCAGCGCTCAAATCCAGTACTTCCAAGATTACTCCGCCTACCGGATTCTTTCCGCTCACGCTATCGCGAATAAAGCGAATATCACGGGCATCAATATTCCCGCTGACAGTCAGGTGTTTGATAGCTTCCCAGCTGGGTAGATTTGCTGCTAACGTACCAGCTGTAGTCACAGTCACATTTGCCGTATCGCGGAAGTTAGCCATTAAGACTACATCTTGCGAGATAATGTGTGACAAAGTTGGATTAGTCGGATTGGTCAAAATCACAACTCCCCCGTCTGTCCAGTTGCGGAAGCTCACGTCACTATTGGCAGTAGCCGTCACGGTGATGGAAGTACCCGAATCGTAGAACTTGCTCGGAATCTTCGACACTGTTCCCAAACGAGAGTCATTCTCGCTTACTGAAACACTAAATCCACCACCAACAGTAGTGATGAAAAGGCTCCAGTAATCTGCTGCTTGATAATCAGCTACGGAAGAGGTAGCAACGATAAGTTTCGCATTAGCGTACGTAGTGGTACTAAATGCATCGGTTGGTAAAGATATAGGGGACCGTCTAAGGTTGACTATCACTCCGAGATTGTCGCAAGCATCAAACGCATAGTCACCGATAGACGCCACATTTGCATGCAGAGTGAGCGTATCTGTCAGAGCAAGGCAACCGTAAAATGCCTGCTGGCCGATAGTTGTTAGACTTTCAGGTAACACAAGGTGGGTCAGACTGCTGCAACCCTGAAATGTATTATCATTTACGATGGTCAAACCTTCGGGCAAGGTCAGCGTGCCTGTCAGACTGCTGCAATAGGCAAAAGCACTCTGCCCAATGTCTTCCACGCCGTTAGGAATAATAAGATTCCCTGTCAGACCATTGCAATTTTGGAATGCGTAGCCGCCAATATTTGTCAAGGTACTCGGCAACACAAGGCCGCTTAGACTGCTGCAACCCTGAAATGTATTATCATTTACGATGGTCAAACCTTCGGGCAAGGTCAGCATGCCTGTCAGACTGCTGCAATTGCTAAATGCACTCCATCCAATGGATTCCACGCCGTTAGGAATGGTGAGCGTACCCGCCAGATTGCTGCAATCTTGAAACGCATAATTACCTATTTGTAGTAAACTCGTAGGCAGTTTCACGGAAGTGAGCGAGAACTTTGGCCCGCTACCCCAAGGGTTATAAAACGAATAGTCTGGCAGCGTACCGGCAGCGTATGTATATGTTCCCCACCCCGATGGATAGGTACCAGCATCTCCATTGTACTCAACGATAGTAGCTCCGCTCAGGTCTAATTCTGTGAGCTCGGTCATGTAGTCGCGCATGAATTTTATGTCGCTGGCATCAATATCGCCTGTGAGGGTAAGGTGAGTAACCGTTTCGATATCGGTTATATCCTTTAGCGTCCCAGCAGTGAGCAAATTTTCCGTTAGCGGCTTGCCGAATTTCGCTACCAAGACCGTATCACGCGAAAGGGTGAATGCCAAAGCGGCAGTAGTCGAAATCACGACACCGTTGCTCGTCCACGACAAAAAGGTATAGCCTGATTCCGCGGTTGCGGTGACAGAGATGGAAGTGCTTGCTGCATATAAACCGTTCGCTGTGCTACCGACATCAATACTTCCAAATGCCGAATTATTGGCGGTAGCCGAGAAAACGAATCCATCTCCTTGTATGGTGTTGCCGCCCATAGTAGATTGAAAGGCATCCCAATAGTTGGCTGCAATGTAGGCCGCCACAGAGGAAGTGGAAACGGTGAGCACACAATTAGTTGCATCCACACTGAACGTATTAGTGTAAATGGTAGGTGGTGTAAGGCTCAGACTTGTAATGGCTGTGAAAGGGGTATTGTTGAAGGCTTCGTCACTAATCTCATTTAAATTTGCAGGTAGCGTGAGTGTTCCGTTCAAGTTCGTACATCCGCTAAATGCACTGTAACCGATGTTTGTCACGCCCGCAGGGATAGTGAGATCACCTGCCAAGCCCGTACAACCGTTAAATGCGAATAGGCCTATAGAGGTTAAACTCGGTGGCAGTACCACGGATGTAAGCGTGGTATTTACTGTATAGAGAGAAGGATTGTAAAACGAATAGTCCGGCAGCGTACCGGCAGCGTATGTATATGCTCCCCACCCCGATGGATTGGTTCCGTCATTTCCAGTGTGCTCAACGATGGTCGCCCCGCTCAGGTCTAACGTTTCGAGCAAAGGCATATTGTCGCGTATGAATTTTATATCACGAGCATCAATATCGCCTGTTATGGTCAAATACTTGGTAGCAGCAAAGTCAAGTGTGGTTCCTAAGGTGCCTGCTTCAGTGAGAGCTATAGTCTCCGTTTGATTAGCTGCAGGCAATTCCTCAATGCTAACGTCATCAATAGCTGCAGGTGGATTAGTACCTACAGAAGCATCATTTCTCCAAGAGAACACCAAGCGAGTATTTGTGCCCGCGGTAAAAGCAATAGAAGTTGGCTCCCATGAAGAGCGAAGATTGTAGTTACTACCTAATTGTTCACCATCACCGGTACTGTAGCTAAGTAAGCTTCCTGCCACAGGAGTAACGCTACTTGAATTAACCAAGTACACTCGTAAATAGTCACAGCAACTTTCACCATCACCAATCTGTCTAAAGCTAAGCTTATACGTTTTCCCGTTGGTCAATCCTGTCAAATCGTAATAGAGGTGCGCGACACTGGTAGCACTACTTGGACTGGTAGTATACGCATGGGTGCTACCATCATTACTAATGAAGGCAGCATCAGTAGCGTTACTTTGACCACCGCTCCCAATCACCCATTTGTTGGTTTGGACACTGCCACCGGCACCGTTATCGTTTACAAGTACCCAGCTACTCAACGTGGAGCTGCCACTTTCAAAGTCCTCTGTAAAGATGGGACTTTGTGCCATTGTCGTCGTCATGCCTGTCAGCATGAACACACAAACGCTAAAAACTTTTCTTAATTGTTTCATAAAATTTAAAATTTAATTTGTAATCTATTATATATTTTCATCTTCTTCATTTTTCAATTTACTACAATTTATCACAATCTACTACAATTTATCACAATTTACCACAAATGCCAAAAGCGCACCGATGGGCGCGCCTCATATATGTTAAATAAATAGAATTGAGTTGTTAAAATATATAAAAATGGGGGGGGGTAAAATGGTTTAATCTGCCGAAAAATGTTAAAAAGTGTGAAATTAAAGAGGTAAAATGACTATAACTCGCTATGGTAGCGGGTTTCAAGCAACTATGTGGCGGGAAAATCCCGCCCATACAACACGGGAGTATCGTAGAGACGCAAAATTCTGCGTCTCTACCACCTTTCATTGAATAATAGTCTTTTTTAGTCAGCACCTTAGTCATAAACATAAAGAATTAGAATTTTAGTTTTTAGAATTTACCTTCGGTTCATTATTTTTTCATTCGAGGGGGCAAAAGTAGTCAGTGGAAAATGAACTACCAAAAATATAATGTTAAATTTTCCCATTTGTTTGCAAAAGTCGCTCCAGTTCAGCGATACGAGCTGCTGCTTTGTTAATTTAGGAATGTAGGAATTTAGGAATGTAGGAATTAATTTCTACATTTCTCATTTGCCCAAAGGGCTAATTCCTTGCTATCTTTGTTAATTTAGGAATTTAGAAATGTAGGAATTTAGGAATTAATTTCTACATTTCTACATTGGGCGGGCAAACCCCGCCCCTCAATTTCTCAATTTCTGCCTGCGCTGCTTCTAGCATTTCTTCTAACTGTTGTCGTTCAGCCAACCCTTCTTCCCGTCCTTCGGCGAGTCCTTCTTTGTGTCCTTCGAAATGTCCTTCCTGTCTGTTACTCCATATTACGTTCTCTTCAAAGACTTTTTGTCTTACGTGGCGCTCATACTCTTTTTTATCTTCCCCTG
>BNXR01000043.1 GCA_025999735.1 Bacteroidia bacterium | reverse complement strand
GTTATTAAAAGGTGTCTATAGCAAAGGCGATCCACCTCTTCCCATTCCGAACAGAGTAGTTAAGTCCTTTTACGCCAATGGTACTGCCCCAATAAGGTGGGAGAGTAGGTAGATGCCGAATTTCTTCATCGGGACAAGAGTAAAACTCCTTGTCCCGATGTTTTTTTATGGTTTGTAAGAAATAAAAAAATATTCGTATATTTGTCGCGCGATTTGAAAGCATAAAATATGTCAGACATCAATATCAAAAATAGACGTGCCTCATTCGACTACGAGTTTATTGAGGAATATACTGCCGGCATCATCTTGACAGGTACGGAAATTAAATCCGTACGAGCAGGAAAAGCCAGTTTGGTGGATTCATATTGCTTTTTCAATAAAGGGGAACTGTGGACAAAAGGTATTCATATCGCAGAATATAAGTTAGGCACCTACTACAACCACGAGGAAAAACGGGAACGCAAACTGCTTTTGAATAAAAAAGAACTCGCGCGCTTAGAGCGTAGTGTCAAGGAAAGCGGATTGACCATCATACCCACCAAAATGTTTCTCACAGACAAGGGCTGGGCAAAAGTGCGTATTGCCCTCGCAAAAGGAAAAAAACAATACGACAAGCGCGAAGTGTTGAAACTGAAAGACGCTAAACGAGAAATGGATAGAGCCAGGAAATAACTAAAAGAAATCATTCAGGCTAAGAATGTCTCCATGCCAATACAGCAACCCACACGCTGCCAAAAACAACAAAAATTGGAAATCTGCCCAATATCCGGCACCTTGCAGTATAAAGTATTGCGAAAAATAATACGAAAGTGGTATTGCTAATACATAGAAAACATCATTTCCCATGCCGGGCATAAGGAAGGAAGTCGAGAGCAAGATGAAGAAAGACAGAACAAAATCGGTCATACTTTTCCTCTGATTTACTATCGCACCGCTGTAATATCCGAGCATCACTCCCAGACTGCAAATGAAAATGAAGACTAATATACCTATACTTAACCAGATGGCATCCGAAAAGTGAAACGACTTGCCCTCCATGGTGATGAGTCGCTCGATAGAAGGAAGTATGTCCTGCAAGGAATTCGTCCAAAAACAGTAAAAAACGAAAAAGAAAATCACGGTGGCAAAGCCAAAAAATAAAGCTATAACATCCCGCAAAGACGACCGCCCAGAGAGAAATAATGCTACAAATGCCCACACTAATAAGAATATCAACTTGGGATAAAACAACAGAGCCAATAGGGTGAAAAATCCCACATTAAAAACGTTGGTGACTGAATAGGAGTTGTGGATGGCACCCTGTAAATTGATGAATGCCAAGGTAGTAAAAATTACCGCCAACAAAAGGAATATGTCCGATGATTCCCATAAAGTTCCTGCCGTCAGGCAGATATACAAAATACCGGGCAGACAAGTCTCCTGAGACAATAGTTTATAGCGCAAAGTAACACTAATAATCAGATACGCTGAAATCAGAAGCAATGACCCCTTGACCCAAACTGAATTTTCCAAGGCGAGCCTATCGAGAAAACCAATATGCAATAAATTATCCGTAAAAATAATTGGTTGCGACAAGTGTTTGGGAAATTCACGAAAGACGAGCACCAAAACGATGAACAGAAACGGAATTACCAAGAGCATGTACCGCTTCTTTGTTCTTAAAAAATTCGTAAATATCATATTCCCTGATTTATCCTATTTTGTTCATCGTTCTGTGTATTTAGTGAAAAAAAACGTTCAAAGTTATGCCAAATTTTGATTAAATCAAATTTTTTCAATAACTCTCGGCAAATTCCCGAACAGAAGAACACGAACAACATCAGGCATAATGCAAGGCAGAACGCAAACATCGAACCAATCATTAGCGTTGAGTCTTGCCTTTTAGCAGGCATTAACAGCTGCAAAGCTTTTAAGACCGTCGGTGGGACGATGCGATAAGAAAAATCTTAAAAATCTTTTTTTTTGTGTAGAAAAGCCGTACTTTTGGGCGTTTTTTGTCGTTAATAGAGAAAATGTCACTTAAAAGAAAGTTTTTTATTATTGCATTTTGGAGTCTTTTCCTTGTAGGGATTGTGACGGTGTTTGGTTTCTTTTTCTTGATTTCCGAAGGGAAACTGGGGTATATGCCCACGTTTGAAGAATTGGAAAATCCAAATAACAAATTTGCTTCGGAGGTGTATTTTGAGGATGGTCCGATTATCAGTCGCTACTACCAAGGTAGTGAAAATCGACGTTACACAGAATATCGAGAAATACCACTAACAGTCATCCAAGCCTTAGTGGCCACGGAAGATGTACGCTTCTTTACCCATAGCGGAATAGACTTGAAAGGGTTATTCCGGGTGCTAAAAGGCTTGGTTTCCATGGATGTATCGTCTTCCGGTGGGGGAAGTACTATCTCACAACAATTGGCAAAAATGCTTTTCCCGCGTGAGCAGAACCAAAGTGGTCTGCAATTCGCTATCCGCAAATTCCGCGAATGGGTGATAGCAGTTCGTTTGGAGAGGTCTTATACCAAAGAAGAGATACTGACAATGTACCTCAATAAATTTGACTTTCTAAACTTAGCTGTCGGTATCAACTCGGCAGCGGAGATTTATTTCCAACAACCCGTAGAGACATTGACAATTCCACAAGCTGCCATGTTGGTGGGAATGGCGAAAAACCCCTCTCTCTTTAATCCCCTGAAACGACCGGAAGAAACACAGATACGTCGGAATGTCGTGCTCCATCAGATGCTAAAATACGATGTGATTTCGCGAGCGACTTATGACTCGTTGAAAGTGAAGCCTCTGGGGTTAAAGTTCAAAAAAGAAGACCATAAAGAGGGCTTGGCAACTTATTTCAGGGAATATCTGCGTATATATATGACCGCTACGAGACCCAATAAGGCAAATTACAGAGGGTGGAACTACGAGACATATATTCAGGATTCCATCGCTTGGCTCACCGATCCGCTCTATGGCTGGTGCAACAAAAATAAGTCTGCGAGTGGAGATAATTATGACATCTATGCCGATGGATTAAAGATTTATACAACGCTAAATTCGCACATGCAGCGATATGCGGAAGAGGCTTCTGTAGAGCATTTAAGCCAAGTGTTACAGCCCCTTTTCAATAGTGAAGCGAAGGCAAAACGCAATCCTCCTTTTTCAAATGATTTGACGAATGAAGAGGTTGACGACATCATAGAAAGGGCAATCAAGCGGACCGAACGCTACAAAAACATGAATGGCTCACAAATGCCTTATAAACAAGTATTGGCTGAATTTAAAAAGCGCGTTCCGATGAAGTTGTTTACCTTATCGGGAATTAGAGATACTGTCATGTCGCCACTTGATTCACTGAAATATTATAAGTCCTTTTTCCACGCCGGCTTAATGGCAATGGATCCTCGGAATGGACATGTAAAGGCGTACGTAGGTGGGCAGGACTATCGCTATTTCATGTATGATATGGTTAGTGTTGGAAAGCGGCAAGTTGGCTCAACCATAAAGCCTATCCTTTATACGCTTGCGATGCAGGAGGGATTAAGTCCTTGTGAGAAAGTGCCTAATATCCCGCAGACATTCGTTTTGGGAAATGGGGAAAGGTGGACACCCAAAGGAGGTACCTCCCGTGTGGGAGAAATGGTCACGTTGCGCTGGGGGCTTGCCAATTCTGAAAATAACATATCCGCTTGGGTATTAAAACAATTTACACCACAGGCAGTCGCTCAAATGGCGCGTAAAATGGGGATAAGCAGTCATGTCGATCCTGTTCCATCGATTTGTCTGGGAACAGCAGAAATAACGGTGAAAGAGATGGTGGCAGCCTATTCCGTATTTGCCAACAAAGGGGTACATAATACCCCGATATTGGTGTCACGCATTGAGGACAGATACGGCAATGTGTTGGCGGAGTTCAAGTCGAGCTATCGGGAAGTAATCACTGCCCAGACCGCCTATTTGATGACAAACTTGTTGGAAGCGGTTGTAAAAGAAGGTACGGGGGGGCGTTTACGCTGGCGATTTGGAGTGAACATTCCAAGTGGGGGTAAGACCGGTACCACACAGTCACACTCCGATGGTTGGTTTATGTCTGTTACGCCGGAATTAGTGGGTGGTGTATGGGTAGGTGCCGAAGACCGTGCGGTTCACTTCCAGACGATAGAAAATGGGCAAGGAGCGAGTATGGCATTGCCAGTATGGGCCAAGTTTATGCAGCGCGTATTAAAAGACCCAAGTCTGCCTTTTTCTTATGGACCGTTTGAAAAGCCACCAGGAATGAAGGTAAAGTTGGACTGCCAGTCGGCATCTGAGAAAGACTATA
The DNA here is from genome assembly GCA_025999735.1 of Bacteroidia bacterium. Lineage (GTDB taxonomy): Bacteria > Bacteroidota > Bacteroidia > Bacteroidales > Marinifilaceae > JAISHE01. The sequence goes on along the minus strand of BNXR01000043.1, from coordinate 13,129 downwards.
GCGATGATGAGAAATTTTACTGATAGTGTAAAATAATATACCATCTTTCCTTATATTTTATACCGTCCTTTCTGTAATTTAGCATCAAAAAACAAAATCCCGTACCACATTGCATCAATACTCACTCTCGCCTTGTTTTGTAGCTCTTTCCACAAATCAAAGGCGTTCTTTTGAGAATAGATACCCTCTAAAACGATGCCGATTTTCGTATTTTCACAGCCAATTTGCTGCCAGTCCACCTTTTCTATTTTGCCTATCGACTCTTCGGCAACATATATAAAATCAAGTCCATCTAATTTTTCAGGTCGCTCATCACTTATTACAACATCCTTCGGTAAAGCAGACAGATATAATGATAAATTTTCCATTTTCTCCGTCAGACATAGGATATTTTTTACTTCTAAATAATTTGTTAAACGAAAAAGCATGCGATAGAGTTTACGTTCTTTGCGTGTGATGCCTTTCGCTTGTTCGGCGGCGATGTGGTATGTATAGCGATGTTTCCTATCTGAGATTGCTTGGGTGATTAGATTGAACAAAACGGGCGAATGGACTCCGAAACCCCGCTTGTTCCAAAATCTGAAAACCTTTTTAAAACGCTCTTTCCAATATGAATAATGCATAACTTCTTTTTTCGTCTTGCAAATTTAGCCACAACTAATCCATACTAAATTACTGTACTTGGGTGCAAAAGTAAGAAAAAAATACTTATCAAATTATGACCACTAAACAAGAAAACTTCAGCGGGCAAACCCGCAAAATCGGCGCGAGCGAGGGATACTAAGAGTTGGACGGCAAGGTAATTGCCGCCTAATTTATTTTTAGTTGCTTGCCGTTGCTTGTGGAATGGAAAAGTTTTGTACTTTTGTGGCAATAAAAGACGCGATTAATCACGTTTCTACATTAAATATTGTATATGAACAAAACATTATCAATATAGGCCACGACCGAGAGTGTATGGGCAATAGACTTAAGCGACATAAATGATGAATAAAAACATGAATAATAATTACTTCTTAATAGCCTGTCTATTCCTGATGGTCACATCCTGTAAGCCAACCCCACGGGGCGAGCGGATAGTGAGTGTCAGCATCCTGCCTCAGAAATATTTCGTAGAGCGGATTGCTGGCGATATTGTGAGTGTAAACGTGATGATTCCTCCCGGTATGAATCCGGCGACCTGCGATTTGCGTACCGAACAACTGAGAAAATTGTACGACAGCCAGATTTATTTCGCCATCGGCTACCTGCCCTTTGAAACAATACACCTTTATCCTGTTCTCAAACAACGTGACAGCACCGTATTAATCAACCACTCGGAAAGAGTGTTCTTATTAGACGGCACTTGTGGACATATAGATGTAGAGCATGAACATGAACAGACACACGAGTATGAACATGGGCAAATACATGAACAGACACACGAACAAGGTCATGAACGCGAACAAGGTCATGAACATAAACATAAACACGAGCATGACTATGGAAATGAACATGGGTCTGAGAAAAACCATAGACTTGGTGTAGACCCGCATATCTGGTTATCACCGGATTATGCCCAGTCCATCTGTATGGAGATTTTTGCGGCACTCAGCAGTGCATACCCCGAAAGGGAAGCGTTCTTCCAAACTAACTATGAGACTTTAAGCAGAGATATTGAGGTTATCAAACAACGCTTACAACTTGCCGTTACCGCAAGTGCGCAAAAGGCATTCTTGATTTATCACCCTGCACTTACCTATTTTGCGAACGACTTCGGACTGGAACAAATCTCTGTTGAGAATGATGGCAAAGAGCCGGGACCGACCTATTTAGCTGACATTATCGGACAAGTGAAGACAAAAGGTATTCGCGTGATTTTTATTCAGAAACAATTTGATGTGCGCAACGCCGCCATGATAGCCAAAGTCACCGGTTGTAAGCTCATCCAAATTGACCCCCTGAACGAAAATTGGATGGCAGAGATGGAAAGAATGGTTGAAATCTTAGAACATGAATTTAATTGAATTACACAATATTTCCGCCGGATATGATGGGAAAACCGTGCTGCAAGCTGTTAATCTGACGATTGAGGAAGGTGATTTCTTGGGCATCATCGGTCCCAACGGGGGAGGAAAAACGACCTTGCTGAAAGTAATACTCGGTCTCATCAAACCTCAAAGCGGTGAAATCGTCTATCCCTGTGAGCAATCGGGGCATAACTGTTCGAGGAAAAATAATCCGTGCCAGACTTTTTGGGGCTATCTTCCTCAGAACAACCCTATTGACAAGAAATTCCCTATCAGCGTGACGGAGCTTGTTTTTTCCGGTATGCTCTCCCAAAAGGGACTTTTCGGACGCTATCGCAAAACGGACAAACAGAAAGTATATGCCCTCTTGGAGCACTACGGCTTAGAGAACTATCTAAAAGCACCCATAAACGATTTGTCAGGCGGGCAATTGCAGCGAGCCTTATTGTGCCGAGCCGTCATTGCTTCCCCCAAAGTGCTGATTTTGGACGAACCGATGACCTTCGTGGACAGTGATTTTGAGGATGAATTTTACGGCATCTTGAAAGAGCTAAACAAGACGGTGACAATCGTCATGGTTTCGCATGATATAAACACCATCCAATCAGTTGCCAAAAGGACGGTGTACCTGAACCACAAGTTATCAGAAAGGTGATGTTTGATTTATTAGAATACGATTTTTTTCAAAATGCGCTCCTCTGCACCCTTCTTACCGGCATCAGTTGCGGGCTGACGGGGATGTATATCGTCGCCAAGCGGATGGTCTTTATCAGTGGGGGCATCACGCATGCCTCTTTCGGGGGACTAGGAATAGCCTTCTTCTTAGGGATTTCACCCATGTTCGGAGCCACTGTTTTTGCTGTGCTATCAGCCTTAGTGTTCCTATTTATGAGCAAGGACAAGAAAATACGCGAAGATTCGCTGATAGGTATTATTTGGTCTGCCGGTATGGCTATTGGTATATTATTCATTTACCTGACACCGGGGTACGCACCGGATTTGATGAGTTATCTTTTCGGTAATATCCTGACTGTCACATCGGAGCAAATACTTCTGTCTGCTGTTTTATGTGCAGTTATCGTTCTTTTCTTTGCACTATTTCACCGTCCACTGTTTTACATCGCTTTTGACAGGGATTACAGTCGCACGCATCGCATAAATGGAACTGTACTTGATGTGTGCATCACCATCATCATAGCCTTGTGTATAGTGGTGTGTATGAAACTGGCGGGTGCCATTTTGGTGATTTCCTATATGACAATCCCTCAAACTATTGCAGGTCTTTTTTACAAGAACTTTCGTCAATTATTGCTCGCTTCTACCGTCATCAGCTGTACAAGTTCTGTTATCGGTTTGTTTCTTTCAGCATGGTTAGACACCCCAGCAGGTGCTTCGATTGTTATTTGCTCTTTATTACTCTTTATTCCAATCCTTACATTAAGAAAAAAAAGCCGAAAGATTTAACATTATTTGTTTGGTAGCTCATATTCCTTATTTTTATGCGTTTGTGTGTAATTGTAAATATAATGTTACCTTTGTGGTCAATAGTGCGAATAAATAAATTAATCATTATAATTATGAAAAAAACAGAAACAACACAAGCCACGTTTGAAAGCATTTGGGCAACTTTGGACAGAATAACGGAACAGCGCGAGCAGTTTGAGGCGCAACATGCCAAGGATATTGCCGAAGCGGAAGAGCAACGCAAGAAAGCAGCTGCCGAAGCCGACGTACGTATGAAAAGAATTGAAGACGTAATATTTGGCACTGCGCAAAAGGGGGTTGACAAGGAGTTTGAAAAGCAGCAAACAAAATCTTACGCCGAGATAAACAAGATTCTTGACAAAGTTGCCAAAGAGGTTGGTGGTATATCCAATAACAATGGTCATTCAGCCGAAGAGTATTTTTTCAATGCCTTGGATGCTACCCGCAAATTAGGTAATATCAAATTTGATTTCATAGAACGAAATCGCGAACGTCACATTGGTAAAGTGCAAGATGAGTTCGATATTATTATGTTCAATGGTTCATCGGTGGCTATTATTGAGGTAAAATATCGTGCCCGCGAACATTCGTTGCAAAATCTAACAACAAAGAAAGTGCAGAATTTCAGAACCTTGTATCCCGAATATGCCGACCGCAAACTTTATTTAGGCATTGCCAGTATGTCGTTCAATGAAGAAGTACTCAAGGAGGCAAAGAAACTTGGCATCGGTGTACTGAAGCAAAAAGGCGATACCATAGAGTGCTATGCAGAAAATATCAAAGCATATTAGTGCTATACCTCGCTGAGGAACACGACAATATCTTATTCCAATCTTTTTTACCTAACTTCCTATTTTACATCAGGAAACAAAGCAAAGCACCGGCCACGACTGCCGAGCCAATAACACCGGAAACGTTCGGTCCCATGGCGTGCATCAGCAAATAGTTCGTCGGGTCGTTCTTTAAACCGACATTATGCACCACGCGGGCACTGTCAGGTACGGCCGATACACCGGCAGCACCCAACATCGGGTTGATAGGATTGTCCTTCGGCGAACACCAATTCATAATCTTAGCAACCATTATTCCTCCGGCTGTAGCAACCATAAAAGAGAAGGCTCCCAAGACAAATATCAAGATGGAGTCCGATGTCAAAAAGATGTCCGCTTGCGTTGAAGCACCCACCGTCATACCTAATAATATCGTGATAGTGTCTATCAGGGCATTGCTCGCCGTGGTTGCCAAACGGTTGGTTACTGTGGACTCCTTCAATAGGTTGCCCAAGAAGAACATTCCTAACAAGGGAAGGGCGGACGGAGCAATAAAGGCCGTCAATAGCAAGCCTATAATCGGAAATATCTGTTTCTCTAAACGGCTCACCTGACGCGGTGGACGCATTTTGATGCAACGTTCTTTCTTGGTCGTCAATAAGTTAATAATCGGCGGCTGTATTACCGGCACTAATGCCATATAGGAATAGGCTGCAATGGCAATAGGACCTATCAAGTTCTTCACCGTTTCACCGTTCGCCAAGACGTTCATACCGTTCGCTAACTTAGAGGAGAGGAAAATGGCCGTCGGACCGTCGGCACCACCGATGATACCGATAGCGGCAGCTTCCGGCGGTGCAAATCCCAACCACAAAGCCCCCAAGAAGGTGGCAAATATACCTAACTGCGCAGCTCCTCCCAAAAGCATCACCTTCGGATTGGAAATCAATGACGAGAAGTCCGTCATCGCACCAATACCGAGAAATATCAGTGGTGGATACCAACCGTTGACAACTCCCTGATAGAGCGTGTTGAACACAGCACCCGGCTCGTAAACCCCTAATTGCAGGTTAAAGCCTTCTGCCATGTAAAAGGGAATGTTACCGATGATGATACCCATGCCGATTGGTAGCAGTAACAACGGCTCGTACTCAAATTTGATGCCTAAGAAAATGAAAATCAAGGCCACTAAAATCATCACTAAATTACCGGTCGTTACGTTTGCAAAGCCGGTAAACTCCCAGAAACTTTTTGCCCCGGACATGGCGTTCGAGGTGTAGTCTGCATTCTGGTCATCACTCCCAAAATCAAGCACATCGCCGTTTATACGCGCAGTCCGTACTCCTAAATCTGTCGGGACTTCTGTTGTTTTGTAGCCACTAGAATTTTGAGTTTGGTTCTTCTTGTACGTCACAAGGGTCTTCGGGTTGAACGTCAATATCACCTGATTGCCCTGAATCACCCATCTACCGGTGAAGCGCTGTTTGAGAGAGTCCATCTGGAAGGTCTTATCCTTGAAAAAGGTGTAAGTCTTGTAGCGTTCAACGGTGTAACCGGGGTCTGTACCCACAGGACTAGGGATATAGCCACCCTTTTTGTTCATCCACTTGCCGGAAACGAGTTTTTCTTGCAGGTCAACTTTCTCTGCTGCCTGAACGTTAGAGACATTAGAAACGCCCACCATCACAAGGAAGGACAATAACAAGAACTGTCTTGCTAAATTAGCTGTTCTTTTCATCTTTTTTAACTTATATTTCTTGTTTATTCTACTTCAAATAACACATCGCCTTGGAGTACGCTATCTCCCTCTTTCACCTTGATGGATTTTATAGTACCGGATTTATCGGTATTGATATTGTTATCCATCTTCATGGCCTCCATAATCAGCACCGTGTCACCCGCTTTTACGCTGTCTCCAACGGAAACATTGATTTTCTTAATCGTTCCGGGTAGTGGAGACGCTACTCTGGATAAGGCTCCCCCTCCTGCACTAACCGTTTTCTTAATATCCCCTTCACCCGGCTTGTTAACAACAGGTTTGCGACTGAGCACCGGTGTTTTTGTCCTGAGTTCTTCGCCCAAAATCTCTACTTCGTATGGACTGCCGTTCACAGTAAGTGTCGCATGATTGCCATCGAATGTATCAATTTGAATCCCATACGTCTGTCCGTTTATTTTAAATTTGTATTGTTTCATTTGTTGAATTATTTTTGATGAAAATTTTCGCTACATTTATTTCTGTATTTATTTCTACATTCTTTGCTACATTTTTTTTAGCTTATCTTCGCGGCTCACATTGCACACCATAAATCTTGGAATTCCACGGTGAATACTGCTTGGGAGCATTCTTGATGGTAATGATATTACTCTCTTCATCGTGCAACTCGTTCAAATAACTGTGGACGGCCAGTGCTATCGCTGCATTGATATCTGCCTCTATGTGGACATGCGCTGCTTTGGCAACATCTGTTCCAAGTTTTCTTTTGAGTGTACTCTTTACGGACAATTCCAATAATTTAGGTATAGAGGTAAAGATAAGTATCAAGGTGGTAAGCGAAGCAAAGGTTACCAAAAGGCAAACTATGGTAATCGTATAGCCACCTGCTTCTGCCGCAAGATCCACTAAGGGCAGGATTATTAAATTTATCATATCAATCATATTTTATTGTATTATTTTGTTATCCTTGTTAATTTAAAAATTTAGGAATTAAGAAATTTAGGAATTTAGGAATTAAGGAATTAATTACTAAATTCTATCTACATTCCTACATTTCTACATTCCTACATTTCTACATTTTTTTACAGTGGTATGTTACTGTGTTTCTTCGGAGGATTCACCACTTTCTTTGTCCTCAGGCTATTGAAGGCACGAATGACACGGAAACGGGTGTTACGTGGCTCAATGACATCATCAATATAACCGAAAGCGGCTGCCTGATATGGATTTGCAAAGGTTTCATTGTATTCTTCCACCTTATCGGCAATAAATTTAGCTTTCTCTTCATCGCTCGGTAATTTCTCGATTTCCTTACCACGCAAGACTTCGATAGCACCCGATGCACCCATGACGGCTATCTGTGCAGATGGCCACGCATAGTTATTATCACCGCGCAACTGCTTGCAGGACATTACATCGTGGGCACCGCCATACGATTTACGCAAGGTCACTGTTACCTTTGGAACGGTTGCTTCACCGTATGCAAACAGCAATTTCGCACCATGGATAATGATACCGCCATATTCCTGTGAACTACCCGGCAAAAATCCCGGAACATCTACCAAGGTCAAAATCGGTATATTGAAACAGTCGCAGAAACGCACAAAACGCGCTGCCTTACGGGAAGCATTAATATCCAGCACGCCCGCCAAGAAATTAGGCTGATTGGCAATCACACCCACCGGCTGTCCGTCCATACGACAGAAACCTACCACGATGTTCTTCGCAAAATGACGGTGTATTTCCAAAAATTCACCGTAGTCAACAATAGATTCAATGATTTCAATCACATTGTACGGTTGATTGGGATTGTCGGGAATGATGGAGTTCAATTTGTCCTCCAAACGGTTAATCGGGTCGGTCGATTTGATAATCGGTGCATCCTCTAAATTATTGGACGGCAGATAGGAAAGAAGTTTGCGGATAATGAGGATACCCTCTTCTTCGGTTTCCACTCTGAAATGTGAAACCCCCGATTTACTGGAATGTACACCGGCACCACCGAGGTCTTCCGTCGTAATATCTTCTCCTGTAACGGTTTTCACCACTTTCGGACCGGTCACAAACATATAGGAAGTATTTTCTGCCATAATGATAAAGTCGGTCAGTGCGGGCGAATAAACGGCACCTCCGGCACAAGGACCGAAGATAGCGGAAATCTGAGGTATCACACCCGAAGCCAAGATGTTACGCTCGAAAATATCAGCATAACCGGCTAAGGAGGTAACTCCTTCCTGAATACGTGCACCACCGGAATCGTTCAAGCCTATCACAGGAGCTCCCGCTATCAGAGCCTTATCCATCACTTTACAAATTTTCAGTGCCAGTGTTTCTGACAAGGCCCCACCAAAGACGGTAAAATCCTGTGCAAACACGAACACCAAGCGTCCGTCAATAGTACCCTGACCGGTCACTACGCCATCGCCAAGGAATTTCGTCTTGTCCATATCGAAGTTCGTGCACCGATGGGTGACAAACATATCGTACTCTTCGAAACTACCGTCATCCAACAGCATTTCAATCCGTTCGCGGGCAGTTTGTTTGCCCTTTTGATGCTGCGCATCAATCCTTTTTTCGCCTCCTCCTAATTTCGCCTGAACGCGAAGGTCAATCAGTTGTTTAATCTTATCTTGAATTGTCGTCATAAAAATTTATTATATATTTTTTGTTATTTTTTTCCGCATAATTCTGTGAGGACGCGATTAGTTGATTTCGGATGTAAGAAACCGATTTTCAGTCCTTCGGCACCGTCGCGGGGGGCTTTATCAATCAGTTGGCATCCTGCAGCTTCTACCTCTTTTAAGGCTGTCGCCACATCGTCCACGGCAAAGGCTATATGGTGCATACCACCGCCTGTTTTTTCAACGAATTTACCGATAGTTCCTTCGGGGTCAGTTGATTCTAACAATTCAATTTTCGTTTGACCGACTCTAAAAAAGGCTGTTCTCACCTTTTGGTCTTTCACTTCTTCGATAGCATAACATTCCAATCCCAAGACTGTCTCATAGAAGGGGATGGCTTCCTTTAAACTTGCCACGGCAATGCCGATGTGCTCAATGTGTGTAGGTGTCATAATTATTTTTATAGTGTTATTAATTTATGTTTGAAGTTGCAAATTTATACATAAAAAACCATTTGGCGTTAAAAAAAGTATTTTTTTTCTTGGTATGTTTTGTCTGTGCTGAAGTTTTCTTCACTCACTACTGTTTTTAGTAATCCGGAGTAATTATCTAATTTTTTATATTCATACTCATATCTAAGGCTTTGACAGAATGTGTTAATGCGCCTACGCTGATGTAATTGACACCGGTGGCTGCAACCTCTTTGAGTCTTTCAAGGCTCATGTTGCCGGAGGCTTCTGTTTTGGCTTTCCCACCGATGAGTTTCACGGCTTCGGTCATTGTGTGGGTGTCCATATTGTCTAACATAATAATGTCGGCACCGGCGTTCAGGGCTTCTTGGACTTCCTGTATGTTCGTCGTTTCCACTTCGATTTTGATGTTCGGTTTAATTTTAGAGCGTACGGCTTTCACAGCTGCGGTAATGCCTCCGGCTACTTTTATATGATTGTCTTTGAGCATTGACAGGTCGTACAAGCCGATGCGGTGGTTCGTACCGCCACCGTCTTTGACCGCCATTTTGTCTAATATCCGCAGTCCGGGTACTGTTTTGCGGGTGTCTAAGATTTGCGTGCCTGTCCCTTGCAGTGCTTGTACATATTTGGCTGTTTCAGTGGCGATACCGGACATTCGTTGCAGGATGTTCAGCGATAATCGCTCTCCCAATAGAAGGGTGAGATAATTGGCTTCGATGCTCAGAATGATGTCTCCTTTTTTCACTCGAGCGCCATCTTTGACACTTGGTTTCCAAACAATACCGCTTTCAAAACGCTCATAGACAAGTTTCGCCACACTAAGACCGGAAATCACGCCGTCTGCTTTCATTTTCATCTCAGCCACAGCCCGTGAGTGCGCAGGGATGATGGAATCTGTTGTGATGTCCCCTGTACCAACATCTTCTTCAATGGCGATATCAAGCAGTTTGGCTATTAAGTCGTTACCCTTCATTCCTTATAAATCTTGCCCTTGTATTTTATACCTTGCATTTATAAATAAAGGGACAAAATTAATAGATAATATTGGTACAAAAAAATTTTTTGTACTTTTCCCCTATAAATTTTGTCTGATATTTTTATTCGTTTGTGTGTAATTGAAATTTAATACTAACTTTGTGCATAAAAATGTAGAGACGCAAGATTTTGCGTCTCTACTTGAAGCAATAGCCGCCAACGGCGGTTATTAACAATTTTTGTTAGGAAAAACGTCTCCATAAATTTTGGGAGGGATGTGAAAAGCCCTACATTTGTCCCCTTAACTCACAAATAGAAAGATTATAAACTTAAAAGATTTAAAACATGAAATTTGTCATATCAAGTAATGCGATGCTTACCGCCATTCAGGCAATTAGTAAGGTGATTGGAGGAAAATCAGTCCTGCCAATTTTGGATAATATTCTTTTAGTAGCTACCAAAGACGGGTTATTGGCCACAGCCTCCGATAAGGAAACAACCTTAGAGTCCAAAATAACCTTAGAAAAAGTAGAAGAAGAAGGGAAAATCACGATACCGGCAAAGAATTTGTTGGACTTGTTGAAAGAGTTTCCCGAACAGCCGCTGACATTCGACATTAATGAAACCACTTATGAAGTGAAAATTATCTCCGATAAAGGTGAGTTTATTATTCATGGCGAAAGTGCCGAGGATTATCCTCTACCTACGCCGATTGAGGATGCTGGCACAGAAATTACCACTAAATGCGGTTTACTCTTGGACGGTATTACAAAAACTATCTTCGCCACTGCAAGCGACGACTTACGTCCAGTGATGAATTGTATCTTGATAGAAATGCACCCGGACAATTTTACCTTCGTAGCCTCTAATGCACATAAATTAGTGAGATACAAACGATTTGATGCCAAGAGTGAAACAGAACAGTCCTTAGTTTTGCCGAAAAAACCGGCTTTCACCTTGAAAAATATCTTACCGAAAGACGATTCAGCATTGACCATCTCTTTCACTACAAAGGCAGTTAGTTTGGTGTTCGGCAATTATAAGATGACCTCTACCTTAGTGGAAGGGAAATTCCCGAACTACAATTCTGTCATACCGCAGGAAAATCCTATAAATGTGATTGTGGAGAAAAAAGAATTGTACAATTCACTCCGTCGCGTGTCTATCGTGTCTAATCAGGCAAGCAGTTTGGTGAAATTTGAATTGGAAGCTGGCAAACTGACCGTTTCCGCGCAGGATGTTGATTACGCCATGTCCGGTCACGAAGCAATAGTATGCCAATATAACGGTGAAGCACTCACTATCGGCTTTAAATCGACCTTTGTACAGGAAATCTTGGAGAACATTGATTCCGAAAATGTAGTGTTAGAACTTTCAGACCGGACACGTCCGGGGTTGTTCCTGCCCTTTGAAAAAGAAGATGAGGATGAAGATTTACTGATGGTATTGATGCCGTTGGGAGTTTGACATTGTAAAGACATGATCACTGGAAGTTTGACATTATAGAAGACATGACCTCTCCTTCATAATATGAAAAATGGAATTAAACCTGACGAACCACATTATATTCTTTGACTTAGAGACAACTGGAATCAATATTTCAAAAGACCGTATCGTAGAAATTTCTTTGCTGAAAGTAGCTACTAACGGAAAAGAAGAGCAAAAGACGATACGTGTTAATCCCGAGATGCCTATACCTGCGGGCGCGACTGCCGTACACGGTATTACGGATGCCGATGTGTCTGACTGTCCTAAATTTAAGGAGATAGCAAAAGAGTTAGCCCGCTATATGGTAGGATGCGATTTGGGAGGATTTAATTCCAATCGTTTTGACATCCCGCTATTGGCAGAAGAATTTCTGCGCGTAGGGGTTGATTTTGATATGCGTAAACGAAAATTTATCGATGTACAGACGATTTTTCATAAATTGGAACAGCGCACGCTTGCAGCCGCTTATAAGTTTTATTGTGGTAAGAATCTTGATGATGCTCACTCGGCATCGGCAGATACGATTGCCACGTATGAAGTGCTAAAATCACAATTGGATAAATACCCGCAAGATTTAGAAAATAATGTTGCCTTTCTCAGTAAGTTTTCCACTCAAAACAATACGGTTGACTTTGCCGGTTTCATCATATATGACGAAGCCGGGACGGAAATCTTTAATTTCGGCAAAAACAAAGGACTATCCGTAGATAAAGTGCTGCGAGAACAACCCAGCTATTATGCTTGGGTACAGAACAGCGATTTCCCACTATACACAAAGAAAATCCTAACGGAACTGAAACTACGTGGCAACTACTAACAGTAGCTCAAGGCAAGCCTAAAATCTTGTTAATCCAGATTCAGACGATTATGGGAAATCGTGGTTCAAGACAATGGCGGCAGTAGGGGAGGGGTTGCCTCATCGCATCCCAGACGCTGCCTGCCATTCTGAGCGTAGCGAAGAATCTGTTGCGTTTTATCCGTTTTTACTTGTTTATCCCGAATTAAGGTGTACCTTTGCGAAATTATCTGAACCACGATTAAAGGTTTTTTAGGATGAACAAGATTAGAAAAGTAAAAGACGAACAGAGTATGGACGGAGCACATTCGACCGAAGATAGGCCATCTATTGTTATAGCCAACCCTATCTACGACTATGTATTTAAGGACTTGATGCTGAATGAACGCATTGCACGTTTTTTTATTGGTACGCTTTTAGATGAGAAGGTTGTATCGGTACATTTACATCAACAAGAAGTCACTTATCGGAATAAGGAACGACTAAGTCTAGGCATTTTGCGGATGGACTTTGTAGCTGTCATCAAGAATGACAAGGGAGAATCCAAAAAAGTGCTTATTGAAATACAGAAAGCCCGCAAAATAGCCGATTTGATACGCTTTCGCCATTATCTGGGTTCCCAGTACCAAACGGAAGACACTATAGATAACAAGCTAAAGACATTACCAATTATTCCTATTTACGTACTCGGCTTTAATTTGCCGGAGCTAAAGAGTGCTTGTGTCAGAGTAAGTCGCGATTATACTGATATGATAACAAAAAAAACTATCGCCGAACGGAGTCATTTTATCGAAC
>BNXR01000042.1 GCA_025999735.1 Bacteroidia bacterium | reverse complement strand
AATCACATTTATACAACACCTTGGTACCACACAACGTATCCTTTAGCCGCTGTCCCAAGAGAAACGAAAAGAACCATCCGAAGAACTTATTCGCCAGCAAATTCAGAAGTCGCATCGCCTTCTTTTCCATCGGATACACTAAACGACAACCGTTTATAAACTCCCCTTTATTATCGTGTAAAGCGGCATAAAATTTGGGTAATTCCTCCGGTGCCACCGTAAGATCGGCATCTAATATCATCAAAATATCACCCGAAGCAGCAGCAAACGCCTCACGCACGGCATTACCCTTGCCTTTGCCGGTCTGCCGTAAAACCTTTATGTCTACATCGCAATAAGATTTCTGCACCCGCAATATCTCCTCGTAAGTGCTATCGGAGGAGTGACCTTCAATAAAAATAAACTCTTGGTGCAAACCGAATTTAGGAGTCCGTTTAATCGCATTTTCAATATTCCCCTTTTCATTTCTAGCCGGAATAATAATGGATACCGATGCGTCGTTCAACTTTTCTATAATAGGTCGCGCCACCGTGATGCGTAACAAATCCATCGCACTCAACAAAGGCAAATTGGCCAGAAAACGGTTAAAAATGAAATCCAATACCGGAATATACATCGGAAATAACAACTTGGGGAAAGTAGAAATCACCTCAAAGTTCTCAAGAGCTAACAAACCGCGTATGTCGCTTTGAGAAAACCAGTTCCCACTCCCCGTGTTTTGCTTCAACCCCAAGAACTGCAAAAATTTTATTACCGACTCCCACGCATAATTATAATGCGAAATCACTATCCGTGTGTTAGGCGTACACAGTTGCCGCAATTCACTGATACACTTTTGAGCGTCCCACGCACAACTCAGCATATCACTCATGATGATATAATCAAATTTTTCGGACGGCCCAAGCCCTATTCCCAATGCTTCCGCATCTGCTTCTATAAAATGAAGATGCGGATATTTTTTTGTCGCAATCCGAATCACCTCATGCGCAAAATCAATCCCTACGCCACAAGAAGGCTGTACGGCATTTAACAAATTGCCAGAACCACAACCAATTTCAATTACTCGTTTGCCTGTCGGTATGATGAGCGAAAAATAACGTTCTAATGATTTGTGATAAAAGCTATTCCTTTTATTCCACTTTTCTCGCTGTGTGGCAGTGGTGTTAAAATAATCTTTGAGTGAGTTTTGGGTCATTTGTCCACTGCCATAACAATTCTACACGTACACATCCTACAAGGGATTTGTGATAAATTAATCCACCACCCATTTGCGGATTTTCTCTTTACCACTCAATTTTGCTAAAAAGGGCAACCCGAACACCAACCCAACGCCGATGACAACACCAACAAAAGTAAACGCCATTACCAACATGCTTTTCCGAGGCTTGGAGGCTTGGAACGGTACCGTCACAGGATCAATGACCGTCAATTGTGGAGTTGTCTCTTTAACATTGATTTTTGCCTGCTCCAATTGCCTAGCTAAATCCGTATAAACAGCCAAGGCTATATCGTAGCGAGTATCCAATTTCTCTTCCTCGGTCTGAGCTTTTGCAGAAGTAAGATTCTTATTCGCATCCCGAAAAACTGCCCGCTGAGCTTGTATCTTCTCAAATTCCTGCTTCGTTTCGTCATACCGACTTTGAACAAAATCCAAGGTGGACTGCACTTTATCAGCCTTAAACTCTATAATGCTCGCTTGAAGCAAATGTTGTACGGATTCTGCAAACTGAGCCGCCGCTAATGGTTCTGACATAGAAACTTGCAAATCCACATAACCATCCTTTGCGTTCACTGTCAGTTTTATTAAGCTCTTCAAAACACCCATACAACCCCGCTCTTCCATGGTTAGGGATTCTATCGTTGAAGCCTTGGGAAGTGCATCAGTAGTGTCCTGCTTTGGTGCACCCTGTATTGCTCCGATAATTACTCCCGGTAAACCGATGGTGTATCTGGATATAAAACCCAACAAATTAAACTTCGCATATTTTTCATCGGTAAAATAGTCAAGCAACGTGACTGATTCATCACCATTTATACTAATGCGAGTGCGCATCAACTGCTTTTGAAACGGCACACTTTCTAATATCTTACTATACATCTTCGGTGAAAGTACCTCTCCACTACCCATACTGCCGAGACTTATTCCAGCCATAGCTGCCAAACCGCCTAAATTGCCTCCCGCACTTTTCTGTGTTGTTTGAGGTAACAACAAACAACTTGCTGTGTATTGCTTGGCACTGAATAAAACAACAAAAATACCTATGAGCATAAAAATCAACGTAATCTTGAATAGAAACTTCCTATTATGCCACAATGTGCGGATGAGATCTATGATATCTATCTCTTGCTCTTCAGTTTCTTTTCTGCTCACCACTTCCCAATTTGTATCCGTATTTGTATCCATCGTATTGAGCTATTGATTATCTATTTAATACAGTGATTAGTGTCGCCATCATAGTTGCCACTGAGGTGACAGAGGTTGCTATACTTATGTATTCTCCCAATCTGCTTGGAGTCGGTATTTTTGTTGGCACAATAATTTCACTGCCAGGCTTGACCTTTGCCCATCTGCCTTGCTCTATTGTTCCATTCATATGCAAAACAAATACGTTACTCTTTTTCGCTATTTCCGAGTAACCACCGGCCTGACGAACATAGTAGCGAACTCGCTTCCCAGATTTATAAGCCACTGTATTTGTACGACCTACTGCACCATGTACACCCACTGCACCATTGTATTGAGGAATGATTAGACGGTCACCCTCTTTCAGCACTACGTCAAAATCTGAACCAGGTGATTTTAAAGCCTCTTGCAATTCTATGCCGACAGAGTGATAATCCCCCATCGCACCAAGCAATAATGTGTCTTTACCACCACTTTTCATTTGAAAGTCCATTAGAATCTCTTGCATTAACACCTTTTGCTCTGGTGTCGTCACACGTAACAAACGTGCTCCCTCTGGATAAGCTTCCTTGGAAAGACCACCCGCTTTTTTTACAATATCCGATAAACGTTCATTTCTAATTGATAACGCATACTCCCCTGCAAACATAGCCTCGCCCTCAATAGATACATTCTGCTGAACTCTATAAGCAGGTGATTCTCGCACATGCACCTCGTCAAAAGGAGATAAACTAAACGATTTATTGCCAGAAAGAATGAGACCATCTTGCACGTCCACTGAAAGCATTTCCACATGCGTTTTATTGGGTGCTTTACTTTGTGGATCTTTGAACCGTCGAAAAATATCTATCTTGATTATCGAAGCTGACTCCATAAGACCTCCACCCATAATAATCAGATCTTCAACCGTCATATTGTCGGCGTACTTATATACATCTGGATTCTTGACCGCTCCTTCAAGCGTCACCGTATATTCCTCTCGAAGCTCAAAAATAGAGGGTATATACAATACATCATTCTTATACAAAGGTATATCTTCAACCTGCCCTTTCAATAATCCGGCCACATCAACCGAAATTACCTCTGACGATAAATCCGCCTGCTCTCTGTGCAATACCGCCCTGCTTAAAAAGGCATCTTCACGCAAACCATTCGCTTTGTCAATCAACTGTTTCACCGTTTTTACGTCATCCGTAATAGCGTACAGACCCGCACGAAATACAGCTCCCTGTATCTCCACCTTGTTTTCAAAACGCGGAAGTATCGCATCTATTGTTACCTCATCACCGTCCGTCAATATAAAATCAACAAAGTGCTCTGTTTCTACATTATATACCTGATGCTCTTTTCCACTTTTACGAATAACACGAATACTGCTCTTATAAGCATCGCCAGCAAAATTTCCGGCATATCGCAATAGGTGGGACAAAGTCTCATCGTCGCGCAATTCATACATCATCGGACGTTTCACTTTCCCAGAGATGTCCACAATATTGACGTACGGACTAACAACCACAGCATCACCATCTTGAAGAGTAATGTCTATATCTACTTTCCCTTCAAATAAATAGTCATACACGTCAATATCTGCGATACTTTTACCCTGACGATAGACCTTTATACTACGCAATGAACCTATATCATTGATGCCTCCAGCATTATATAAAGCATGAAAAACAGTAGATAAAGAAGATAATGTATAGGTACCGGGAACGGATACCTCTCCTATCACATTCACGTTTATACTGCGGATTCTACCCAATGTCAAACTCAACGAAACGCTCCCATTGTTAAGACCTGCATAACTCTTCCTTCCCAAAGCACTCTTGAGGCGACGAGTAGCATCTTTTATCGTTAAACCGCTCAATGAAACCGGACCTACACCATCAATGACAACCTTCCCATCGGGCGATATTGTCCGCTGAATCATGTCCTCGGCATCCCCCCAAATATCAATTATCACCTCGTCGCCAGGACCAATAATATAATTCATCGGCGTAGCAATGTCTTCTTGTGGCGCAAATGTTAAATCTCCACCGCTAAAAATATCCCGACCAAATATCTTTGACTTTTTCGGAAACATCCAACTTATGGAAGCCGTATCAGGCAAATCGTTCAATACCCCGACACGGTATAAATTTTGCATGACCGTCTGCGGATCACCCTCCACTTTTTTTGAACCCCTCAACCCTTTTTTTGTTTGCTCTTTCGATTTTGCATCTTTCCCTCCCCCCGTTGACCGAAGTCTATCGACTTGTGTCTCCAATGATTGGTCAGGCTCATTATTAAAAGTTCTTTTTACACGCGACAACTGCGCTTTCGTCACTCCCTGACTTGCTAACATCGCCGCTATTTGCTGCTGACTCATACCCTGAGCTTGAGCCCCCCTTATCATTTGAACAACCTTACTGTCCGGAACGGCCTGTGCCAACACCATAGAAGAAAATACACTCAAAACCAAATATATCAATAATAAACCCTTTTTCATTTACCCTTTTATGTTAAAAACATGATTATTCAAGGCCACAAAATTACATAAATATACAACATCCACAAAAAAAAGAATAGGGCAACTGCACCAAAATATTCTGCAATCCCCATTGTAGTGGCGCACCTGCGTGTGCACCTCATTATCAGGGCAGACATTTTATTTTTTTAGCCCAGCCCGCAGGAATCGTCAGCAAGGCACATCCAAAGTGTTGTAGCCGTATGGCTATTTTATACTTGCCTAAAATTTCAACCAACTCCCCAACAAGTCCTTTTAAGTTTCCCCGTTCAACAATGACCGTATCGCCAATATGGACAGGATTCGTTGTAAATTCCACCATATCAGCCGCATTCTCCACCATCATGCGTAATCTAGTAATTTGATTTTCCGGAATAACAGCAAATTCTGAATATTCCCTTAGAAAAGCTACGACCCCTACTACATTTAAAATCTTGGAAAACTCACTCATTT
The DNA here is from genome assembly GCA_025999735.1 of Bacteroidia bacterium. Classification (GTDB taxonomy): domain Bacteria; phylum Bacteroidota; class Bacteroidia; order Bacteroidales; family Marinifilaceae; genus JAISHE01. Next base: position 13,874 of record BNXR01000042.1, on the reverse strand, counting down.
GAGTGTGCACGAATATGTAACCGGATATCAACGGTACACTGACTTTTTTCTTACGATCACTCCACAAGCGAAGGTCCGTACGTAGCGGTAAATAGTTTTCAATCCCTTGCTCATCTAATCTCTGTTTCACCTTTTTTTCTGCCCTCGAGGAGGTATAGACGGCATACCAATTCAGATCACCCATTTATTTATGCTTCGACCAAACGCTTGACTGTTTTAGAAATTCTGCGGGCTTCTAACTGAAAATCAATCTCTTCATAGACCGAATTTTGAGACTTATATTCCGGCACCATCAGTTTCATCTTTTTTACAACACCGAAAACATCCCCCTTGTCAATAGCCCGAATAAGACCATCAATCTCTAATTTCACCTTCCCAATGTCATATTCTCTGACTTTGGCACGCTTTATCCTGCTATGAGGCGTTGGCAAAGTCGTTTCCTGTATATTTAAAACTTCTTCATATAACTTTTCACCTGGACGCAGACCGGTGAAAACGATGTGAATATCCTTACCTACTTCATAACCGTACAATTTTATCATCCGTCTGGCAAGGTCTACTATTTTTACACTTTCCCCCATATCAAACACAAATATCTCTCCCCCTTCACCTAATACACCAGCCTGTAAGACCAATAGACACGCTTCCGGTATCGTCATAAAGAAACGGGTTATCTCGGGATGGGTCACCGTGATGGGACCACCACTTTCAATCTGCTTGGCAAAACGGGGAATCACCGAACCATTAGAGCCTAACACATTACCAAAACGTGTCGTTATAAAAGCCGTCTTGCTAGTCCTGTTTAACGACTGTATATATATTTCTGCTATTCGTTTGGTACAACCCATGATGTTGGTGGGATTTACAGCCTTATCCGTTGAAATCATTACAAAACGGTCGCACTCATATTTTACAGCCAAGTCCGCCACATTCTTTGTTCCTAAAACATTGGTCTTTATGCCTTCAATAGGGAGCAACTCCATCATAGGCACATGCTTGTACGCTGCCGCATGGTAAACTACATCAGGTCGATACTTTACAAAAACCTCTTCTACGCGACGCTCATCCCTGACGTCACCCAATTCTATTGCAAAATCATCAAAATAATACTGCTCGTATATTTCCAATTGGATGTCATATAAAGGGGATTCTGCTTCATCAAAAAGGATGATTTTTGATGGCTTAAATTTTATCAATTGACGTACTATCTCACTGCCAATAGAACCGGCAGCTCCTGTCACCAAGACCGCTTTGTTCAACAGTTGCTTGCGCAACCCCATCTCATCCAACTCAATGATATCCCTGTTTAAAAGGTCCTCAATCTTGATGTTCTTGATGCGCTTGACATTCAAATCCCCATTAATCCAATTGTTAAATTGAGGCACCTCCAATACAGTTGTGTTGTATTTTAAACAAATGTTAACTAAATAATTTTTCTTTTCCTGTGATATCTTTTTGGCAATGACCACTTTGTCTATCGTATGATTTCGTAACAAATAGGACAAAGCTGTCGATTTATATATTTTTACACCTTCCAATATTTTCCCCATCTTCCGGTCATTCACATCCAAAAATGCAATCACGTGATAAGAAGCCTCCAAGTCGTTGTCAAGAGCATGCTTTGCCATTAAACCATACTCATCATTCCCACATATTATCACATTTTGCTTCGATTGTCGTTCGCCTAAATATTGAACAAAAACCATTTTTGTCAGTAAACGGAATATCGTCATCATAAACGTAAGGATCATACATTCTGTCAACAGTAAACTTAATGGTATAAACAAGCTACTGCCAGCGAGAAAGAAAAACGCATTAGATAACAAAATAGTCAACTCACCCAAAATCAATACGCCAAAAATACGAAACACATCTTCCGTTCCCGTATAGCGTATGATCCCCGAATAGGTCTTACCGAGCCAAAAACTGAGTGCCCGAATGGGAGTAATGATTAACACTATTTCGCCCAAACGTGTCCAATTTATGGTGGACATCTGAAAATTCTCAAATAATATACCAGCAAACAATACTGCCAGTACACTAAAAATCAAGTCTATACAGAATATTGCAGCACGAGGCGTGTATGAAAATTTTTTCAGCACATACACCCTACCTATCCTATTTACTACGAAATTATTCATAAAGTATTTTCTTGAAATGAACCACAAAGGTAATCCTTTCTTTTGTTAAAAAAATGTTTTTTTTATTTTACCCCCCCATTTTAACATCTTTTATGTATTATTACATATTGCACGACCACTTTCGATACCTGTGTCAATTGCCCAAAGGGCTTTTTCCTTGCTATCTTCCTCAATTTCTAAATTTTTCAATATATTTTCAATATTCGCACTTCTTCTTGTGTCAAAAATCGCCACTTCCCCTTCGATATATTCTTCTTTGTAATACCGGCAAAATAAACCCTATCCAACTTGACAATATCGTAATCCAAATGTTCAAATATCCTTCTGACAATGCGGTTACGACCGGAATGTATCTCAATACCCACTTCTGTCTTATCTGTGGTCACAAATTCTATTTCATCCGCTTTTATCAGTCCGTCGTCTAATTCCAAACCTTCCTTAATAAGGTTGTAGTCTTTCATGGCAAGTGGCTGAGACAAACAGACATGATAGATTTTTTTGTGCTCATACTTCGGATGGGTGAGCTTCTTGGATAATTCTCCATCATTTGTAAATAAAAGTACACCGGTAGTTTGCCTGTCTAAACGCCCCACAGGATAAATTCTCTCCTTACAAGCCCCTTCAATAAGAGACATGACCGTTTTACGGTCCAAGGGGTCTTCAAGTGTCGTTACATAATCTTTCGGTTTGTTGAGCACTAAATACACCTTCTTTTCCGGAACCACCGCCACGCCACCAACCGAAACCTTGTCGTTTTTCTGCACCTTGACACCAAGCTCTTGCACTATTTTTCCATTGACCTTCACGTGCCCTTCTTTAATGAGCACATCCGCATCCCGACGAGAACAAATTCCACCCATCGAAATATAACGGTTCAAACGCAATTCCGTATCGGTACTCAACGTTTTCAGATGGTGGGACAACTGCTTCTTCTTACTGTAATGCCTTTTACGCAAATCATTCCTCTGCTCTTCACTAATAGGGTCTGTACGCTTAACTAAGATTTTTTTTCGCTGGCGCAGGCTTGCTGCCCGTAACACCTCTACGGTTGTATCCTTTCGCTTCCGCGGGCTTGCAGTCCGTGACACCTCCACGGTTGTAACCTTTCGCTTCCGCAGGCTTGCAGTCCGTAACAGCTCTACTTTTGTGTGTTTTTTATCTCTATTCATTTTTTATTTTATTTATCGTCTTGCGCTCCAATAAACACCGGCTGCCACCACTATAAACATTATATTCGGCATCCACACTGACAGCAATGGATTCGTCCCTCCATTGGTTGAGAAAACCGTTGAAAATTGCATGAATAGAATATAGGTAAAACTTAGTAGCAAACCAAGCCCCATGTGCAAGCCCTTCCCCCCTCTCACTTTACGCGATGCTATGGATGCTCCTAACAGCGTCAATATAAATATCGCAAACGAATTTGCCCACATTTTATACTTTTCTATCTGAAATTCAACCACATTAGCACTACCACGCAACTTCATTTTCGCAATATAATCGTCCAATTCCGGCAAGGTCAATTGTTCCTTTATACTCTTGGGATCTTCCGAAAACTCTGGCGGAAGAAAACCCATCAACGTGTCTAATTTTTGACCCGTCGTATAGGTCTCTTTCCCATTGTCAAATTCTCGCAGTTTCCAATTGGAAATTTCCCATTTCTCTTTATCCTTCTTCCACGCAATACGGGTCGAAGTAAGCTTGCTCTTCAATGTATCGCCGTGAAAACTCTCGTATGAAAAGTCATAACCTATATTTGTACTCGTCGAATAAGATGATATATAGATGATTACACCCGGCGACACTTGTAAATGAATGTCAGAATCCCTGTTGGTGTATTTTCGCCTAATCTTTTTTTCAAATTCAAGGCGCTTCACATTGGCATTCGGTATGATAAAAGCACTTAATGTGAAGGAAAATAGGGCGATAATCAAAGCCGAAATCATATAAGGACGTAAAAGCCTTTCAAAACTAATACCAGTACTTAAAATAGCAATAATCTCACTGTCATAAGCCATCTTGGAAGTAAAAAAAATCACAGCTACGAAGGTGAAAAGAGAAATAAATAAATTCGCAAAGTAGGGAATGAAATTCAAATAATAATCAAACGCTATCTCCTTTAACGTAACATCATTTTCGATAAATTTCTCTATCTTTTCCGATATGTCAAATACCACCACAATACACAAAATCAAGGCCAACGAGAAAAAGAAGGTCCCCAAAAATTTGCGCACGATGTAAAGGTCTAATTTTTTCATACTGCTTTTGTCATACCAATTTCGTCATTACCTTATTTAAAGTTTTCTGTTTCCATATTTTAAAATCCCCTGCCTCAATATGTTGTCTGGCTCCTTTCACCATCCACAAATAGAAGGCCAAATTGTGGATGGAACATATCTGAAGACCCAAAATTTCGTTTGCATGGAACAAATGCCGCAAATAGGCTTTTGTACAACTCTCATCCACAAAGCACAGTGCTGCTGGATCGAGCGGTGAGAAATCCGCTTCCCACTGTTTATTCTTTATGTTGAGCATCCCCTCTGTCGTAAACAACATCCCGTTACGTCCGTTGCGTGTGGGCATAATACAATCAAACATATCCACACCCCTCTCTATGGCTTCCAAAATGTTTTCCGGTGTGCCCACCCCCATCAAATAACGGGGCTTCTCTTGTGGCAATATCCTATTCACAACCTCAAGCATTTCGTACATCTGCTCCACCGGCTCGCCAACTGCCAGACCACCTATGGCGTAACCATCCCGATTCAGACTGACAGCGTATTCTGCCGCTTTTTCCCTTAAATCTTTATATACGCAACCCTGCACAATCGGAAAAAGTGACTGTTCATAGCCATACAAAGGTCGCGAGGCATCAAAACGTTCCACGCACCTTTTCAACCATCTTTGCGTAAGCTCTAACGATTTTAACGAGTATGCGTGGTCACTCGTGCCGGGTGGACATTCATCAAAAGCCATGATAATGTCCGCACCGATTTTCCGTTGGATGTCTATCACGTTCTCAGGCGTAAACAGGTGCTTTGAACCGTCTATATGGGAACGGAAAATGACTCCTTCCTCCGTGATTTTCCGATTCTCTGCGAGCGAAAAGACCTGAAAACCACCACTATCCGTTAATATCGGGCGGTCCCACGAGTTGAATTTATGCAGACCACCCGCCTTTTCCATTATTTCCGTACCCGGACGTAAATACAAATGATAGGTGTTACCTAATATTATCTCCGCACCAATATCCTCCTTTAACTCTCTGAAATGCACCGCCTTCACCGTCCCCGCTGTACCAACAGGCATGAAAACAGGCGTGTGAATTTCTCCGTGAGCAGTTGAAAGTACACCGCAACGTGCCTTGGAGTCCTTGTCTGTGTGCAAGAGGGTGAAGTGCATTCGGTATTTATATGGTTATTCCTGAAAAACTTGCCCGCAAAAGTAGGTAAAAATCGTGGAATTTACAAAATTATTTGCGTGTCCGCAATTATAGTACTATCTTTGCCCCCATCCAACAATACAAGCAAAATGAGTGACTCAATAAAACACGAATGTGGCATTGCCATGGTGCGCCTACGAAAGCCCGCCAAGTATTATGAAGAAAAATATGAAACATCATCGTATGGCTTAAATATCCTCTATCTGCTGATGGAAAAACAGCATAACAGAGGACAAGAAGGTGCCGGTATCGCATGCGTCAAATTGGAAGCACAACCGGGCGAAGAATATATCTACCGCGAAAGAGCCATGGGAAATAAGGCTATCAGCGATATCTTTGACAAAGTTAATGCCGAAATCGAAAACTGGAAAACTACCAATAAAAACGGTGAACAACTCGCTTGCCCCTTCCAAGGGGATTTATACTTGGGACATCTCCGCTATAGCACCACCGGTAAAGCCGGCTCGTCATACCTACACCCATTTTTACGACGCAACAATTGGAGAAGCCGTAATATTTGCTTAGCCGGTAATTTCAACCTGACAAATGTAGATGAAATTTTAGTCGATATTGTTGAAAAGGGACAGCACCCCAGACAAGATGCCGATGCCTTTATTATATTGGAACAAATCGGCTATCTGTTAGACCAACAGGTGGAAAAATTGTACGCAAAACACCGAAAATCAGGACTGTCAGGACAAGAAGTCAATAAGTTGATTGAAGATGACCTGAATTTGAAAGATATTTTGAAAACAGCCTCCGCCAAATGGGACGGTGGATATGTGGTCTGCGGACTGACAGGGTCGGGTGATTCATTCGTTTTCAGAGACCCATGCGGTATCCGTCCCGCATTTTATTACGCTGATGATGAAATTATTGCTGTGGCATCCGAACGACCGGTGCTGCAGACAATCCTAAACAAGCGAATAGAAGATATACAAGAGTTACCTGCCGGTGCAGGATTGATTATCAAACAAAACGGTGAGGCTACATTGGAGCATATTCGGACGGTTAAAAAACTGGCACCTTGCTCCTTTGAACGTATCTATTTTTCAAGAGGTAGTGACAGAGACATTTATAGAGAACGCAAACTGTTAGGTACGCTACTCACGGAACAGATACTAAAAGCCGTTCACTATGATACCGACAACACCATCTTCTCATACATCCCCAATACGGCGGAAGTCGCATATTACGGAATGTTGGAAGGCCTGGAGAGCTATCTGAACAAAAAGAAAAAGAAAGAATTGTCTGCACTCTCTACCGAAAGCAATAAAGCAGGTATTAAAATAGATGATAACACCCTGACAAAAATATTGTCCGCACGCATTCGCACGGAAAAATTGGCCATCAAGGACATCAAATTGCGCACCTTTATTGCAGAAGATAGAAGTCGTGCCGACCTTGCGGCGCACGTATATGACATCACTTATGGGTGTACACGCGAGGGGCTCGACAATATTGTCGTGATTGACGACAGCATCGTGCGTGGTACAACCTTGAAACAGAGTATCATCAAAATCTTGTGCCGTCTAAATCCGCGCAAAATTGTCATCGTGTCCTCTGCACCGCAAATTCGTTACCCTGATTGCTACGGTATCGCCATGTCAAGTATGGGCGAATTTATCGCCTTCAATGCTACCATCGAATTACTGCAAAGAAGCGGTCGCACCCAATTGATTCTTGACGTTTATAAAAAGTGCAAAGAACAGGAACATCTCCCAAAAGAGAAGATAATAAACTATGTAAAAGAGATTTACGCCCCCTTTACGGATGAAGATATATCGCGGCAAATAGCCAATATGGTGCGTCCTGATGATTGTGATATGGACATAGAAATTGTCTTTCAGACCATCGGAAACCTGCACGTAGCTTGCAAAGAGCACAGTGGAGATTGGTATTTTTCCGGCAACTATCCCACACCGGGGGGTAACCGCTTAGTCAATAATGCGTTTATTCATTACGTAGAAACAAACTACGCAACCATTCAGTCTAACATCAAACTGATATACACCGAATGAGAAGAAATGTTACCGTATTCGATAAACATCTTTGCGATGTCCTATAGCGATTACGGTTACGGTGAGTTGGTTATCTTCGATTGTGATAATTGCCCGAAAGTTTATGGGCTTTGTATTTTGGTGGTAGACAACCTGTTTGTTCCAATGTCAAGATAACGTCTGATAATAGAGCAAGCCTGTAACCTCGCTTATTGCAAATCTTGACACTCTTGTGATATTGATTGGTGTAGGTAAGAGAATACATGATGGCTAATGAATAGTTTGCTGCATTAAATCCTTTGTATCCTTTGCAGCGTAAACCCTGCCTGCCCTCACGTCTTCCAGCGCTTTGTCGATACCGCTTCTTTTCTCTTGCAGTTGCGCCGTTCTGTCCAGAGTTGCACGTATGTCCGCAGGCGTGGCTTGTGTGGTTACTGTTTTGTTCATGATTACAATATTAATGGTATTGGTTATTTTAGTCGTACTTACGCGCACAACGGTAACATTATATTTCTAATTACACACAAACGCATAAAAAAGGTTTGGGGCGGGCAAACCCCGCCCCTACCCGTCATTATAGGGGCGACCGCAAGGGTCGCCCCTACGACATATAGTCCCGAAGTGTAGAGACGGGGCATGCCCCGTCTCTACTATGCGTTTAACATTCATTGTGTCAAAATTATAGTTATTTATATATTTTTAACTAAATGGGGGGGGTAATTTAAGGATTTATGATTACATTTGCGCCCAGAATTACTAAGTGTTAAATTAATTCAATTAAATTTTTATTTTATGATGAAAAAATGTTTTAAACAAAAAGAAAGACACGGCTTACAAAGCCGCGCCAGCAACCGCATTGTAGAGACGGGGCATGCCCCGTCTCTATCGATGCGACTGTTATTAGTATTATTGCTGTCGCCACTATCATTATGGGCGCAGAATGTGAGTGTAAGCGGTGTTATCACCGATGAGAAGGGCGACCCGATACCGGGTGTGGCTGTCGCCCTGCAAGGAAGTACGCGCGGTGTCACGACTGACCCCGATGGTACGTACAAGATTGAGGTGCCCCAAGGTGGTACCTTAGTAATATCCTTTTTAGGGTATGAGTCGCAAACTATCGCCGTCAATGGTCAGCGGAAGATAGATGTGCAACTCAAACCGAAGGCGGACATACTGGACGAAGTGACCGTTGTGGCCTTCGGTACGCAGAAAAAAGAGAGCGTGATTTCGTCCATTACTACTGTCAACACCAAAGATTTGAAGGTGCCAAGCAGCAACCTCACCACTGCCTTTGCAGGACGTGTGGCAGGCTTGATTTCCTACCAGCAAAGCGGTGAACCGGGGCAGGACAATGCCAGTTTCTTCATTCGCGGTATTACCACTTTCGGTGCTGATGCCAAGAAAGACCCGCTGATTCTAATTGACGGTGTGGAACTGACCACCGAAGATTTGGCGCGGATGAACACCGACGACATCGCCAGTTTCTCCATCATGAAAGATGCCACGGCAACGGCCTTGTATGGTGCACGTGGTGCCAATGGAGTGATACTGGTTACAACGAAGGAAGGGCGCGAAGGAAAAGCGGTCATCAATGTCAGATTGGAAAATTCTTTCTCAAGCCCGACCAAAAAAATCGCTATCGCCGACCCTCTCACGTTCATGCGGATGCACAACGAAGCTGCTAAAACGCGCAATCCTTTAGGTCAGGATGTGTACAACACGGAGCAAATGCGCATGACGGAAAGTGGAAGGTATCCTGATATTTATCCGGCTACCGACTGGTACAAAGCCATGTTTGAAGACGTTACCATCAATCAGCGCGCCAACATGAGCATCAGTGGCGGCGGGGGTATTGCCCGTTATTACGTGGCGGTGAATGTGGTGCAGGATAACGGTAACATGAAGGTGGACCCACGTAACAACTTCAACTCCAACATCAGCCTGACGAAATATGCCGTCCGTTCCAATGTAAACGTGGATGTAACTAAATCGACGGAGTTGATACTGCGGTTGAGTTCTTCGTTTGACGACTATACCGGTCCTATCGACGGAGGTACGGCCATGTATAATAAGGTGATACAGGCAAATCCGGTGTTGTTCAAACCGTACTATAATGAGTTGCAGGGTGGAGAGTTTGAGTTCGCCAATCATATCCTGTTCGGAAATTACGGAACCGCTGATTACATCAACCCGTATGCCGAATCACTGAAGGGATACAGGGATTACAGCACCAACATGACGTCCACACAGTTTGAGGTGAAACAGAATCTGGATATGCTTACCAACGGCTTAAAAATCAGGGCAATGGTGAACATGAACCGTTTTTCGGAATTTACGATAACACGTCAATACAAGCCGTTTTATTATAATTTAAACACCTTCGATTTATTGGACAATTCCTATACCCTGCGGCGTTTGAATCCCAGCGGTGGCGATGAGACCCTTGGTTTCTTGCCCGGCGCACGGAACATCAATACCTCATTTTATCTGGAGGCGGCTGCAGAATACAACACCCTCATAAGCGACAAACACAGTTTGAATGCTTTGGCGGTATATACCATGCGGCAAACAAAACAGGGCTATGCCGACAACCTGCAATTATCTTTGCCCAACCGCAACATGGGAGTTTCGGGACGTCTTGCCTACAATTACGATACGCGCTATTTCGGCGAGTTCAATTTCGGCTACAACGGTTCCGAGCGCTTTTCCACAGGTCATCGTTGGGGATTTTTCCCTTCTGTCGGTCTGGCATGGATGCTGTCGAATGAAATCTTCTTCGAGCCTTTAAAACCGGTCATTTCACAGTTCAAACTCAAGGGAACTTACGGGTTGGTAGGTAACGATGCTATCGGGAGCAACAACGACCGATTCTACTACTTGTCGGATGTAACCATAAACGCGAACAAGCCCGTTGGTTGGGGTACGAATATGGATTACAACCCCGGCGGAATCAATGTGAACCGGTATGCCAATGATAATATCGGATGGGAAACGGCCTACAAGACCAATATCGGCGCTGAAATCGCTTTTGTGAACGGACTGTCTGCCAATATCGACGCCTTCCATGAAAGGCGGGAAAACATCCTATTGGAACGTATCATTCCGAAAACGATGGGTATCGTTCCCGCAGTAAATGCCAATCTGGGCGTGGCAAGCGGACAGGGAATTGATATGGAACTGAATTACGAAAAAAGTTTCACCAAGGACTTGTGGGTTACCGGTCGTGGAACATTTACGTATGCCACCAGCAAGGTCATCGAGTGGGAAGAGCCTGATTACAGCGCCACCCCCTGGCTGTCGAAAGTCGGTAAAAACATCAACCAAAAGTGGGGCTACGTTGCCGAACGCCTGTTTGTGGACGACACGGAAGTCGCCAATTCTCCCCAACAGTTCGGCATCTATCAGGGCGGCGACATCAAATACAAGGATGTGAACGGCGATGAAGCCATCACGGTTTTAGACCGGGTGCCCATCGGCTACCCTACGGTACCGGAAATCAATTACGGTTTTGGCGTTTCCGTCGGTTACAAAGGCATTGATGCTTCCGTCTTTTTCCAAGGCTCGGCACGCCAGTCCTTCTGGCTGAATACCTCCGGCAACGGACGCATACAACCGTTTCTCGACGGAACCGACAATGATAATTTGCGGGGACAAAATGCTGTTTTACAGGTGATAGCCGACAATTATTGGTCTGAAAGCAATCGCAACCCGTACGCTTTTTGGCCCCGTTTGGCTGATTATGTGGTGGATAACAATACCCAACAAAGTACCTGGTTCATGCAGGACGCTACGTTTTTGAGGTTCAAGTCGGCAGAACTGGGTTATACCATCCCGCAACACCTCACGAAGAAGGCTTACATAAACAATCTTCGTGTCTATCTCAGCGCTACCAATCTGTTGTGTTGGAGTAACTTCAAACTGTGGGATCCCGAAATGGCAGGCAACGGTCTGGGCTACCCACTGCAACGAGTTTTTAATGTAGGAGTGAATATAGGATTTTAGAAATTAAAATTAAAATTTAGATGATTATGAAAAGAATAATGAAATATTTAATGTGTTTGTTTATAGGTTTCGGTATCTGTTCGTGCAACGACTATTTGGATGTTGTTCCCGACCAGACGCCTACCTTAGACAATGCCTTTTCTGACCGTTATATGGCTGAAAGGTTTCTTGCCACTTGTTATTATAATTTGCCGTCGGCAGTGTCATACGACCGTACACCGGGGTTTCTCGGCTCTCTTGAAATGGTATTAAACAATGAGCATCGAACAAACACCGGTATGGTAGTCGGTCTGGGACAAAACGACCGTAGCACTGCACTGATGGACAACTGGAGTTCCGGGTACCCCGCCGCCGGTGGTCTTTATGCGGGTATTCGAGATTGTAACACGTTTCTGGACAATATCGAAAAAGTGCCCGACTTGCCCCGAGACGAAAAAGACCGATGGATAGCAGAGGTAACATTAATCAAAGCGTACATCCACTTCTTTTTAATTACCCAATACGGACCGATGTGTATCGTAAGAGAAAGTGCCCCGATAACAACATCCACGCAGGGTGTGAGGGTGTACCGCGATAAAGTCGATGACTGTTTTGCCTACGTCTTGGAACTGCTCGAAAAAGTAATCCAAGACGATGCATTGCCCGCTATCCTCACGAGTGCCTCTACAGAGTCGGGACGTTTTGCCAAGGCAGCCGCTTATGCCATAAAAGCGAAAGTATTGGTGTATTGGGCAAGTCCGCTGTTTAACGGGAATACGGAGTATTCGGGTTTCTTAAACCACAACAAAGAACCGTTTTTCAACCAGACTCCCGACCCAAGTCGTTGGACCAAAGCGGTAGAGGCATGTAAAGCAGCGGTGGTTGCTTGTTCGACATCCAACATACGGTTGACTCAACTAAAAGATTATGTCGTTACCCTTCCTGTTTCGGACACTACGGCTCAGATAATGATGCTTAGACAGTCAGTTTCTAAACGGGATCATAATGTTGAAACGATTTGGAGTAATAGCAATACGGATTTAACGTTTGAAGGTTGGTGTATGCCCGGACTTGATGGGACAAACACATTCAGACCTACTAGGGGGTATATGAGCGTTCCTCTTTCTACTGTTGATGTGTTTTATACGGCGAATGGTGTTCCGATTAACGAGGACGATAGCTACGATTATGACGGTCGGTTCAATCTTCGCACAGGCGATTTCGGTAACAGGTATTATATTCGGCGAAACGAACAAACCGCAGCCATGAATTTCGACCGTGAGCCGCGTTTTTATTCTACACTGGGCTTCGATCGGGGCAATTGGTATGGAAATCATTGGGACAATCCGCCAGCCTCAGGTGGTGCTCCCTTGCCGGATGATCAGTGTCTGTATGTCAAAGGTCGCAGCGGAGAAAGTGCTAACCGTCCCGATCCGGGCGAGTACAATGCTACAGGTTATTGGCCAAAAAAACTTGTCGGTCCTAATTCTCGCTATCTGACCGGAGATACGTGGATAACTGACCGATATCCTTTCCCGAACATGCGCTATGCCGATTTGCTCTTGCTTACAGCGGAAGCCGTGAACGAAGCAGAAGGACCCACCAATGCGTATCCGTACATTGACGAGGTCAGAACGCGCGCCGGATTGGATGGCGTAGTGAACAGCTGGCAGACCCATGCAAAGGCAAACTATAAGAGTAAGCCTACCACCAAAGAGGGTCTGCGTGCCATCATTCAGCAGGAACGGAAAATAGAATTGGCTTGCGAGGGACACTATTTTTGGGACAGCCGCCGCTGGAAAACAGCCGCTACTGAACAAAATCGACCGATACAGGGATGGAACGTTTTGAAGAATCCTATAAGCGATTATTACACCCCTATCACGATTTATACCCAACGGTTTACGACCCCACGCGACTATTTTTTCCCGATACCGGAAAGTGAGTTTATCAATAATCCACAGTTAATACAAAATCCAGGATGGTGAGAAAAAAAATGTAGGAATGTAGGAATGTAGGAATTTAGGAATTTAGATGTTTTGAACCAGGATTTTCACAAGATTTACAAGATTAGCATGATGAAAGAGAATAGATAGAAAATTGATTATCTTGATAATCCTTTAATCTTACTAAAATCACGGTTCAAGACAAAAATTCAGACAAAAGAATTAGGAATGTAGAAATTAGATGTTTTGAACCAGGATTTTCACAAGATTTACAAGATTAGCATGATGAAAGAGAATAGATAGAAAATTGATTATCTTGATAATCCTTTAATCTTACTAAAATCACGGTTCAAGACAAAAATTC
>BNXR01000041.1 GCA_025999735.1 Bacteroidia bacterium | reverse complement strand
AACAACGATATTTTAACAATGTATTTTTTCATGATTTTAGAATTGAAAATAAATAAATTGTTGTGAATCGACTGCCGAAAGCTCAATAATTGCCATAATAAGGGCGTAGTAGAAAATCCACCGTAATATCGGATATTTCACATTAACAGTCTGTAATCCATGTTGTTGTTGCCGATTCAACCATTCTACTAATAGGAGAATGGTTATGAACACCAGCGTAATTTCGCCGCTGGAAATATGAATATGAGGCATTGTAAACAGCGACGCCGAAAATATCCCCGAAACATAACTCCACGCATGCGTGATATTTTCAGCCCGAAAAAATATCCAGCCAAACACCACCAAGCCAAACGTGACTGCCATTTGGCAAACCTCGTTTAGACTTGGCAAAATTCGCCCTTCGGCAACCGTATCTGTATATTTGCGATTTTTACCCAACAAAATAACCGGCAAAAACAGGATGGCATGATACGCCCCCCACGCAATAAATGTCCAATTAGCACCGTGCCAAAATCCACTTACAAGAAAGATAATGAACGTGTTACGCACTATTTGCCATTTACTACCACGACTTCCACCCAACGGGATGTACAAATAATCGCGAAACCAAGTGTTGAGCGAGATATGCCAACGCCTCCAAAATTCGGCGATGTTGCGCGAAAAATAGGGAAAGTTGAAGTTGCGCAAAAACCTAAATCCCAGTAGTTTGCCAATTCCTAACGCCATATCGGAATAGCCCGAAAAGTCGCCGTAAATCTGAAAAGTGAAGAAAATCGCACCCAAAAGCAGCGTGCTGCCCGAATAGTTGGCGGAATTATTGAAAATTTCATTGGCAATCGTAGCGCAATTATCGGCGATAACTATTTTCTTGAACAATCCCCACAGAATTTGCCGCATCCCATCGACTGCCAAAGCATAATCAAACGTTCGGCGTTTGTAAATCTGTGGCAACAAGTTAGTTGCCCGTTCAATTGGTCCTGCCATTGCTAACGGGAAAATGCTCACAAATAGGAAGAAAGAAACAATGTCTTTCGTAGGTTCAAACTTTCGGCGATAAACATCTATCGTATAACTCAATGTGTGGAACGTGTAAAAACTGATTCCAACCGGCAAAATCAAATGTAAAGTAGTGGCTTGCAGATGAATACCAAGCATACTGAACGCATCTACAAAAGAAGTTACGAAGAAGTCATAGTACTTGAACACACCTAGCACCCCAAACGAAACCAAGCAACAAACGAGCAAAATCAGCCGCCTGCGCTTTTGTGCATTGTCGGAGTCTTCATTAACTCTCAGCATCAACACGCCTGCCGCATAGTTGGTGATAGAACACAGCAACACCAGCGACAGGTAACGCCAATCCCACCAACCGTAGAAAAAATAACTTGCTACCAGCAAAAACACATTTTGCGCCTTCACCTTTTTGGACATTGCCCAGTACAACAAAAATACGATGGGTAGGAATATCCCGAAATCAATGGAGTTGAATAACATAAATTGAGGACATTAAAAAAGCCACACCAAGGCAAAACCTTGATATGGTTGATGTATTATTGTTGATAAATAGTTTTATTGGATGCCCATAACTACTTGATAACGAGCGTGTTAAAATGGGGGGGGTAAATTCAGGTCTTCTCATATTTTTTGTCATTTAGAGCGCAAAAATACGTAAAAATGGGGGATTTACAAAGGTATGGAATGGGAAAAATTGTTTTTTACAAAGGGAAGGTACAAACTAAATTTCAAGTAGCATTATTTATTTGCTATATAATTGTTTTTCACTTTCAGAAACTCATCGGGAGTCATTACCGCTATTTTAGCAGACCTGAAATCTTTTACATTTCTTGTAATCACTACGTCACATATTGGATTTTGCAGCGCAGAATAATACTGCACAGCATCTTCAAAATCCATAAAACCAGAACGCATCGCTTGGTCTAAAACCATTTTATCAACAGGAAGCACACAGCATAAATCAGACAACACAGTCAAATTTTCAATTATTTCTTGATGAGAATTAACTTTTCTCAGTATATAATAAATGGTAGTGTGGGATATGGCAGAAATATTTATTTTAAAATGATTGCTCTCAGCCAACGAAAACAGAGCTAATGCCGGTTTTGCAAATGGTTCACGCTTTGTTAAATAATCAAGAACAACATTGGTATCCAAAAATATTTCTTTCATCCTACAAATGTTTTTTTATCAGCGCATTTGCCAATTCCTGCTTGTCATCCAAATTATCCGGTGCTTTTAATGACCCCATCAATGAGTTTGCAATAGGAGTTGTCGGAATATTTTCTAAATAATCATCATTCCGAGTAATCAGATAAAAATAATTTTTTACCAATTCCGAAATATTAGACCCCCTTTTATGGGCATAATCATTCATCGTTTTTACCATTTCCTGCTCAAGCGTGAGCGTAAGCGTTGTTTTCATAAACATCTAATTTTGGGAGTAATATATTACATTACAAATTTGTGCAAAAGTACATGAAAATTTCGGGATTTACAAACGCATGAAATGAAAAACAGTTTCGTCCCGCGTTTGTGGTGATTGTATTTTAGTCAAATAACAGTTTTTCGCCCCGCGTTTGTTATGATTGTACATTAGTCAAAAAATAGTTGTAACTTAGCAAAAGGTTCAACTATTTACAAACCAATTAGCAAAAAACCAATTAGCAAAACCATGGATAATCAAAACAACATCTTGTCGCAAATCGCCGTGACCATGCTCCCAACGCTCAATTCCGTATTGTTCCTTCCCCTCATCAAACGATGTGGGGACATTGAAGGCTTCTTTACCGAAAATGACAAAGCCCTTAATAAGCTATACAGCGAGTTTAATGTGAAAGCAGACTTTTTTGCTCGCACCAAAGCAATGGAACGGGCAAAGATAGAGCTGGAACATACAGCACAATACGACATACAAATTTGTGCTTATGATAGTTATCTCTACCCACCACTTCTATCCGAATGTGCCGACTCACCGCTCGTGTTTTATTACAAGGGAACACTGACAGCGGATGCCTCAACCTATCTGGCAATTGTCGGTACACGCCGTTCCTCTGAAGCTTGCCGCAGCAGGGTCAACACATTAGTCAAAGAACTCTCCGAAACAAGGAATAACTTCACCATCGTCAGTGGCTTAGCCTTCGGTATAGACTGTGCAGCACACGTGGCCGCCTTAGAACATAAGATCCGAACGGTGGCAGTACTCGGTAATGGTCTCCACATTATTTACCCCGCAGCACACAAAAATATGGCGCAAACAATCATCGAGAAAAAAGGAGCCATCATTTCCGAGTTCCCCACTACCACACCCATTCATCCGTCCAACTTCCTGCGGCGCAACCGCATCATTGCCGGTATGTCGCACGCTACGCTCGTTGCCGAATCTGCCGAAAAGGGCGGTGCCATGTCCACTGCCCGTATTGCCAACTCCCACAGCCGAGACGTTTTCGCCTTCCCCGGAAGACCCGAAGATAAGATGTCCGCAGGTTGCAATTCACTCATTAAAACCAATAGTGCCGCCTTAGTGGAGAATGGTGACGACATCATCAAACTCTTGAACTTAACGCCCAAAATAGAGAAACCCGAACAAATGACCTTGGATTTCTGGACGGAAGACAATGAAGATAGCAACAACAGTACCGACAATGAAACCGCCGTCCTGCAAATCCTCGCCGACCAAGGCAGTAATAAAGGCAGTAGCATTGACGAACTTAGTCGCCTCAGCAGTATTCCCATCAATGAACTTACCCCCCTCATGCTGAAATTAGAACTCGAAGGGAAAGTGCAGTCACTGCCGGGGAATTGTTTTAGTCAGATTTAATGTGTAAACTTGCAGTCGCAAAATACATAACTGCCATCTGATAACTATGACGCAACAAAAAGAAAACATACGCTCTCTTACCGACGCGGAGTTGCTTACATTCTTAAAAGCAAACAAACAGCAGTCGTTTCGGGCAAAACAAATCTCAAGTTGGATATGGGACAAAGGAGTCGGCTCTTTTGAGGCAATGAACAACTTGCCGGAGGCATTGCGTTCTTCCTTGGCGGAACATTTTTTCTTCGATACGCTAAGTGCCGAGCAAGTACAAACGGCTGCCGATGGCACAACCAAAACGGCTTGGAAACTGCATGACGGCTTACATATCGAAAGCGTACTCATTCCCGGAAAAGAACGATTTACGGTCTGCGTGTCCTCACAGGTAGGGTGCAAACTGGGATGTCTGTTTTGCGCCACTGCAAGCTTGGGATTTAAACGCAATCTGAGCGTTGGGGAAATATTCGAGCAGGTCGTCAAGGCAAAAAGCGAAGCCGAAAAGCGAGGTGGTTCCCTGTCAAATATCGTCCTCATGGGCATGGGTGAACCCCTGTTGAACTACGAAAATGTACTCACAGCTATTGCCCGAATTACTGCCCCGGAGGGTATGGGAATGTCCCCATCAAGGATTACACTTTCCACAGTCGGTATCGCCCCCCAAATCAAACAGTTAGCCGATGACAATGTACGCTTCAACTTGGCACTGTCCCTTCATTCTGCCAAAGAAGAAGTGCGCAAGGCACTGATGCCGATCGCCAAAATGTATTCACTGAACGAGTTGGCAGATAGCCTGAAATACTTCGTCGCCAAAACAGACACACGACCGACTTTTGAATACCTCCTGCTAAAAGGGGTGAATGACTCCCTTGATGATGCGAAAGCCTTAGCCGTGTATTGCAGACAATTTCCCGTGAAAATAAACATCATCGAGTACAACGAAAACAAGTTCTCAGACTTTCAAGCTTCCGATGAAAAACAAAGGAATTCCTTTGTTGCCTTCTTAGAGAGCAAAAACATCATCGTCAACGTGCGTCGTAGCAAAGGGAAAGAAATCGCTGCCGCCTGTGGACAACTGGCTGGTCAGATCTGACAAGGAAAGAAATCGCTGTCACCTGCGGATAACTGGTTAGTCAGGTCTGATAAGGAAAGAAATCGCTGCCGCCTGCGGACAACTGGTTGGTCAGGTCTGATAAGGTGTAATCTTTCTGTGACCCTTCTTTCATGTCTTTCACGGAGATAAGGCCGGATTTGATTTCATTCTCACCGATTAGACCTACGTAGGGAATGCCCTTTTTGTCGGCGTAAGCGATTTGCTTTTTGAGCTTCTCTGCTTCAGGGTAGAGTTCCACACTGATGCCCGCGGCACGTAGTTCATCGGCGATTTTCAGACTGTGCCTTTCCCCCTCTTTACCGAAATTGACTAATAACAGTTGGGTGGTAATGTTCGCTTTGGTGGAAAAGATATTCAATTGCTCCATGACATCGAAAATTCGGTCTGCCCCAAAGGAAATGCCTACACCCGAAACACCCGGAAGTCCAAAGATACCGGTAAGGTCGTCGTAGCGACCACCACCCGTGATGCTGCCCATTTCGACATCTAAAGCCTTCACCTCAAAGATGGCGCCGGTGTAATAACTTAAACCTCTGGCAAGTGTGAGGTCTAACTTTATCTCCGACAAGGTCGGCATGTCTTGAAGATAGTCAAAAACGAGCCTCAACTCCTCTACCCCTAATAGTCCTGTCGCACTACTACCGTTGGTAAATAGTTCTTGCAGACACCGCAACTTTTCAGCGTTGTCCCCTTCTAAAGCTAATACGGGTTGCAACTTTTGGATGCTCACCGGCGAAAGTCCCTTTTCCTTCAACTCGGCATTGACACTTTCCAAACCTATTTTATCCATTTTGTCAATGGCAACGGTGATGTCCGTTAGATGTTCCTCTGCACCGATGATTTCTGCAATGCCTGCCAGCACTTTCCGATTGTTGATATGGATGCGAACGCGGATGTTTAAACGCTTATAGACTTCGGAGACGATTTTCAGTAATTCCACTTCGTTCAGCAGTGAATTACTCCCTATCACGTCCACATCACATTGCACAAATTCCCGATAGCGACCTTTTTGTGGTCTGTCCGCCCGCCATACGGGTTGGATTTGGTAGCGTTTGAAGGGAAACGTAAGTCCATCCCGATGTTGCACCACATAACGGGCAAACGGAACAGTCAAGTCGTAGCGCAAGCCCTTTTCTGAGATTTTGTTGCTCAACTTCGTGCTGCCGCCTGATGACAAGTCGGCAGGCGGGACCTTCGACAGAAAGTCCCCAGAATTGAGTACCTTAAACAGTAATTTATCGCCCTCCTCACCATATTTGCCCATCAGCGTGGAGAGATTTTCCATCGCTGGCGTTTCCAAAGGCTGGTAGCCATAGCGACGAAACACCTCTTTGAGCGTGTTATAGATGAAATTGCGTTTGAGCATGACCTCTGGCGAATAATCGCGCATACCCTTTGGAATTGACGGTGTTGTGGACATTGTTCTTGATTTATATCTTAATTTAGGGTTGGTATCACTTGTATTTAACTGTCGTGCAAAAGTACAAAACTTTTCCCATTCCACAAAACACCTCCTTGCAAAGCCGTTTCAGCGGGAATTTGGTTCGATTGTCTTAGAAAAAATAATCATCCAAGAAATTCATAAACTTTTCAGTGGTTTGAAAAATAATATTTACTATTTTTGCAACTTCAAGAGAAGAAGTTAGAATGTGAAAACCACGTAATAAACAATATGCAAAAATTATCGTACGCTCATGGGGCGAGTGACATTCCTTTGAAGGGAGAGACTATTGGGGAAAATTTACGTAAAATAGTTGAAAAATTTGGTGATAGGGAGGCTTTGGTCGTTGTAGAGCAGAACTATCGTGCGAGCTATAAAGAGTTTTGGGAGCAAACGACAGCATTAGCCAAGGGCTTGATGGCTTACGGTATCAAGCGTGGTGACCGCGTGGGAGTTTGGGCTGCCAACCGTTTTGAGTGGGTGCTGATGCAATATGCCACTCCCCGTATTGGTGCCGTGATGGTGAATATCAATCCGGCAGCTAAAACGAACGACTTACAGTACGTCTTGGGACAGTCGCGGATTGACCTATTAGTGGCAGCCCCTTGTTTTCGCCAGACAGACTACGTAGATTTATTGAACCGTGTACGCCCGCATTGCGGGTACCCCAAGCGCACCGTCATCATGGGGCAAGACTGGGAGCGTATGATTCGTGCCGGTGAAAAAATAACTGATGCAGAATTAGCTGAACGGGAGAAATCGCTGCAATTTGATGACCCTATAAACATCCAATATACCTCCGGTACTACGGGTTTACCGAAGGGAGCGACTCTTTCGCACCACAATGTGTTAAATAATGGCTTCTTCATTGGCGAACGGATGATTTACACCGAAAATGACCGTGTTTGTATCCCTGTTCCCTTCTACCACTGCTTTGGGATGGTGCTGGGAAATATGGCGTGTACGACACATGGTGCTTGTCTTGTGATTGTGGGCGAATCGTTTGATGCGGAGGAAGTCATGAAAGCGGTGACAAAAGAAAAATGTACCTCTTTATTAGGTGTTCCCACGATGTATATCGCTCAATTGGAGCACCCTAACTTCTCAAAATATGATTTCTCGACACTTCGCACCGGTATCATGTCCGGCTCGCCTTGTCCAATAGACACCATGCGGCAAGTGCAGTCAAAGATGCACATGGAGCAAATCACCGTTTGCTATGGTATGACGGAGACCTCACCTGTGTCAACGCAAAGTTATGCTACCGATGATATTGAAAAGCGTGTGACTACCGTTGGTACTGTTCTTCCTCACGTAGAAATTAAAATTGTGGATGAACAAGGAAATATTGTTCCTCGCGGTGTGCCAGGTGAATTTTGTACCCGTGGTTACTCGGTGATGCTTGGCTACTGGGATAATCCCGAAACTACCGCTTCCATCATTGACCAACAACGCTGGCTACATTCTGGCGACGTGGCGACGATGGACGAAAACGGCTATATCACCATCACCGGACGCATCAAAGACCTTATCATTCGCGGAGGGGAGAACATTTCTCCGCGTGAACTCGAAGAGTTTCTCATTACCCACGAATCGGTGGCAGATGTATATGTCATCGGTGTTCCCAGTGTAAAATACGGGGAAGAAGTGATGGCGTGGGTAAAACTCCGCGAAGGATACAATGTGACACAAGATGACCTGCTACGCTACTGTAAAAGTCAGATTGCCACTTATAAAATCCCGCGCTATTGGAAGTTTGTAAACGACTTTCCGATGACCATATCGGGTAAAATTCGGAAAGGAGAAATGCGCGAAATTTCAGCAAAAGAATTGGGATTAGGGTAATTTGAGCAATGCCGAAAATTATACCCTGAGCGTCAATGTTTTACACAAAGTTTTTAGCTAATATTTTAGGCCAATGAAGATACTTTTTATTATACCCGGTTCAGGGGATTTGTTTTATTGCGGGAACTGTTTTAGGGATAGTTTGCATGCGGGAGCTTTGAAGCAGGCCGGTCACGAGGTGGTCGTGATGCCTTTGTATTTGCCACTTAAAGATAAATCGTTTTTGGCTGATACACCCCTATTTTTTCCTGCTGTGACCTTGTATATAGCGCAGAAATTTTTCAAGAAGCGTGCTATGCCTCGGTGGATGGAGAAAATGTTCAATTCCCGGCGAGCTCTCAATATGGCTGCCTCCCTTTCAGGCTCGACCTCCTCTACGGGCTTGGAAGATATGACACTTTCTATGGTGAATGGGGATGACCCTATTTTTATTCAGCAAGTGGGGACCTTGATTGAGTGGGTAAAAGAACACGAACAACCAGATGTAATCTACCTTTCGACCAGTCTTTTGATTGGTATTGCCAAAGCGTTCAAGGAGTCGGTAAACATTCCGATTATTTGCTCTTTGCAGGATGAGGAAATTTGGATTGACGTTTTAAATAAAACAGATGCCGACAAAGTGTGGGAAGGAATTTATGAGAAAACGTCGTATATTGAGCGATTTGTTAGCAGCAGTGAGTTTTACAAAAGTTCTATAGGGAAGCGTTTCCCGTTGATAGCCGATAGAATAGATGTGGTTTATCCAGGTGTGGATACGGCGAAATACGCTGCGGAAAAATTCCCGTCAGAGCCTGTGATTGGCTTCTTTTATCGGATGAATGAGGAAAATGGCTTGCATATTTTGGCGAAAGCTTTTGTGAAGGTCAAAAAAACAGGTCGTTTTGATACGTTACGACTACGTATTGGGGGTGGTTATACGGCTGCTAACAAGAAGTTTTTGAAGAGAGTGCGTCGGATACTGTCGCCGTACAGAGGGTACGTGGATTGGTGCGATACATACAGTTTGAGTGAGCATGCGCCCTTTTACAAGGAGATAACGGCGATATGTGTGCCGCTCACCTTTGAAGAGGGTGTGGGTCTCTACTTGTGTGAGGCATTTGCAGCCGGACGACCGGCGATAGAGCCTGCGACCGGTTCGTTTGCAGAGATACTTGGTTATCAGGGGGAAATGTCGGGTGGAAACGACGAAGGGGAACGACGGGAGGGCAATGCTGGCATTTTGTATTCTCCCAATACGGCGGATGCGTTGGCAGATGCGATAGAACAATTGTTGGGTGATGAGGGATTGTTTAAGCAATGCTGCGAGAATGCGTTGAAATTGTCACGAACACGCTATAATTACACGGTACAAGGGAATAGATTGGTTGAAATAATGACTAATGTTCTAAAAATGAATTCTACAATATAACAGAAATGATGATTCAGCTATTAAATCTTACAAAGAGTTTTCCTGACGGCGAAAACAGACAAAAAGAGGTGCTTTGCGGCATCAATATGGAGGTAAAAAAGGGGGAGTTCATTGCTATCACGGGTGCCTCTGCTTCGGGAAAGACGACCCTGCTTTCTGTTCTGGGGACTTTGGTGTCGGCGGATAGCGGGAGTTATCTATTGGACGGGAAGGAAATGGTGGCGACGAATGTAGATGTGGCACGAGTGCGCAATGCGACGCTCGGTTTTGTATTTCAAGACCACCGCCTGCTCCCGCAATACACTGTTTGGGATAATATCCTGCTGCCGATTTTGGCGTATGCTTCAAAAGTGACTGATGTGCAGGCGCAGTACGCCCAAGAACTGATGGAGATGACAGGAATTTCAGCACTTGCTTCACACTATCCTGCGACCTTATCGGGAGGGGAAGCAAGTCGCGTTGCGTTATGTCGTGCACTGATAATGAAGCCATTGCTATTGTTGGCTGATGAGCCTACCGGTCAGTTGGATGTCGAAAATGCCCGCAATATTGTTTCTCTGCTTACGAAAGTGAACAAAGAATTGGGGACGACAATTATTATGGTCACACACTCTCAAGAAACGGCTGCTGCTGCGCAGCGTGTGCTTATTCTTAAAGATGGGAAAATTGAATAAGAGAGAAATCTAATCCGCAAGGTGCTCATTTATTTTTCACTTTCAGTCCATCCGCTTGATACGAAATATGCTTTATTTAAAGTGCAAAATTACATAGAAATCGCAGAATTTTATGTAAATTTGTGGTTTAAAACAAAAAACAATGGAAGAAAAAAAATACAAAAGGCTACCTTATGGCAATTCGGATTTTAGGAGCATACGAAAAGAAAACTATGCTTATGTGGATAAGACACGATACATTGAGATGTTGGAAAATGAAAGCAACAAAAATCAATTTTTCATCCGTCCGCGCAAGTTCGGTAAGAGCCTGTTTTTTATGACACTGTCGTATTATTATGACCTCCGTGAGGCAGAAAATTTCGATAAGTTGTTTGGCGATCTTTATATCGGTAAACATCCTACGCCCGAAAGAAATATGTATGCAGTACTGAAATTTGATTTTTCAGGTTTGGATACTTCCAGCGAACAGGGATTTATGAAGTCTTTTTCCGAAAAAGTACAGGATACGGTTTGTGCTTTTATCAACGCTTATCGTAACATTATCCCTGATAGCAATATTCTTATTCAGAAAATAAATGATGAAAAAAGAGGCATTGGCTCTTTACAAGTTGCCTTTAGTGCGATAGAATCTGCAGGGAAAGGAATATATATCATCATCGATGAATATGACCATTTTGCCAACGACCTTATTGCCATGGGCAATATGCAGGGAACAGATATCTATAAGGCAATGATAGCAGCCAACGGGATGGTGCGTGATTTTTACGAACGCTTGAAAGATGCCACCAAATCGTCAATCGTGAACCGTACTTTTATTACCGGTATCTCACCGGTGATGCTTGACGACCTCACCAGCGGCTACAACATTGCCATTGTTCTGACAATGGAGCCAAAATACAACGAGATGATGGGCTTTACGCAGGAAGAGGTGGAGTGGCTGATGCGCGAAACAGGCGTTAATCCTGAACACATCAAGATAGATATGACGGCCTATTACGATGGTTATATGTTCACTGTTGACGGGAAGCATAGTGTGTATAATCCGGCTATGATACTCCATTTTTTTGAACAGATAGTGAGAAATAACAGGCCACCCAGCAACATTGTCGATTTGAATATGCAAATAGATTACGGGCGGTTGCGGCGGCTGTTCAAAAACGAGAGTAATAAAGAAACACTGCTCAAAATTATAAAAGAGGATGGTATTGTTTCCGAATTATTGCAAAAATTCCCCATTGACATGCTGGAGGATGACACTCAATTTGTTTCCCTGCTGTTTTATATGGGTCTGCTGACTATCAAAGGCTCTTATCTGAACGAGATGCGGTTGGAAATACCGAATTATTCCATCAAAACGCTATATTGGGACTATATCGTGCGTATGGTAAAGGAAACTTCGCCCTCGATGACCATACAGTCACAATCGTTGAATGACTCCATCGTTGCGATGGCAATGGAAGGCGATATCAATCGGTTTATCGAATATGTTTCTACGAATGCATTCAGTAAATTTTCCGACCAGGATTTGAAAAAATTCGATGAAAAATATATTCAAGCGCTGCTACTGGCTTATCTGTTCATGAGCCGGATTTATGTCCCGATGAGTGAATACGAGGCCGTTCCGGGCAGAACAGATATATACCTGCAACGTGACCCACGGCTACCCGAAGTGAAATGGGAATGGATACTGGAGCTAAAATACTGCAAAACCGCTGCCAAATTAGGTGAAGTTTCCAAACTGCGAAAAGAGGGTGAGAAACAGATAAAACAGTATCTCACGTCACATCGTTTGGGCAACCGCCCCGATTTGAAAGCCGCCGTCGTCGTATTCATAGGCAAAAACAAATACAAAATCGTGAATATTAAATAGTCCGTTGCTCGAATCACGAAACCCTGTTCAGACAAACCATAGTAAACACGATGAAACATATAATACTTCAAAATATTCGCTACTATGCTCGCTTTTACAAGCTGATTGCTTTGGCTGCTTTTATTACTGTTGCCGTTATTAGCGGTAGC
This sequence comes from Bacteroidia bacterium, assembly GCA_025999735.1. GTDB lineage: Bacteria > Bacteroidota > Bacteroidia > Bacteroidales > Marinifilaceae > JAISHE01. Next base: position 7,273 of record BNXR01000041.1, on the reverse strand, counting down.
TTGGTGCTTGGCGATTCTGTGCGTACCGTTTTGGTTCAGAGAGTGTATGAACGTTTGGGCGATACCCGCACTCTTTTTTTCTCGAAGAACGCTTTTTTTAGTGCTTCGGTAACAGAAGATACTTTGTTTAAAGTGAATGGTAGAAGTGCGAACGCTGTTTTGTTAGTGAACGGCTTTATTTCCGATGCGGGGCGATTATTACCCGTTTTTGTGTGGGGTATGGATGACAAGGATATTCCTGTGGGCGGAGCAAAAATCAATCCGACATTGGCAGATGCCTTAGGAACAAATTCACCCGAACTAGTTTTGCGTTTGCCGGCAATGGGGATGGTGCCTTCAGGATCGCTGTTTGTGACCGCTAATTACACGACCTCTGCGCGGTTGCAGTTAGCGGGAATTGTGGAAGCTAAAAATGGTGGTAATATAAACTTGAAGGCGGAGCAGACTGTACCCTCTAATATTTTTGTAAACCGTGCAGAATTGGCTGATATTCTGAATTTAGAGGGAAAAATCAATATCCTCATGACAGAGAAACACGTCACAGATGAGGAATTTGCAAAAGTTTGGAATCCCTCTCTATCGGGAATCAAGGAAAACTATATTAGCGCGGCAGCGCAGCATTACAGCAATACGACAACACAGCAGTACAGCAGTACAGCAGCACAGCAGCATAGTAGCACAGCAGCACAACAGCAGGTTGAAATCACGTCTGAGCGCGTTTTCATTCAAGAGGATGTTGTGAACACTTTGTGCAGCAACAACGCCACTACCAACAGACTTTTTTCTTATTTGGCAAATTCTATCCAAGGCTTTACGAATGGGAATAAGAATAAAAATGGAAACGACCCAAAAAGTATTCCTTATTCGTTTGTGACGGCGGTGGATAGCTATAAAGGGAAGGTCTTGCAGGAGGGTGAGGTGCTCATTTCGGATTATACAGCTACACGTTTACATCTCAAAAAAGGAGATGCGATACGGCTCACCTATTATACATCAGCAGATTTTAAGACGCTCGTTACGGACACTTTCCAAGGGCGGGTGTTAGAGATTATTCCCTTGTCGGAATTATGCGCTGATAAGACATTGAGTGCCGATTTTCCTGGACTTTCGGATGTAGAGAATTGCACGGATTGGGATAGCGACTTGCCGATTAATATGGACTTGGTTACTTCGGAGGATGAGGATTACTGGGATAAATACCGCACGACTCCCAAAGTCCTCATCCCTTACACAGCCGTAGCACAGAAGTGGAGTAACGGTTACGGTACAGCCACGGCACTCCGTATGGATGCAGGGCAAGCGAATTTGACCGGTTTGGAAGCCTCCATGTTCGGCATACAGAGGGTGGAGCCGCGCGAAATGGGATTGGATGCAGCCCGTAGTGGTGTTGATTTTTCTTCTCTTTTTCTATCCTTGGGGTTCTTTATCATCCTGTCAGCCATGTTGTTGCTGTTAGTGCCGTATTTGGAGATGATTTACGTGCGCCGCGACGAGCGGGCTTTGCTGTTGGCCTTAGGATTTGAGAAGAAGCGCATCGTGCGACTTTTCTGGCGGGAATCGGCACCGGTGGTGGCAGTGGCCTCTGTCATAGGTGTGGTGGCAGGATTGTTTTATACACGACTGATACTATTGTTGTTGGAAACTTTGTGGAATGGAGCCACTCATACCGATGGATTTAGCGTATTTTCATCTTGGAGTACGATTTTGACGGGACTGATTTCCGGATGTGCGATTTCTTTACTAGTATTGCGTACGACGATTGTACGGTCGGTGAAAGGGAAAAAAGAGAGGCTGAAAGCGACCCACAAGGACAAGGTGCGCCTTGCTCTTGCCCCTGCGAGTGTCCGCTCTGTTCCAACGGATGTCCGTTTGATTTGGGCGAATTTGTTTGCCGGTAGAAGGCGGGCTTTATTGTCGTTTTTTACCCTTGCGGGCGGTGTATTTATTGTCTTTTCGGTGGGTTTAAATCGGCAGGGATTCACGGACAGTTCACAACTGTTGAGCGGTACAGGCGGCTATTCGCTGTGGTGCGAAACTACGGTGCCGATATACCATAATATGGCTACGCCGCAGGGACGTGAGAAGTTGGCATTGAGTGATTTACCGCTAGAAGTGCGTGTACTTCAATTTACACGTTATGCTTCTGATGATGCTAGTTGCTTGAATTTGAATAAAGTAACTCAACCGACTGTCTTGGGTGTGGACATGGCTCAATTAAAAGACAGTGATTTTGAGGTGGTGCGTAGTATTTATGCCGACAATACAGCCTTGTTCGATTCCTTAGGGTTTGCCTGCCAAACAAATGCAGATGCGCCGGTTTACCCTGCTTTGATAGACGAGACGGTGCTGACATGGGGACTGATGCTGCAATTAGGGGATACCATTTCGTATGAAAATAAAAAGGGACAGAAAATTTTTCTGCGCATAGCGGGGACACTTAATAATACTATTTTTCAAGGCAATGTACTGATAGATAAGAAATTGTTCGCCGATGCTTGGAGTGAAATTGCAGGTAGTGAAATTGCGTTAGTAAAGATGGATGAGGCAGAAATGAAGGGTGTGCAACAGTTGCTATCGCAGGCTTTGAATGAATATGGGGTGAAGGTGACAACGACAGCACAACGTTTGAAAGAGTTTAACAGTGTGACGGATACCTATCTAAATATATTCTTGACACTTGGTGGCTTAGGCTTGTTGCTTGGCATTATGAGTTTTGTCATCGTCGTGCGCAAAGACTTAGAGGCTAAAAGGGAGCAAATCGCCCTTTACCGAGCACTTGGTTTTCCGATTAAAAAGATAGGTCAATTATTGCAAAAGGAGGCGATGCTCGTGCCCCTGACTGCGATTTTTGTGGGTGCGCTTGCGTCGTTGCTTAGCCTTAGTGGAGGACTGTCTCAGGTTGGCGTTTGGGTGTGGATGACGGTAGTGTCGGTGTTGTTTCTGTTGGTTTTAGGGGTGATTTTATTTATTCGGCGAGCGATAAAAATGTCCACGACAACCGCATCAAAATGACCGTCATTTCAAGCGCAACGTGGTGCAGTTTTACAAAAAAATCATGCTGTGCCGTCATTCTGAGCGTAGCGAAGAATCTGTATGATTGGTAACCGTATCTGCTACGGTTACCCTATCACAGTGCAGACAAATTCTTTTTCAAGAAATTCACAAATTTTGAGTACAGTTGCAAGCGTGTATTCCCTCCTGAAATTCCGTGATTGCGGTTAGTATATATTGCCATATCAAAATCCTTGTTTGCTTGCACCAAACGTTCTGCCAGTTCGTAAGTGTTCTGTATGTGTACGTTATCGTCAGCAGTGCCATGACACAACAACAGATGTCCCTTCAACTTATCAGCCATATTTAAGGGTGCATTCGCCTCGTATCCTTCTTCGTTTTCTTGCGGTGTACGCATAAAGCGTTCCGTGTAAATCGAATCGTAATACTTGAAGTGTGTAACGGGTGCTACTGCGATGGCGGCAGCAAAAACGTCGTTTCCTTTCAGTATGCACGTGCACGACATAAAGCCGCCATAACTCCATCCCCAAATGCCGATACGACTACTGCTCACGTACGACTGTTGTCCTAACCAGCGGGCAGAGGCAATGAGGTCGTCACTTTCAATTTTACCCAACTGTTTGTAGGTACATTTGCGAAATTTTTCACCACGAGCGGCTGTCCCACGCGGGTCAATGCACACAACGATAAAGCCTTCCTGCGCTAAGTAATGCAACCAATTGATGCCTGTCCACGCATTTTTCACCTGTTGAGAATTGGGACCGCTATATTGCGTAATTAGTACCGGATATTCTTTGCCTTCCTGAAAGTCAAGTGGCTTCATCATCCATGCATTCAGCATGATAGTAGGGTCTGCCGAAGGTATCTGAAAAAATTCCTGCTTGGCTACGACAAAATCGGTAATTGTTTGCTGCAAGCTCTTATTGTCTTCCAAAATTCTCAATTCCTTGTGCTTAGCGTCATAAAGCCGTGTAACAGGCGGTGCAGTCATCGTTGAAACCGTATGGATATAGTAGTTAAAATTATTACTGAACATCACTTCATTCCACCCTTCCTTGGACGTAAATTTGTTCTTTTTCCCTTTGCTATCCACCGAATAGGCGTATTTTTCAAGCGGTGAATCTTCGTGAGAGGAGTAGTAATACACTTTCCGTATCGGGTCATAACCGTAAAAATCAACCACATCATAATCCCCTGAGGTAATCGCGTTTTTCAGTGCACCGGTCATACCATATAGATATAGGTGTGTGTAGCCACTTCGTTCACTGCTGACTACAAATTCATTGCCACTATCCAGAAATGTCAGCTGGTCAAGGATACTTTCTGCTATATAATATTTATTTTCATCCCGATATAAAATCGTGTGTTTGCCGGTGCGCACATTGGTCAGCAGGACTTCTACTTTATTTTGCAGGCGATTTAAACGGGTTATCGCTAATTTTTTGGGGTCTTTCGTCCATTTGATGCGTGGAATATACATATCAGCATCCAACTCTTCCTTCCCCCCACCGATGTCCATTGTCAAGGTCGTTTTATCCTGAATATCATATACATGAACAGATACAACAGCGTTTTTCTCTCCTGCTTTCGGGTATTTATAGCTATAAACAGATGGGTACAATTCGTTTCCTTCTACTGCGGGCGACTGTCCGCTGAATTTCGTCATATTGAACACTTTCACTTCTGATTCGTTGAATTTCAGATAGGCGAGTGCACTGCCGTCCGGTGCCCACTCAAAGGCTCTGCTATATCCAAATTCCTCTTCGTTCACCCAATCGGGTGCACCGTTACTAATTTTATTAAACTCGCCGTCAAACGTGATTTGGCGTTCCGTGCCAAATCTCATATCATGGATAAAAATATTATTGTTTCTCACGAAAGCGACTCTATAGCCATCGGGGGAAAATACGGCTAATTGCTGTCTGCCACTGTCAGATAAGGGCTTTAATTCCCTATTTTTCATATCAAAAATGTAATAGTCTGCTGTAAAGCTATGTCTATAGATGGGCTTTACATTCGTGGAAACCAATATGCGGCTTTCATCTGCATTAAATTGATAATCGCTGATGTTTTCAAGTGCTTCTTTTTTTAATGTTTGGTGTTTCTCCACATCAAAAAGTACGTCAAGGGAACTACCGGTTTTGTAGCTGTACTTGGCAATTTTTTTCCCCGCGTTTTCTAAGGTGGTATATTCTTCACCACTATTCATAGAGCGCAATCCTCTGACACTTTTTGTTTGGAAGGTGTTCTTTACAAAGATATCCTCCAAACTAATTGGTGCAGGTTGTGCGTGTGACACCAACGAAACCGAACACAATACTATCGCCAAAGAGAGGGTGGATACACCCGAACTAAAAATCTTCATAAAAATATATTTAAAATCATTCCTCACGGTATAAATTGTTGAAAATGGGGCGATAAATATCACCACCATTTGAACGCAAAATTAAGATAAATATTGTATAGACGCAAAATTTTGTGTCTATACTTGAAAATCTCGCCATTTTCATCTACTTTTGTAGACATTTTCTAACCCAAAAGTCATGAAGAAATTACCGATAGGGGTACAGTCGTTTGAAGATTTGAGAAGTAATGATTATCTTTATGTTGATAAGACTGAAGATATTTATAGGCTCGTTACGTCAGCAAAAATAGTTTTTCTTTCGCGTCCGCGCCGTTTTGGAAAGTCGCTGCTTGTTAGCACCTTAGATGAACTTTACAAAGGGAATCAATCACTGTTTGAGGGCCTCTATATTTATGATAAATGGGATTGGACGCAGCACTATCCTGTTATACGGTTCGACTGGACGAATATTGAGCACAGTTGCAAGTTTGTTAATCTTGCGAACAGTTGACCGTCACGTAGGGGCTGATGAAATTTTTAGCGAAACAAACAAATGATATCAGTAGAAACGAAAGATGTTTACCTCGAAAGGTGGATGAAAATATGATTAGCAAACAAGAATTGAAAAATATACTCAGCGATACGGAAAGTTATCACGTGGAGCGAACTATCTCGACAGAGAATATGGATAAGTTCTGTCAGGCTATTTGTGCTTTCTCGAATGATGTTTCGGGCAGTGGCAAGAATGGATACCTGATTCTTGGTGCGCATGATGATGGGAAATTGTCAGGGCTGAAAGTTGATGATAAATTGTTGCTTCAACTATCCAATATCCGAACAGACGGCAACATACTGCCACAGCCGGTGATGGCGGTCGAGAAATTTGCCTTTGATGATGGTGATTTGTTGGTGGTGGAAGTTCAACCTTCGGAATTACCACCGATTCGATATAAAGGGCGGGTTTGGGTAAGGGTAGGACCACGTAAGAGTTTGGCTTCGGATGCCGAGCAAAAGATTTTGACAGAAAGGCGGTTGTCGTTTATTCGCACTTTTGATGCGATGCCGTGCATCGGAACCTCTGTTGCCGACATGGATATTTCAATTATTAAAAAGGACTTCCTGCCGCAAGCAGTAGCCGAAGAAGTGCTCGAGGAGGACAAGCGAAGCATTGAAGAGCAATTGTCCTCTTTGGGTTTTTATGATTTGCGCTACAATTGTCCAACTTGCGGTGCAATAATTCTCTTTGGATTAAATCCTGAACGGTACATTCATGGTTCCTACGTGCAATATGTTCGTTTTAAGGGGAAAGACAAAGCAGCTGACATTGCCAATGAGTTTAAATTTAGTGGCAATCTGTGCAAAGCATTAGTGAAGATAGATCATTTTATTGAAACAAGCATTTCGCAAAAACGTCCAATTCCGGTAAGCGTTTTGAGAGAAGAAACGGTTTCAAACTATCCGTATTGGGCTACTCGTGAGTTACTTATGAATGCGATTATGCATCGCGATTATGAATCGAACGCTCCAATTCAGTTTTATGAATATGATGACCGAATTGAAGTGTTAAATTCGGGTGGGTTGTACGGTAAGGTGCATCCGGGTAATTTTCCGAACGTGAACGACTATCGTAACCCTTTCATTGCCGAAGCGATGAAAGTGTTGGGTTATGTAAATCGTTTCAGTAGAGGAGTCAATCGTGTCCAAAAAGAGTTGATAGACAATGGTAATGGGAAAGCAACTTTTAATTTGAAACTAATTACGGCTTTCAAAGTAGTAGAAAAAATTTCAAAAAAATACTTTGAGGAGGGTTTTGGAGAAACACCAAACATTAAAAAAAGAAGCACTTGAAAACATCAGCGATTATCAATTTAATGCAGATGAAAGCCGCATATTGGTTTCCACGAATGTAAAGCCCAT
>BNXR01000040.1 GCA_025999735.1 Bacteroidia bacterium | reverse complement strand
AAACAATGAATGTTAATTTAATACCTATAGAATTCCTACAATCCGCTCACTTTGTATAACTCACTTTGGTATTGTGTGATTCCACAAATTAGGGGATTCATTTTTTTTGTACATATTTTCCAAATTTTTGCGTATTTTTGTCGCTTCTATTACAAATAAACAAGAAAAACGCGATGTTCAACTTCAAAGATAAGGTGATATTAAAGGGGGATAAGACTATTTGGTATCTTGTCATTGCGTTGATGATAGTGTCCATTTTGGTTGTTTACTCTTCGACCGGTCGTTTGGCGTTTCGGCAACGGGGGGGCAACACTTCTTACTATTTGATGAAGCAGACAGTCGTGATGTTAGGATGCATCATTACGATGCTTTTTTTGCAATCTGTTCATTACAAGCATTTTTTGACCTGGTCGAAATTGGCGCTAGTCTTAGCTTATGGGGCTATGATATGGTCGATTATGTCTGGGAGTAATCTCGGTGGCGGTGGCGACCGCTGGGTGCGGGTACCGGTAATCGGATTCTCCTTTCAACCTTCGGAAGTCGTTAAATTAGCGGTCATCATGTACTCTGCGCGAATGATTGCTTTTGCTCAGACAGAGAAAAACTGTTCCGATGATGCCCTATATAAAATAATGTGGCGGGCAGGACCTTTGATACTGGCGGTTTTTATGCAAAATTTTTCCACCTCGGTATTGCTCGCCGTGGTTTGTTTTATCATGTTGTTTATCGGTCGGTTGCGCTTAAAGTTAATTCTCTCCATGATGGGGGTAGCGGTAGGGACCTTCCTATTATTGATAACCCTTTTATTTACCTTCCCTTCTGCGCTGGAAATCGGTCGGTTGGGGACGATAAAACATCGTATGGAAGCATTCATCGGTCACGACCCCATACACAAAAAAGCGGTGGAAGTTGACCAAGAAGGATACTCATATCAATCGGAGCAGGCCAAAATAGCAGTAGCAAAAGGAGGTTTGCTCCCGAACGGTCCGGGTACCAGTGAGCAACGGAATGTATTGCCGGAGCCTTATTCGGATTTTATTTTTGCCATCATTGTTGAAGAATATGGCTTGTTCGGTGGCTTTATCATCTTAGCCCTTTACCTGATATTGCTGTTTCGCATAGGAGTAATCGTTCATCAGTGTACGCGGGTATTTCCGGCCGTATTAGTGGTAGGACTTGGGATAAGCATTTCCTTGCAGGCTTTTGTGAATATGGCGGTATGTGTAGGTTTGACACCGGTGACAGGTCAGCCTCTCCCATTGGTCAGTATGGGGGGAACATCGTTAGTGTTTACCAGCATTGCCTTGGGCATGATACTGAGTATCAGCAACACCTTTACCGAAGAAAGATTAGCGGAAGCCGCTGCTGTCGCCGAAGCGAAGGCAGAGGCAGAAAAGATTCTGCCAACAGACTCTGACACAGAAAATGAAAACAAGGAAGAAAGTAATTATTAGTGGTGGCGGCACGGGGGGACATATATTCCCTGCCTTATCTATTGCCGGTGCTTTAAAACGATTAGAACCGGACATTGACATTTTGTTTGTTGGGGCAGAGGGGAAAATGGAAATGGAGCGCGTGCCCGATGCCGGTTTTACGATTGAAGGTCTGCCGGTGAGGGGCTTAAATCGTAAAAATAGTTTGTCGAATATTAGTGTCTTAGTCGATTTTTTTCGATGTGTTCTCAAAGCCCGTAAAATCATCAAAAGGTTTCATCCGAATATTGTCATTGGCGTGGGGGGGTACGCCAGCGGTCCTATCTGTATGGCAGCGAACTTGGCTCGCGTACCGGTACTGTTGCAGGAACAGAACTCGTATGCCGGTGTGATGAACAAGCGTTTAGCGAATAAAGCGGTGAAGATATGTGTTGCCTACGAAGGGATGGAGAGATTTTTCAAGCCTTCGAAGCTCATTCTTACCGGTAATCCTGTTCGTCCAGAGATAGCGCATATTTTTGACAAAGAACAAGATAGGGAATTAAAACAGGCAGAAGGGCTCGAATATTACGGCTTATCCCCTGACAAATTGACAGTATTGGTGACAGGTGGCAGTTTGGGAGCAGGGACGCTGAACAAGATGATGGAGAGTAACTTAAACGTTCTTAAAGATTGGACTCAGGTGCAGATTATCTGGCAATGCGGTAGTTTCTATTATGACGTACTTAGCTCTAAATGGAAGGATTCATTGCCGTCAAATGTGAAGATGACGGCTTTTCTTAAACGCATGGATTTGGCATACGCTTGTTCAGACATTGTGGTAGCACGAGCCGGTGCAGGCACCATTTCTGAGTTGTGTCTCGTGGCAAAAGCGGCGATTTTGATACCTTCCCCGAATGTGGCAGAAGACCATCAGACACATAATGCTATGACCTTAGTAAACAAAGGAGCAGCACTGATGATACGGGATGCCGAAGCAGTGGAAAAGTTCATTCCTATTTTATCAGAATTGGCAGGTGATGTTGGAAGTCGCTTGGAATTATCTCGCAACATGGCCACATTGGGGGTAAAAGATTCGGATATTCGGATTGCGAAGGAAATAGTAGGAATTATAGATACATGGGGTGGTTTATAATCGTTGAAACAGCAAGAACGAGCAACCCTAAGAAAATTTTATTTGTCTTCATATTTTAGTTATTTGTATTATTTCTACGGCGCAACATAAGTAAACCTTAATCCGCCAAAATTATGAGGAGAATTACCACGCAGTGTATATTTCAATTTATGTTTCCCCGCAGGAAGGTACACCGTTGTGCGGGTATCATACCATTGAAAATTATGCCAGCCGGTAAAGGGAAAGTCATCTAAACGGAGGACATCCTCATTGTCAATAGTCAGGGATGCCCATGGAATTCTTCCACCTGAATTTTGGTTGACTTCAATTTTATATACTCCAGCATCCACAACATTTACGGAATAGATATACCAATCTCCCAAAGTGGTCATGTCAAAGCCTTTAAGGCCGGTGTTTCCTACATTTACATTTACAATTCCATACTTCAAACCGGAAACGCCGCCATTGTCCGTTCTGTAATTTGTTTGGGAACCGTCGGCATCTTGCTTGGACTGGCTTCTGTTAAAAGCCACACCCAAAGCGCCCAAGTCGAAGTCGGCAGCACCGAGGGTGAATGGTGCAGACTTTGTGATATTGTAAGGATTTTTGGGGAATGGAGACGTTTCGTTCAGGTATGTCTCAAAAGCAGCCCGACTCTTAGCCACCTCGGAGGATTTCTTGAAATGCATGGCGGCACCGCCGTTTGCTGCCAATGACACTTCCAAGACATCTTTTTTTGTGACCGTTTTGGTTTGCCTAAGCAGATTATTGGGATTTTTATCGGCATCGGGAGCATCCGTGTACATCTCAACCATATAATTACCGTCACCTAAGAAATCCAAAGGAACCTTAATCGTACGGGTTTCATGGTTATTGATTGTCCCTGCCCACCATTCGTTGTCCTTTTTGCGGGCAATGGTAACATATTCTTCTACTTCGGCATTTGGCACACGTGTTTCATCCCATACAGTCGGTACATTTTGAATCCATTCAAAACCGGCTTGCCCTTCATATCGGGGCGGTGCATCGACCACCATGTGCAGATAACTCTCCAAAACAACGTACATCGCCAATAGATGGCAGCGAGTGCTTGTTACATACGGAAGACGCCAGTGCATTTTAAATTCCGATTGCGGTACAGCCATGAATCCGCCAAGATGGTAATCGCAACTACCTGCTAACAATTGGGTAAAAGGCATCTTTAGGTCGTGGTCGGCATTTACCATATTGTTATCTTTGTAAAATTCGTGATTAATTCCGGCTTCGCGAGTGAATTCATTCGGGTAGGTGCGATGTATTCCCGACGGCTTACTTGCTCCATGAAATTGAACGTACAAATGGTGCTTGGCTGCCTTTGCCAAAAACTCTTCTTGCATCCGAATCATTTCCTGGTCATCGCGGTCCATAAAATCAATCATCATACCACGAACGCCCCACTGTTCAAAGAGAGCAAAGGCTTCATCCAATTTGGCATACAGTACCTTACAATGTACCCACACCATAACCCCGACCCCTTTACTTTGGGCATAATCGCAAACCTTTTTCATATCTATGGTCTTAACCGGCTTGGTAATGTCGAAATTAGGTCCCGGACTGGCTTCACCTCCTTCATCCGTGTACCATGGTTTATCGGCATAACCTATGACAGAATGATATTGAATTTTATTGTCGGCGCACCAATCAATGTAATACTGGTGTGTCTGGAAATTGTTTCCCGGCTCCCGAATATAATCGGGCACATAGTCGCCATTCCACCACATCCAGGTGGTCTTGCCCGGCTTGAGCCACGAGAGGTCTTCGATTTTACAGGGATCTGACAAATTCGTCAGTATGTTCGATTCGATAAGCGCGCCCATCCGGTCGCTGATCATCAGTACACGCCACGGTGATTTGTGCGGCAGTGGTGCTTGCACTTTCACCTTAGGTTTACCCGGATAGGGCGATAGTTTGCCTCGCAGCAACCCATTATCTTCTTTGCTTAACCACAAGCCTGCATAATCTACCAAATTTGCTTCTGTAATAGACAGATATACCTTTTCCTCCGGATATTCAAACAAGACCGGCATTTCCATCAATTTATCCCGACGATCCGGTTTTATTTCGTCAAACCTTAATCGGGTAAATATTCCCCCGCGCGATGGTCCATAATGGGACCTAAACGTAGTCAATACAAGAGGATTCCCCGATAGATTGAACGTAGTATTTTCATCGTACAGGACGAATGACGACTTGCCGGATTGTTCGGGAAATTCGTACCGAAAGGCTAAGCCATCGTCAAAAGCCCGCACGACAATCCTGACTTCCCGAAAAGGGGCTTTCTGTTCCTTCAAAGGAATCGTTACTTCCTTATAATGACTGTGCACCTGTTTTGCCTTACCTACAACAAGGTCGTATGTTTCATCGCCTGTACGAAATACGGGTTTTCCAAAATTCAGATTCTTTCCGAATGAACCATCGTCAAATTCAAGCGTCAGAGGGGAATCGCCAACCAACGATTTTTTCTTGTACATGACACTATACACCGGAGTTTCATCCAAGCGAAACGTAAACCCGATATTCCCGTCGGGGGAGGACAATTTGACTGTTTTTTGGGCTGACACCGTAATAGATGCCAACATACATACGATACTGAATACTACTAATTTAACTGAGTTCATAATCTTTTTTTATTATTTTTTACCTTGCTAATCTTTTTATCTTGTGAAAATTGACGCAACGTATCGAAGGCAGAGCCGAAGTGAAAATTAAGAAATTAATTTCTTAATTTCTAAATTTCTAAATTTCTAAATTCCTAAATTCCTACATTCTATCCTGCAACCGACCTCTTTTCCACTGAATGCGATGCCCAGCAGAATGATTTTACGGTCAAGAAATTGTTCGTAATACCGCTTCTCATAAATTTGCGCGATGGCTTGCTTAAGTAAGGTTTTCAATTTCTTTTTGGCATGATATTTCAGTTCTACCACTACCGCCACTCCGTCTTGCAGCAATACCGCATCCATACGTCCACGGTTAGTTATCTTTTCGCTTTGAATATTGAAACCAAGCATGGTCATCCACAGTTGAAAGATGATGTGATAACGGGCTTCATTGGTGTCTTCGTACATATTGTCTTCTGGCTGCAAAGTGTAGGAAACACCGGCAAACATTCTACGCATATTAGTTGTAAAACCCTCCTCGTCGCAAACAAGGATTTGTTGCAACATTTCCCGTCCAAGTACCGACATGGTTGAAAGGGGATAATTGGTATATGCACTTAACAGATGCCTCGTCAACGACGTTCTCACTTCCAGATTGGGAACTTCAAGCGTGTATAGAGAATTTCCATTGATCATTTCTTTGTTTTTGACAGTCAGATAACCTGTCTGAAATAATAAAGGAACATCATCAAGTGCCTCCGGATCGTAACTGTCGAAAGCCGATGAATCAGCAATGACAGGTTCTAATACTGTTTTGGCAAGACCGTGTTTTTTGAGACGATTAATCAAAAAAGTGGGCGTACCCGTTTCAAACCAGTAATTGGAAAACTCATTCCTTTTGAAAAAAGGCAAAGTAGAAAATGGATTGTAAACCGATGTTTTGCCATCCCACGAGTAACCATCGTACCATTTACGAATTTTTGCCAGCAAATCCTCCCTTGTCATCTCCAAACGGACTGCGGTATTGTCTATATGTTCCGAAAAGTCGCGTTCCAATTCTTCCTGAGTGTAACCGCAAATAGAGGCATATTCTTCGTCTAACGTAATGTCTTCAAGATTGTTCAACGCTGAAAAAATAGACACTTTGGCCACTTTCGTTATGCCTGTCATAAAGACAAATTTTAGGTGGTTGTCGGTGGCTTTTAGTATTTTATAAAAACTTTGAAGAAACTCACGTACTCCTTCTGCTTCCGATTTACCCACGCTATCCAATATCGGGCTGTCGTACTCGTCAATCAGCACCACCACTTTTTGTCCCGTTTTACGGTGTAATGATTTTATCAATTCTGAAAAACAATCGGACGCATATTTCGAAATAAGTGTTAGCTCATGAAAATTTGCCTCTTGTTGCAAAAAAGTGGACATACTTTGTTCCATCTCTTCTTTACTATCATGCTTGATACTTGTCCAATCTATCCGTATGATAGGATATTGCTGTGTCCAATCCCATTTGTCGTAGATGTAGAGACCTTCAAACAACGATTTGTTACCTTCGTACAATTCACCCAACGTACTGACAAGCAGCGATTTTCCAAAACGGCGCGGACGCGAAAGAAAAACTATTTTTGATGACGTAACAAGCCTATAAATATCTTCAGTCTTATCCACATAAAGATAATCATTGCTTCTCAAATCCTCAAACGACTGTACCCCTATCGGTAATTTTTTCATGACTTTTGGTTAAAAAAATATCTACAAAGGTAAGCAAAATAATTGAAAGCAACACGAAATTCTACTTTTTTCGCAGTTACTAATTGAACTTGCCCTCCCCTTCGATCTGCAAAATGGAGCGGGGAGGGATAACAAATTCGCCTGCGGCGTTTTTCACTGTCAGTCCATCCGCCTGAATGAATTTTGAACCATGGAAAATAGTGCCACTTCCGTCAAGCCACCCTGCGGGAGTGCCGGTAACCCTTTCGTAACTTTCTTTCAGCCCCTTGGCAGTCGCAAAATCAACGCCGTTAAAAAAATCCGATTGATAGGCGTGAAAGGAAAGGTACGAAACATATTTTGCCATAGGAGCCAGCCCTTTCGTTGTCCAGTCCGCCGAGTTCCAGCCGGGACCGTAAGGACCGGAGGAGAAAAAGATAATCGAGGGATCAACCTTTTTGATTGCCTCTACGCAGGAGTTTGCCTTTTTTGCGTAATCTTCGGGGGTATTGAGTCCTTCCATGTGACTGTATCCGAACTCGTTACCCAATGACCAGTATTTTACATTATAAGGTTCTGGGTTGCCGCGCTCTGCTCGCTTTTTACCCCATTCAGTATCCTTGCTTCCATTGCAGTATTCAACCCATTGGGCTGCTTCTTCAGGGGTATCCCAAGCAAGGTTAATTGTCAGATAGGATTTTGCGCCTATTTCAAAGCAGAGGGCGATAAAATCGTCAATGCCAATCTCCTGGAAATCATAACCACCGCTGTGTGGCTGGGACTCAACAGGCGTATAGGCAAGGAGAGGCGCACGCTCATCGACATTCAGAAGACCGTCCTTCCAGCGGTATTCGCCCGAAAAGTTGCCGCCAGGCCACCGGAGTAGGGAAATACCTATCTCTTTCATCAGGGCAACCACATCTTTTCTCATGCCGTGAAAATTGTCTGTTGGCAGCAGGGAGGCAACGCCGAGCCTCAATTCCGCCTGCTGGGAAAAACTTATTTCAAAAGAGGCGTTTGTATCGTCGTTCTGCGGGGTAACTGAAAATTCGCAGGTCTGCCAATTTCCAGCTTCGAGGCTGAATGTCTTTTCTCCGTGGATTTTACCACCGGAACCGGCAACGGTAAGGGTTACGTTAAGGGGAAGTTCATCACCCCTGACCTTGGCAATGAACTTAGCTGTATATGCCGCTCCGCCTTTGAGCGTCAGCCCTTTCTGCCCTATCCCTGCTTTTTGATTGGGCTGCGGATTCTGTATCACTACAGAATTAATTTCGTTATTGCTAAGAAAGTTCTTCCATGTATTGCCAATGTGTTTAACGTATGCGCCTCTAACAGCAACCAAGGCGATAAAGGTGTTTGCCGCTCCCACCCTGTACCATTCGGCAGGCTCTCCGAAACGAGCAGGCTTTCCCGCGAATTTGCGGTTCCGCAAAAGTTGGGCACTTAAACCCTGATTGACCGCGCTCCGGCAATGTTCCAGGTTATGACCAAAAAGAGTTTCCTCTATTTTAGTATCCGTCATTTTACCTAAATCAATTTTTTGAGCTGACTGCTGGACTGTTTTTTGGGCTGCCAACGGATTTACGGTTAAAACACCAAGAACGAGCAACCCTAAGAAAATTTTATTTGTCTTCATATTTTAATATTTTATCTTGGGACAAAAGTACAAAAAATAGTGTTTAATCTCCCCAATTAAAAATTATTTACCTTCATTTTTTTCTATGGCGCAACATAAGTAAACCTAAATCCTCCAAAATTATGTTCCTGAACCATGTGCCATTTGAGTTTATGCATCCCGGAAGGAAGTCTCATATAGATGGGGGGATGATTAACCCAAAGAAATATACCCCAGTTACCGCTGTTGACAAGGGAAATTGGACCGAGTACATTAAGATTGTCAATGCTGCTCTTCTTCTGCGTACCGAAGGCCACAACGGTCACTTCGTCCAGTAGATCACCCTTCGGTTTGAGTTGCACATCAATCTTCCGCTGACCATTGACAGCGATAGTCTGTGTCTCATATCCCAAGAAGGATATTACTAAGGTAGCATCTTGTGGCACCTCAATCTTGTACGTACCATCGGGGTCGGTCGTGACTCCGCGGGTACTACCTTGCAGGGCGATCGCCACACCGGGCATCGGTGCACCGGTTTCATCGGTAATCACCCCGCCCACACTCACATTCTGCGCCCACATCGATAGTGGCGACAGAAACAATAACAGCATCAATGTAGAGACGCAAGATTTTGCGTCTCTACACCGTTTTCGTTTTTCAAATTTCATCATAAAAATAAAAATTTAATTGATATATAAATTAACACATAGTAATTTTGGGTGCAAATGTAACTACAAATCCTTAAATTACCCACCAATTTAGTTAAAAATATATAAATAACTATAACTCTGATACAATAAATGTTAAACGCATTGTAAAGACGGGGCATGCCCCGTCTCTACAATGCGGACTATATGTCGTAGAGGCTACCCCGTACTTCCCCTCCCAGCAACCCCGTAAGTGGGTTGAACTTCTACGGTTATGATTGTGCATCCGTAGGGCGTTTACCTACGGGAGTGAAGATGTTGTCTTTTAGACAAAAAGCTGACCTGGATAAAAAAAACGCTGGGGTGGTAAGAAAATTCTTACGAATTTTCATTACTTTTGCCGAAGCGTTTTGTCACCTTGTTTTGCAAGAACTATTTTGTCACCGAAATAAAACGCAATAACGATAGGATTACATGAATTAATGAGATATGCAACAGTACAAAAAAGCACAATTAGTCCTCCAAGATGGAGCTATTTATGAGGGGGTCTCCTTCGGATATGAAAAAACAGTATCGGGGGAGGTCGTTTTTTATACGGCAATGACCGGCTACCCCGAAAGTCTGACCGACCCTTCCTATAAAGGGCAAATCTTAGTGCCCACCTACCCGATGATAGGTAACTACGGCGTACCAGCAGATGTGGAAAAGGATGGCTTATCTCAATTTTTTGAATCCGACAAAATCCATTGTACCGCTATCGTGATATCTGATTATTCTTTTGAGCCCAGCCATTGGAACTCGCAGAAAAGTTTGGCTCAATGGCTGCAAGAGCAACAAGTGCCGGGGATTTATGGGATTGATACCCGTGCGCTGACCAAGAAATTGAGAGAACACGGTGCGATGCTGGGAAAAATCGTTTTTCAAGGTCAAGATACACCGTTTTATGACCCGAATAAGGAAAATATTGTCGCCCAAGTTTCTACCAAAGAGCCTATCGAATATGGGCATGGCAAATATAAAGTGGTTTTAGTGGATTGTGGCGTGAAATATAATATCATCCGTTGCCTGCTGAAGCACGATGTGACTGTAAAGCGCGTGCCTTGGGATTATGACTTTACGCATGAAAAATGCGATGGGATTTTCCTCTCCAACGGACCGGGCGACCCGGCACAATGTGAGGCTACCATTGCCCACGTGCGGAAAGCCTTAGAGGGAAACACACCAATTATGGGAATTTGCTTGGGCAACCAACTGCTGGCAAGGGCGGCAGGAGCGGATACCTATAAATTGAAATATGGTCACAGAAGTCACAACCAGCCGGTGATGGAGCCAGGGAAAAACCGCTGCTATATCACGTCCCAAAATCACGGTTTTGCCATTGATGCTCAAACGCTACCGGCAGATTGGGAGGCTTTATTTGTGAATGTGAACGATGGTACAAATGAGGGTATCCGCCACAAATCGAAACCCTTTTTCTCGGCACAGTTCCACCCGGAAGCATCCAGTGGACCGATCGATACCGAGTATCTTTTCGAGTGGTTCATACAAAAAATTGAGAAATTTAGGAATTTAGGAATGTAGAAATTAATTCCTAAATTAACAAAGATAGCAAGAAAAACGGATGGCAACCGTGATTTTTACAAGATGAAAGGATTTACAAGATAAAGAAATGAATAAGGAATGAATAAAGAATGAATAAAGAATGAATAAAGAAATAAATAAGATATTGTTATTAGGCTCCGGGGCTTTGAAGATTGGCGAGGCCGGAGAGTTCGACTATTCCGGTTCACAAGCCTTGAAAGCCATGCGCGAAGAGGGCAAATATAGTGTGCTGATTAATCCAAATATCGCCACTGTGCAGACATCCGAAGGGGTGGCCGATAAGATTTATTTTCTACCGGTGACACCCGATTTCGTAGAAGAAGTGATTAAGAAAGAGCGTCCCGATGGAATTTTCCTTTCCTTCGGCGGTCAAACAGCACTCAATTGTGGCGTGGAACTTTATAAGAACGGCGTATTGGAAAAGTACGGTGTTGAAGTATTGGGTACGCCGGTGCAGGCTATTATTGACACGGAAGATAGAGAGATATTTGCGGGCAAACTGCGTGAAATAGAGGTAAAAACGCCACGTAGCATGGCAGCCAATAATATGGCAGAAGCACTGAAAGCGGCTGAAACATTGGGTTTCCCGCTGATTATCCGTGCTGCCTACACTTTGGGTGGTTTAGGCTCGGGTTTCTGTTCCGACACGAAGGAATTGAAGGATTTGGCCTCCAGTGCCTTTTCGTATTCCCCGCAGATATTAGTGGAAGAGTCATTGAAGGGCTGGAAAGAGGTTGAGTATGAAGTGGTAAGGGATGGATACGACAACTGCATCACGGTGTGTAACATGGAAAACTTCGACCCGCTGGGGATACATACCGGCGAAAGTATCGTGGTCGCCCCCTCGCAAACACTCACTAACAGCGAATACCATAAATTGAGGCAGATAGCCATCAAAATCATTCGTCATATTGGCATTATTGGGGAGTGTAATGTGCAATACGCTTTAGACCCTCATTCAGAGGATTATAGAGTGATAGAAGTGAATGCGCGTCTTTCGCGTTCGAGTGCGTTGGCCTCCAAGGCTACCGGTTATCCCTTGGCTTTTGTGGCGGCAAAATTGGGTATGGGCTATGGGTTGCATGAGATTAAGAACTCTGTAACAAAGGTGACAACGGCTTGTTTCGAGCCTGCTTTGGATTATATTGTGTGCAAAATTCCACGTTGGGACTTGAATAAATTTGAAGGAGTATCGAAATTGATTGGCTCTTCGATGAAGAGTGTCGGCGAGATTATGGCGATAGGCCGCACGTTTGAAGAAGTGCTCCAGAAGGGTTTGCGCATGATAGGGCAGGGGATGCACGGTTTTGTTTGCAATCCCAAAGAGGTGAAGAATATCGATGAGGAATTGCTACATCCTACGGACAACCGCATATTTGCCATTGCCGCGGCTTTTGAGCAGGGTTATACAGTGGATAAAATACACGATATGACCAAGATAGACAGATGGTTTCTTTCCAAACTGAAAAATATACACGACCTAAAGAATGAGTTGCAGAAATATTCGACTGTGAAGGGCGTGATACCTATGATGATGTGGAAAGCGAAGCAATTGGGTTTCTCTGATTTCCAGATTGCACGCTTGACAATTGATGACGATAAATTGAATGCTCATCAGAAAATGCTCAAAGTGAGGGAATACCGCAAGGGATTGGGAATTTTGCCTTGTGTGAAGCAAATTGATACCTTAGCGGGCGAGTATCCAGCGATGACGAATTATTTATACGCGACTTACAACGGCACAGAGACGGACATCCGCTACGAAAGGGACTCACGTTCTGTCATTGTGTTGGGGTCGGGTGCTTACCGCATCGGGAGTAGTGTAGAGTTCGACTGGTGCTGCGTGAGTGCCATCAATACGGTCAAGAAAGCGGGCTACCGCTCTGTAATGATTAATTACAACCCTGAAACGGTGAGTACTGATTTTGATGCCTGTGACCGCCTCTATTTTGACGAACTTTCGTTTGAGCGTATCATGGATATTGTCGATATGGAGCAGCCGATGGGTGTCATCGTTTCTACCGGCGGGCAGATACCTAATAACTTGGCTATGAGGCTGCACAATCAGCATGTACCGATTTTGGGTACTTCGGCTTTATCTATCGACAAGGCAGAAGATAGGCAGAAATTTTCGTCCTTATGTGACCGTTTGGAAATTGACCAGCCACGTTGGCGGGAGCTCACGAGTATGGATGACATCTGTTCGTTTGCCGATGAGGTGGGCTTTCCGCTCTTGATACGTCCGTCGTACGTGCTTTCCGGTGCTGCGATGAATGTGGTATCTAATAAAGAAGACCTTCTTCATTTTCTCGAAATGGCGACCGACGTGTCGAAGGAACATCCGGTAGTGGTATCGGAATTTATGCAACAAACGAAAGAAATAGAAATTGATGCCGTTGCACAGGAAGGCGAGATTAAAGCTTATGCCATCAGTGAACACGTGGAGTTTGCGGGTGTACATTCCGGTGATGCAACTATTGTTTTTCCTGCTCAAAAATTGTATATCGAGACCATTCGGCGTATCAAGAAGATTGCCCGTGCCATTGCGAAAGAACTGAATATTTCGGGACCATTCAACATTCAATTTTTGGCGAAAGACAATGATATCAAAGTGATTGAGTGTAATCTGAGGGCTTCCCGCAGTTTCCCATTCGTGTCAAAAGTGCTGAAATACAACTTTGTAGAGATGGCGACACGAATCATGTTAGGTGAAACGGTCGAGCCTCTGCATAAGTCGGTGTTTGACTTGGATTATGTCGGCGTGAAGGCTTCACAATTTTCGTTTGCCCGCTTGCTGAAGGCTGACCCTATCTTGGGTGTGGACATGTCTTCGACGGGAGAAGTGGGCTGTATCGGCGAAAATTACTACGAGGCGATACTGAAGAGTATGCTGTCAGTGGGCTATCGCATACCCAAGAAGACTATTTTAATATCCTCGGGACCGACACGTTCCAAAGTGGAGCTATTGGAATCGACGAAATTATTGATGGAAAAAGGGTACACCATATTCGCAACGGAGGGTACCGCCAACTTCTTTAAAGACAACGGTATATCCGTAGAAATTCTCCACTGGCCGGATGAAGAAAAAGAGCCTAACATCATGGACTATCTGAAAAACAGGAAGATAGACTTGGTTATTAATATTCCCAAAAACTTGACCAAGCGAGAATTGGATAACGGCTATAAAATCAGGCGTGCAGCTGTCGATTACAATATTCCACTCTTGACAAATGCCCGCTTAGCCAGTGCCTTTATTTATGCGATATGCAAAATCGAAAAAAGTGACATTGCTATCAAAAGTTGGGATGAATACAAATAATAAGATACTCCCCATTTTGGGGAAACGACTTAAAGTGTAAATTGTACCAATAAAAATTATAGTATGGAAACAAAAAAGTATGGTAAGAAAAATCTTTTATTAGCGACGATACTCTTAGTGAATGTTAGCTGTGGAGTGAGTGCTCAACGGGGTCAAGTCTATGAAACCAAGAAGGTTGAGAGTAAAATATTAAAGATGGAACGCAACTATTCCATCTATCTGCCTGCCGGTTATGAAGACGGTGATTTGTCTTATCCCGTTTTGTATTTGTTGCATGGTAGCGGTGATGACCATACGGGCTGGGTGCAGTTTGGGCAAGTACAACATATTGCAGACAAAGCGATTGCAGAAGGGGTGGCTGCTCCGATGATTATTGTCATGCCGGATGCCAATACGAAAGTAAAAGGTTATTTTAATGCACCGGACGGAAATTTTAATTATGAAGACTTTTTCTTCAAAGAGTTGATTCCTCACATAGAGACGACCTATCGTGTGCGCAGTGAGCAACGTTATCGGGCTATTTCCGGTCTGTCGATGGGTGGTGGAGGCACTATTTACTACGCCTTGTATCATCCAGAATACTTTGCTGCCGCCGCACCACTAAGTGCTTGGACCGGTGCTTGGACGAACGACTACACCAAGGCATCTGAAAATCAATTAGCCGATTACCAAACCAAACATTCATTGGGAACAGTTATTAGCAACGCCTCTTCGGAAGATTTAGCGAAAATAAAAAGGGTGCGCTGGTACGTGAGTGTTGGAGATGATGATTTCCTGTATCGCGACAATAGCGAACTGCATATCCTTTTTAGAACTCAAAACATACACCACGAATATCGTGTGAAAGATGGGGCACATACATGGACATATTGGCGGGCTGAGTTGCCGGAGGTGATGGCATTTGTGTCAAAATCATTTACACAATTTTAAGGTATAATATTTTGGTGCTATTTTCATTGAAGAAAAAATAGAAATAATTTTCAACTCTTCGGGCATATACAGAAAAAATTAAAAGAAATCCGTATCTTTGCAAATATTTTTGAACAAGTAGAAACGGTGTCCTTTCGCGCAGATATTAAGTCTGAACCGTGATTATCATAAGATTAAAAAGATTAGCATGATTAATTGAATAGAATTAATTAAATATATTTACAAATTAACTTTAAATTAAAATTTTATTTATGAATACTTTATTATTTATTGTATTACAAGGAGGGGCTCCCGAGGGTATTTTAGGTAGTTATGGTAGTTTTCTACCATTGATATTAATTTTTGTCGTTTTCTGGTTGTTTATGATTCGCCCGCAAATGAAACGACAAAAAGAGTTGAAGAACTTCAGAGAAAGTCTCAAGAAAGGCGATAAGATTGTTACTACCGGTGGCATTTATGGGAAAGTGGCTGAAATTCAGGACATCGCTATTATCATGGAAATTGCTGATGGTGTAAAGATTAAAGTGGATAAAGCGGCTGTTATAAAAGATATGACCGATGCCGTTCCGTCGAAATAAGAAGACTTAATGGGGGTGGGGGTCACACACCAAAAATACGGCGGAGTATGGATATTGTTGCTCTCCTAAGGAAGTATTATTCGAAAATTGACAGAAGGATATTGACGTATTTGACTTGTGTGCTTGTTGCGTCCGGACTTTGGGCCTTAAACAAATTAAATAAATCTTATACGACGGCAGTTTCTTATGCATTGATATTCACAAATGTGCCTAAGGATATGCACCTTCAGGGAAAACCACCTGATAAAATCAACATGGAGTTGGAAGCAACGGGATTTGCTCTGTTGAGGCATCAAATCAGTTCAGTCTCCGAACTAAAAATTAGCCTGCAAGGACTCCGCAAACAGGTGGGAAGCGATAAGGAAGATTATACCCTTACAGCGAGCGAACTTAAAGAGATTATTGCCAATCAATTAAGTTCATCCATACAGATAGCAAAGATTTCTCCCAATGAAATTTCTTTGCGCTTTGCCCAAGTGAAATCCAAATTAGTGAAAATCGAATCGGATGTAAAGTACCGTTTGAAGCAAGGATATATTCTCAAAGGCAAGGTGAAATGTACACCAGATAGCGTGCTTGTAACGGGTCCTTCGACGGTCGTCAATAATATAAAGAAAGTATCCACTGCCACTTGGGATGCCGGGGAGCTCAGTAAAATGAAAAAGGCTAATATCGAATTGTTAGCAGTTGATGGTGCTGAACTCCAAACTTACGACACCGATTTAACGATTGATGCTGAACGATTTACAGAAGCCATCATGTCGATTGACATTACGCCGACAAACGTACCGGAAAAATTGAATATGAATTTGTTCCCTAAGGATGTGGAAATTCGCTATGAAGTTGGTCTCAGTAGATACGACAAAATGAGTAGTACGGATTTCAGGTTTGTAGTTGTGTACGATTCAATTAATACATCCCCCTATTTACAAGTCAAACCGGATATAGTGCCTCCATTCGTCCAGAACGTACGCTATTCGCCTCAAAAAGTAGAATATATTTTGGAAAAGAAAAAAGATTGAATGTGCTGGGAGCTGATAAAAAGTGAGCTTAAAAATACGGCAAGGAAAAACGGTAAGAGAATGGTAAAAATCGGATTAACAGGAGGTATCGGGGCAGGCAAAACCACGGTGGCAACCGTTTTTAAGTCTTTGGGATACCCTGTGTATATTTCCGATATTTGGGCTTCGTGGCTCATGAATACCGATTTAGAAATCAGAGAATCACTCATTCAAAACTTCGGTAAAAAAATATATTTAGAGGAATTCGGCTTGAATAAAAAATATTTGTCGGAATTAATTTTTTGTAGTGACTTGCGACATAAAGATTCGTGCATCTCTACGAAGACCTTGAATGCCAGACAAATTATCAACAGCATCGTGCATCCTAAGGTGCTCGAAAATTTTGCAAAATGGACAGAACTTCAAGACAGTCAATTTGTTATCTTTGAGTCGGCCATCATCTTTGAATCCGGTTTGGAACACAATTTCGATGCCATCATCAGCGTGTATGCTGGACTTGAAGTACGCATCCAACGAGTGATGCGAAGGGACCATGTTTCCAGAGAAAAAGTGATGGAGCGCATCAATAAACAGATGGATGCTCGCCAAAAATGTGAAAAGGCCGATTATGTTATTTATACGGATGAAGGGAAAGACATGAAAGAACAAATAATAAATATTTTACAGAAAATAAGGAGCAAATAAAAAGAAAATAACTGTTCGTAATCGAAAATCAAACAACGATATTTCTTTTCAAATAAATGTTTTACCAATTCAAAAAATTGCAGTATCTTCGCAACGAAAAAATATATCATTATGGCAACATATCAAATTCATATCAACGAAAGAACACTACTAGGGAAAAGTATTCTTGCCTTGCTCAAATCGGCAGTAGAGGCTGTTTCTTTTGACATTCGGACTACAAAAAAGGTTGCAGTAGAGAAAAGTGACATCTACAAAAATTTGGAAAGCGGATTTAGGGATGTTCGGGAAATTCTTGATGGAAGGCAAAAAAAACAAACATTAAAAGAATTTCTTGATGAATTATAGTATCATTCTTACCGAATCGTTTAAAAAGCAAGTTAAGAATTTGTTCAAAAAATATCATTCCTTAAAGAACGATTTGGCTATGTTTGAAAAGGAATTATCTATAAATCCTTTTATCGGATCTGATTTGGGTAATAATGCACGAAAAATCCGTCTTGCCATTAGTTCGAAAAACAAAGGGAAACGTGGAGGAGCTAGAATTATAACATATAATCTTGTTGTAGATATTGAAGATACGGAAATTTATTTGCTGTCTATTTATGATAAAGGCAAAAAAGACGCAATATCTCAACAAGAAATTGAAGATTTGAAGAAACAAAATGATTTAGCTTAGTCTCTACATTAGACAATAATATTATGGCAAATTTTATAAAATTTATAGGTGCTGGATTGGGGTTTGCAATGGGGGGACCTTTGGGTGCGCTGTTGGGGATGTTCGTCGGTTCGATGTTCGATGGGGATACTAAGACAGTGCATACTGTCAACGGCAGGCCGGGAGGACGTTCCACCGGTCGCGGGGATTTTATGTTCAGTCTAACCGTCTTGGCGACCGCCATGATGAAAGCCGATGGGAAGATTACTCGTTCGGAATTAAATTACGTAAAGGCATTTTTAATTCAGAATTTTGGTAAAGAGGCTACCAATCAGGCACTTGCAATTATAAAGGAGCTTAGTACCAAAGAAATACAGCTCAAAGGGGTTTGCGCGCAGATACGTGAAAATATGCCCATGCCCCTTCGCCTCCAACTCCTTTATTTCCTATTCGGGATTGCACAAGCCGATGGCGAAGTGTGCGCAGCTGAAATCCGACTCATCGAAGAAATCGCTCGCGATTTAGGTATCCCTGCGAGCACGTACGAGTCAATAAAGTCGATGTACTATAAGGCTGTTGATTCTGCTTATACCATCCTTGAAATCACGCCGAACGCCACTGACGAGGAAGTAAAAAAAGCATATCGAAAGATGGCAGTCGCTAATCATCCCGATAAAGTGGGCTATTTGGGCGAAGATGTACGCAAAGCAGCCGATGAAAAATTCGCCGCCATCAATGCTGCATACGAAAAAATAAAAAAACAACGTGGAATGATTTAATATCTAAACCTTTTTAATTACTTTTGCGCGCATAATATAGGTTTATTGTACAAAACAAAGGAACTGCTAAGTGCCAAGTAGGGTTAAAGTTACTAAAAATGTAAGTCAACAAAATATAAGTCATCAAAATATACCCCATTAAATTAAAAAAGTATGCTAAAAGACATTTTATCTATTACCAAGAAAGAAGGGCTTCATAAATTAATCAGTAAAGCCCCTAATGCGCTGATTGTAGAGTCTTTAATAGACGGGAAACGTTCTGCTGCTTATTCCAGTAACACAGTCATTTCACTCGGAGACATATCTGTCTATGCAGATGGAGAGGATGTACCTTTAAATGAGGTATTTAAGCGTATCCACACGAAGGAAAACGGGAAATTGACGATATCTCACAAGGAAGAGTCAGCTAAAATCTCCGCCTATTTTGAAGATGTATTGCCGGAATACGACAAAACAAGAGTGTATATGTCGGACTTGAAAAAAATCCTCCAATGGTATAACATCTTGAACGAAAAGAACCTATTGGATTTCACTGAGGAAGAGGAGGAAAAAAAGGACGAAGAGAAAAAAGAACCGGAAAAGAATGAAAAGCCGGTAAAAAGCGAAAAGCCGCTCAAAAACGAAAAGAAACTGGATGTGAGAAGTGAGAGACCAATAAAAGGCGGTGCTGAACGCAAAAAAAGCGAGCCGAAAAAGGGTGCTCCCAAAAAGGTTTAACCCCCGCTGTGTGTGATATACATATACAGAGAGAACCGAACAATCGGAGACATCGGAACTATGGGGACTTTTAGCAACATGAAACGTAATTTGAAGCGGGCCTCTTTTCGACATAAAAACAACAAACTGTGGTATTATACCAAAAATTATATTCGACAGTGGCTACCGACTGCTATTTTTAGGAAAAAGTTGGAAAAAAAATTAGCGTATCTCTCTCACATAGATAGACACATAGACAGACAGACAGACAGACAGACAGACAGACAGACAGACAGACAGACAGACAGACAGACAGACAGACAGACAGACAGACAGACAGACAGACAGACAACAGACAACAGACAACAGACAACAGACAACAGACAACAGACAACAGACAACAGACAACAGACAA
>BNXR01000039.1 GCA_025999735.1 Bacteroidia bacterium | reverse complement strand
GCTTTCAAGGCAGTAATTGCCAAAGCAAAAGAGTACGCAAAATAAAGGAACGTAAAACTTCCTCCTATCGGTGAAAAAGAAGAATTGTTTGAAAAAGCAGTTCTTTTTTTTATTCATTTCGTTTTATCCTGTATTTGTTTTTTTCTATAAATGTGAAAATTTAATACTAACTTTGCCGCCACCTTTATCATGTATAACAATTAAAAGATATGTAACAGATGGATTTGACTAACTACTTACTAATGAAGCATGAGATATCACTGATTGTGGTCTTTCTTGTACTTATCATCACCGATTTATTTGCTTCCGAGAGTGCAAAGAAATACTACTTCCCCTTTGCTTGTCTTTTGTTTTTGGCACATACGGTGGCAGGTTTCTTTTTCAAGGATAGTGGGGACTCATTTGCGGGCATGTATGTTACCGGTCCTGCATACGCTACCATTAAAAACATCTTGAACATCGGGGTTTTCTTGGTATTCCTGCAAGCAAATTCATGGCTCAACAAACCTGAATCACGCATCAAAAGGGGCGAATATTTTATACTCACCCTACTTACTTTGATGGGCATGTACTTGATGATTTCCGCCGGTCACTTTTTGCTGTTCTACATCGGGCTTGAAACAGCCTCATTGCCTATCGCAGCCTTAGTTGCTTTCGATAAATACAGAAACGAATCAGCCGAAGCAGGGGCAAAATACATCTTTAATGCCATCTTCTCATCCGCTTTGTTATTGTTTGGGCTGTCCTTTTTGTACGGTGCAAGTGGCACCTTGTATTATGCTGACATCGTGACAAGTATAACATCAACCCCCTTAGTCATACTGGCGATGGTATTCATCTTGTGCGGCTTATTCTTCAAGATTTCTCTTGTTCCCTTCCACTTATGGGCACCGGACACTTATCAGGGTGCACCGACGAACGTGACCTTGTACTTATCAATCGTATCGAAGGGAGCGGCTATTTTTGCCTTGATGACCATCTTATACAAAGTGTTCCCGGTATTGGCGGAGACGTGGAAAAGCATCTTGTGGTTAATCATCTTGGTTACTATTACGGTGGCTAACTTGTTTGCTCTACGGCAGAAAAACCTGAAGCGTTTCTTTGCTTTCTCGTCCATCTCACAAGCAGGCTATATTATGTTGGCTGTATTTTCGGGTACGACGGCGGGAATGGCTGCAACAGTCTATTATATATTCATTTATGTATTCTCGAATGTGGCTGTCTTTGGTGTCATATCGGCCATTGAAAACAAAACGGACAAAGTGAACATGGGCGACTACAACGGTCTTTATGCCGGCAATCCCAAGTTGGCGTTAGCGATGATGATAGCGGTATTTTCTTTAGGTGGTATCCCCTTTGCAGCAGGCTTTTTCAGCAAATTGTTTGTCTTCCGAGCGGCCATGGAACAAGAACAGGTATTGCTGGTATTCCTTGCCTTCTTGAATACGGTCATTGCTCTGTATTACTATCTGTTAGTGGTAAAGGCGATGTTTATAAATTCAACCGATGCACCCATAGAGAAACTCAGGACGGACGGCTATTTGAAACTTTCCATCGTGTTGTCAATGGTCGGAATATTCACCATCGGAATGTTTAGCTTCTTTTACGAGTGGATTGAAGTGGGAAGTTGGGGAGTTTGATAGTGGTGGTGTCGGCACAGAAGTAGCTCGTGAAAGTTGATAGGGTTCAGGCAGAGATTGATAAATTAATAAAACCAAACTCCGACATTTTAGTCGGTCAAAATGATAAAAATTTTGAACTTTGACAGAAAATTCGTACATTTGAACGTTTTTTCTTGTAGAGGTCTTGCATACCTCTTTTACAAGGGAATTATTCATATAGTCTAAATTTTTCAACTTAAATGTTCCATTTTATGAAAACTTACAGTCCTAATGAAATTAAGAACATCGCATTAGTAGGAGGAGCGGGCTCGGGAAAGACTACGCTTGCCGAAGCGATGATGTTTGAAAGTGGTGTTATACCGCGTAGAGGTAGTGTTGAAGCGAAGAACACTTCGTCTGATTATCGTCCCGTAGAGCAGGAATATGGCTCGTCCGTTTTCCCAGCCATGCTGTACGCCGAATGGAAAGAGCAGAAATTGAATTTTATTGATACTCCGGGTGCAGATGATTTTGTGGGAGGAGTTGTCTCTGCCTTAGAGGTAGCGGATACGGCGGTATTAGTGCTCAACACAGCTAAAGGCGTGGAGGTCGGCACGGAAATTATCAATCGTCACTTGAAGAAAAAAGAGAAGCCGACGATATTGCTGTTTAATCAACTAGACCAAGACAAAGCCAATTTTGAGCAGACCTTGGAGCAAGCAAAAGCCTCCTTTGGAAACAAAGCAGTGGTGGTGCAATATCCTGTGAATCAAGGTTCGGCATTCAATAAGGTCGTAGATGTACTGAAAATGGAAATGTACCAATGGAAACCCGAAGGCGGAAAGCCGGATGTGCTGCCGATACCCGATGCAGAGAAAGAAAAAGCACAAGAGTTACACAATGCCTTGATTGAAGCGGCAGCGGAGAATGACGAGAAATTGATGGAGTTGTATTTTGACAAAGGCACGCTGACAGAAGATGAGATGAGGGCAGGCATACGCGTAGGACTGATAAGGAGGGACATGTTCCCGATATTCTGTGCTTCGGGTGGAAAAGACATGTGCGTGCGCCGCTTCATGGAGTTCTTGGTGAACGTGGCACCGAGTGCACAAGCAATACCAGGCTCGAAAACTGTGGACGGAACGGTAGTGCCATACGATGAAAAAGGTCCCGTGTCGATATTTGTATTTAGCACCTCCATAGAGCCACATTTGGGTGATATCAACTACTTTAAGGTGATGTCGGGAGTGGTTAAAGAAGGGGATGACTTGGTAAACAAGACGAACGGCAACAAGGAACGTTTGAGTCAGTTGTTCGCCGTAGCAGGAAAGAACAGAACAAAAGTGACCGAACTGAAACCTGGTGACATCGGTGCTACCGTCAAATTGAAAAGTACGAAAAACGGAGACACCTTGAATGAAAAGGACTGTGAGTACAAGTTTCCAGCGATAACTTACCCCAATACACGTTTTAGAACGGCTGTCAAAGCGGTGAATAAGAACGAAGAAGAAAAAGTGGCAGAGCTTTTGAACCGTATGCACGAAGAAGACCCATCCCTATTGGTGGAGTACTCCAAGGAGTTGAAACAGTTGCTCTTAGCGGGACAAGGGGAATTTCACTTGAACACAATGAAATGGCGTATTGAGCACAATGACAAGGTATTGATAGAGTTTGAGCCACCCAAAATACCGTATCGTGAGACAATTACAAAGTTTGCACAAGCGGAGTACAGGCATAAAAAGCAGTCAGGTGGTGCAGGACAATTCGGTGAGGTGCACCTTGTGATAGAGCCTTATACAGAAGGAATGCCTGATCCGACGACCTACAAAATTAATGGCGTGGATACAAAAATCAGCGTCAGAGGGAAGGAGGAAACAGTGTTGCCCTGGGGTGGTAAATTGGTATTTTACAATTGTATCGTGGGTGGTGTGATTGAAGCGCGCTTTATGCCTGCGATATTAAAAGGTATCATGGAGAAAATGGAAGAGGGACCGCTGACAGGGTCTTATGCGCGCGACATTCGAGTGTGCGTGTATGACGGGAAGATGCATGCGGTTGATTCCAATGAGATTTCCTTCCGTCTGGCGGGTCGTCATGCGTTTAGTGAAGCCTTCCGCAACGCTGCACCGAAGATATTGGAGCCGATGTATGATGTGGAAGTCTTAGTGCCGGAGGAAGATTTGGGTGATGTGATGGGTGATTTGCAAACACGCAGGGCCCTTATTATGGGCATGGATACGGATAGCGGTTTTCAGAAGATTAAAGCGAAAGCACCCTTGAAAGAAATGCAACGCTATTCAACGGCATTAAGCTCTATTACAGGCGGTCGTGCGACGTTTTCAATGAGCTTTTCTGGATACGAAAAAGTGCCAACAGAAGTGCAGGATGAATTGTTGAAGGGGTATAAAGAAACTGAAGAGGAATGATGAATATGAAAAAACGAAAATAATAGGAAAAAACGAAGCAATATGAAGGAAATGTATTTATTTTATACGCCGCAGATTTCGGGGGACTTGTATGTCCTGCCTGCCGGAGAGGCGCGGCATTGCGTGAGGATATTACGTCTGTCTGTTGGCGATGTGCTGACTTTGACGGATGGGAAGGGCGGGTTTTATGAGGGCGAAATTACGGAGTCGTCTGAGAGAGAATGCCTTGTTCGGGTGTTGAAGAAGCAGGAGGAGTACGGCAAACGTGGGTTTCGTGTGCACATTGCTGTTGCTCCTACGAGACATACGGACAGGATGGATTGGCTGTTGGAAAAGTGCGTGGAAATTGGAATTGATGAGGTGACACTCTTTACTACGGAACATTCTGTGCGCAGAACGTTGAAACTGGAGCGCTTGGAGAAAGTGATGATTGCCGCCATGAAGCAGTCCTTGAAGGCGTATTTGCCGACCTTGAATCCGATAGTTGATTTTCGCACTTTTATCGATTCCTGTGGGGATGGGCAAAAGTTTATCGCTCATTGCCATTCGGGTGAAAAGAAGCGTTTGCATGAGGTGTATATAAAAGGTGAAGATGCCCTGATACTGATAGGGCCTGAGGGAGATTTTTCAGAAACGGAAATAGAGTTGGCAGTGAAAGCGGGCTTTGTACCGATTAGCTTAGGAGATAGTCGCTTGCGAACAGAAACAGCAGGAGTTGTGGCTTGCCACAGTGTGAATCTTTTGAATGAACTGTAACGCAAGTATATGATAGGAAATGTGTTGAAAATTGCAGTTATCGCAGCACTGTTTGTCGCTCTACCTTTATTATTATGGGGACAGAATACAAAAATAAAAATTGCCTTATTGAAATACAAGGGTGGGGGCGATTGGTACGTCAATCCAACGTCTTTACCGAATTTGATTCGTTTTTGTAATACCAACCTGAAAACGAACCTTGCCGATGAGCCGGTGACAGTGGAATCCGGTAGTCGCGAATTGTTCAACTATCCCTTTATTCATCTCACCGGACATGGAAATATTCATTTTACGCCCATAGAGGTGCAGAATATCAGAGAGTACCTTTTGTCTGGTGGTTTTATGCATGCAGATGATAATTACGGACTTGCAGAGCCCTTCAAGCGCGAGATGGCGAAAGTTTTCCCTGATGATGAATGGGTAGAACTACCTTGGGAACACCCTATCTTTCACCAGAAATATGATTTCCCGAATGGATTGCCCAAAATTCATGAACACGACAACAAACGCCCGCAGGCATTGGGGATTATTAAAGATGGTCGCCTCGTGGTTTTATTTACTTACGAAACAGACCTTGGTGACGGATGGGAAGACCCGCAGGTACACCAAGACCCCGAAGAAAAGCGACAAGAGGCCTTGCAGATGGGGGCAAACATTGTGTCATATATCTTCAATGAGTGAGGAATCAATCCCGTTTTTTCGCTGTTTGCTTATGTTAATTACAAAATAGCGAAGCGCGGGGGTAGCGCCTCATCTATTTCGAACCTTTACTCATTTGTTCTATATCCTCAGCAGACCCGACAATCATGTTACGCAACTCCCGCATCCCTGTACCAACAGGAATCAAGTGTCCGCAAATTACATTCTCTTTCAGGCCTTCCAAGTAATCTGTCTTTCCATAAATCGCCGCTTCATTCAGCACTTTGGTAGTCTCTTGGAAGGAGGCTGCCGATATAAAACTGAATGTCTGAAGGGCAGCACGTGTAATTCCCTGCAACACCTGAGCAGAAGTCGCTGCCACAGCATCGCGTGCCAACACTAATTTTAAATCCTTCCGCTTCAACTGCGAATTAATATCCCGCAAAGCACGCGACGAAATAATCTGACCGGGCTTCGCTTTGTCTGAATCGCCCGCTTCCAAGACTACTTTCATGCCGAACATCTTGTCATTCTCTTGCAAAAACTCCAACTTATCAATAATCTGGTTTTCCAAAAAGCGCGTATCTCCCGAATCCTGTATCAGCACCTTACGCATCATCTGATGAACGATAATCTCGAAATGCTTGTCGTTAATCTTCACTCCCTGCATACGGTAAACGTCCTGTACTTCGTTCACAATGTATTCTTGCACTTTTATCGGCCCTTCGATATTCAAAATGTCTGTCGGCGTAATCGCACCGTCTGATAGCGGCATTCCGGCACGCACATAGTCATTCTCCTGCACCAATATCTGCTTGGAAAGAGATACTAAATATTTCTTTTCCTCACCGACACGAGAAGTCACAATAACCTCACGGTTACCGCGTTTGATTTTCCCATACGTCACTTCACCGTCTATTTCCGATACGACGGCAGGATTAGAAGGATTACGAGCTTCAAACAACTCGGTCACGCGCGGAAGACCACCCGTAATATCACCCGCTTTACCAACCGCACGCGGTATCTTCACTATCGTGCTGCCCACAGTTACAGAATCACCTTCTTTCACCACAATATGCGCATCTACCGGCAAGTTATAAGCCTTCAAGGTCTTACCTCTGTTATCCTGTATCAACAAGGCCGGTGCTTTCGCTTTATCCCTAAACTCAGAGATTATTTTCTCACGAAAACCTGTCGTTTCGTCAAATTCTTCTTTGTAAGTTTCCCCTTCGAGCAGGTTTTCACCTACTACCTTACCGCTAAATTCGGTTATAATCAAGGCATTGAACGGGTCCCATTCGCAAATCAAATCACCCTTCTTCACGGCTTGTCCATTCTTCATAAACATTTTTGAGCCATAAGGGATGTTGTGCGTAAAGACGGCTATACCTGTCGTTTTATCTATTATTTTCACTTCCCCCAAACGACCGATGACAACATCCACTTTCTGACCATTCGGCTGAACATACTCTACCGAACGCATTTCTTCAAGCTCTATCGTACCGTCATATTTAGCTGTCAAGGAGTTCTCACTCGATATGTTGCCAGCAGTACCACCCACGTGGAACGTTCTCAATGTCAACTGGGTACCGGGCTCACCAATGGACTGTGCAGCAATCGTACCCACAGCTTCTCCCTTCTCTACCATACGCCCTGTCGCCAAATTACGACCGTAACATTTTGTACAAACACCGCGTTTCGCCTCACAAGTAAGCACTGAACGAACTTCTACACGTTCTAACGGCGATTTCTGAATCGCTTCGGCTATCGACTCCGTGATTTCATGACCCGCCTTCACAAACAACTTACCGGAAGTCGGATCCGTTACATCGTGAACGGAAACACGACCCAAAATACGGTCATACAAAGAAGATACCACCTCTTCGTTATTCTTTATCGCAGCGATACTCACGCCACGCAATGTTCCACAATCTTCTTCGGTGATGGTAATGTCATTCGCTACATCCACCAAACGTCTTGTCAAATAACCAGCATCGGCCGTTTTCAAAGCCGTATCTGCCAAACCTTTACGAGCACCGTGAGTAGAAATAAAGTACTCCAAAACTGACAGTCCTTCTTTAAAGTTTGCCAAAATCGGATTCTCAATAATCTGCGCACCTATGGCACCTGATTTCTGCGGTTTCGCCATCAGTCCTCGCATACCGCCTAACTGACGTATCTGTTCTCTCGAACCACGTGCACCGGAATCAAGCATCATATATATAGAGTTGAAACCTTGCTTGTCTGACGCCAACTGCTTCATCAACGTCGAAGTCAAGTTCGCATTTACCGTCGTCCAAATGTCTATTATCTGGTTGTAACGCTCATTGTTGGTAATGAAGCCCATATTATAGTTCCCCAATACCTCTTCCACTTTCTGGTATCCCTCTGCCAATAAAGCATCTTTCTCAACAGGAATAATGACATCTTCCAAATTAAAGGACAAACCACCCTCGAAAGCCTTCCGATAGCCAAGATCCTTGATGTCATCCAAGAATTTTGCCGTCACATCCACACCGCACTTTTTCAACACTTCACCGATAATATCGCGCAAAGCCTTTTTGGTAATCAATTCGTTAATATAGGGGAAGTTTACCGGTGTCGATTGGTTCAAAATAACACGACCCACTGTTGTATCTATCACTTCTATTTTCGACCTGCCGTTTTTGTCCACATTCTTGATGCGTACCTTCACTTTTGCATGAATATCAACAGCCCCTTCGTTTAAGGCAATTATCACTTCCTCAGGTGAATAGAATCGAATACCTTCTCCCTTGGCACCTTTCTTTTCCTTTGTTATATAGTACAAACCCAAAACCATGTCCTGTGAAGGAACCGTAATAGGAGCACCATTCGCAGGATTTAAGATGTTATGAGAACAAAGCATCAATATCTGAGCTTCCAAAATCGCTTCATTCCCTAAGGGCAAATGCACAGCCATCTGGTCGCCGTCAAAGTCGGCATTGAAACCCGTACAAGCCAACGGATGTAACTGTATTGCCTTCCCTTCAATCAATTTCGGCTGAAAGGCTTGAATACCCAAACGGTGCAACGTCGGCGCACGATTTAATAATACAGGATGACCCCTCAGCACATTTTCCAAAATATCCCAAACCACCGGATCCCGACGGTCAACAATCTTCTTCGCGCTCTTCACCGTCTTCACAATACCCCGCTCTATCAACTTGCGAATGATAAATGGCATATATAATTCCGCCGCCATATCTTTCGGAATACCGCACTCGTGCATCTTCAAATCAGGACCTACCACAATGACCGAACGAGCAGAATAATCCACACGTTTTCCCAACAAGTTCTGACGGAAACGCCCCTGCTTGCCTTTTAAACTGTCAGACAACGACTTTAAAGGCCTGTTATTTTCAATTTTTACAGCATTCGATTTGCGAGAATTATCAAACAAAGAATCTACCGCCTCCTGCAACATACGCTTTTCATTACGCAAAATTACATCCGGTGCCTTGATTTCTATCAACCTACGTAAGCGGTTGTTGCGAATAATCACACGCCGATACAAATCATTCAAATCAGAGGTCGCAAAACGCCCCCCGTCCAATGGTACTAAGGGACGCAATTCCGGCGGAATGACATTCACTACCTTCACAATCATCCACTCTGGCTTGTTGATGCCCTTGCTACCACGAAAAGCCTCCACAATCTGCAAACGCTTTAAAGCATCCGCCTTACGCTGTTGGGAAGTCTCTGTGTCTGCTTTATGACGCAATTCGTAGGATAAATCATCCAAATTCAAACGCTCTAGCAACATATGGATAGCCTCAGCCCCCATCAAAGCAATGAATTTGTTCGGATCGTCATCGTCCAAATGTTGATTCTCAACCGGTATCGAGTCCGACCAAGCTACATACTCTTCCTCTGTTAAAAGGTCTAATTTGTCAACCCCTTTTTCTGCCAATATTCCCGGATTGATGACAATATAACGCTCGTAATAAATGATGGTATCCAACTTCTTAGATGGCAAACCTAACAAATAACCAATCTTGTTAGGCAAAGACTTAAAATACCAAATATGAGCCACCGGCACTACCAACTGGATATGCCCCATACGCTCCCGCCTCACCTTCTTTTCCGTCACCAATACACCACAACGGTCACACACGATATCCTTATAGCGAATACGCTTGTATTTCCCGCAATGACACTCGTAATCCTTCACAGGACCAAATATCTTCTCGCAAAATAAACCTTCACGTTCGGGCTTATAGGTACGGTAGTTAATCGTTTCAGGCTTCAATACCTGACCACTCGACTGCTCTAATATCTCCTCAGGTGAAGCCAAAGCTATTGATATTCTTGTAAAACCTTTCGCTTTCGCTGTTCCTCCACTATTATTCTCTTTTCTAAATGCCATAATATATTTTTTTACGACTATTTTTTTTACTAGTTATGACAATTTTATACTTAATCCAAGACCCTTCAACTCATGCAACAAAACATTGAAAGACTCCGGTAAACCTGCCTGTGGCATCGGCTCACCCTTCACAATATGCTCGTAAATCTTGGTACGACCTACCACATCATCTGATTTTACCGTCAGTATCTCCTGCAAAATGTGAGCGGCACCAAAAGCTTCCAAGGCCCAAACTTCCATCTCTCCAAAACGCTGCCCACCAAACTGTGCCTTACCACCAAGAGGTTGTTGGGTAATCAACGAATAAGGACCTATCGAACGAGCGTGCATCTTGTCGTCAATCATGTGACCGAGTTTCAACATATAAATCACGCCAACCGTTGCCGGCTGGTCAAAACGCTCTCCCGTACCGCCATCATACAAATAGGTGGTACCGTAGCGCGGTAAGCCCGCCTGATCCGTATATTCATTTATCTGCTCCAAACTCGCTCCGTCAAAAATAGGAGTCGCAAATTTCAATCCCAATTTCTGACCTGCCCAGCCCAACACCGTTTCAAATACCTGCCCCAAATTCATGCGGGAAGGTACTCCCAGAGGATTTAACACAATGTCCACCGGCGTGCCGTCTTCAAGAAATGGCATATCTTCCACCCTCACCACTCTGGACACAATACCCTTGTTACCGTGACGACCAGCCATCTTGTCGCCAACTTGCAATTTACGCTTCTTGGCAATACTCACTTTCGCCATTTTCAAAATACCCGAAGGAAGCTCATCACCCACCGTAATATTATATTTCTTGCGCTTCATCTGGCCTTCCAACTGCTTATATTTAATCACATAATTGTGAAGCAACTTGCCAATCAATTCATTCGTATGCTTATCCGTAGTCCACTTCAAGGGGTGCAACTCTAAGAAACTCATACTTTGAACGGTTTTTAAAGTCATTTTCACCCCCTTCGGCACAACGACCTGACCAAGATAATTTTTCACTCCCTGTGAAGTCTTGTCCTTCGTCAATGCAAACAATTTTTCCACCAAGATGGCCTCCAACTCTTTCACTTGCTTTTCAAACTGCTCGTCAATCTTCGCCAATTCCGTCTTACCCGTCGCTTTCGACTTCTTGTCGATAACCGTCCGTTGAAATAATTTTTTGTCAATCACAACACCGCGTAGTGAGGGCGTTGCCTTCAACGAAGCGTCTTTCACATCACCGGCTTTATCACCGAATATCGCTCGCAACAATTTCTCCTCAGGACTCGGATCTGATTCACCCTTAGGCGTAATCTTACCTATCATAATGTCTCCCGGCTGAATACGTGCACCAATGCGGATAATACCGTTTTCGTCCAAATCCTTGGTCGCCTCTTCACTCACATTCGGAATGTCTGCCGTCAGTTCTTCCGCACCACGCTTGGTATCTCGTACTTCCAATGAATACTCATCCACATGTATGGAAGTGAAAATATCTTCGCGTACAATGGATTCTGAAATCACGATGGCATCCTCGTAGTTATATCCTTTCCAAGGCATGAACGCCACTTTCAGGTTACGTCCCAATGCCAATTCGCCGTCTTGTGAAGCATAACCTTCTGTCAAAATCTGCCCTGTCACCACCTTTTGCCCTTTTCTGACTATCGGACGCAACGTCATCGTCGTACTCTGATTGGTACGCTTGTATTTCGGTAACAAGTACTCTTTTAAATTGGTTTCAAAACTAACAAACTTTTCATCTTCGGTGGTATGATATTTTAAGACAATCTTCTGACCATCCACATAATCAACCACACCATCCCGCTCGGCAACAATCTGAGTACGGGAATCTTTTACTAAATAACTTTCCAAACCCGTCCCGACAATCGGCGAATCAGGCCGCAAAATGGGCACAGCTTGACGCATCATGTTCGAGCCCATCAAGGCACGATTCGCATCATCGTGCTCCAAGAACGGAATTAACGAAGCTGCGATCGAAGCAATCTGATTTGGAGAAACATCCATTAAATCCACCTTCTCTATTTGTGCAATAGGATAATCACTATCCTGACGTGATTTTACGCGATTTTCCACAAAACGACCCTTGTCATTCACTTTCGCATTCGCCTGTGCAATCACTTTCCCTTCTTCTTCTTCTGCTGAATAGTACCTCACACCGTCCACAGACAAATCTACAATTCCTTTTTTAACAGCCCGATACGGCGTTTCGATGAAACCTAATTTGTTGATTTTTGCATAGACACAAAGTGAAGATATCAAACCGATATTCGGACCTTCCGGTGTTTCTATCGGACACAAACGACCGTAGTGCGTGTAGTGCACGTCACGTACCTCAAAACCGGCGCGCTCACGCGACAAACCACCAGGCCCTAAGGCGGACATACGCCGCTTGTGAGTTATCTCTGCCAAGGGATTCGTCTGATCCATAAACTGTGACAAGGCATTCGTACCAAAGAATGAATTGATAACCGAAGACAATATCTTGGAATTTATCAAGTCAACAGGCGTAAATACTTCATTATCACGCACATTCATACGCTCACGAATCGTTCTGGTCATACGCACCAAACCCACACCGAACTGATTAAATAATTGCTCGCCTACCGTGCGTACACGACGATTGCTCAAATGGTCAATATCATCTACATCCATCTTCGCATTGAGCAACTTTATCAGATATTTTATAATCTCAATTATATCCTCCTTCGTAAGCACACGCTTGGAAGGATCTGTATTCAAACCTAACTTTTTGTTTAATTTGTAACGCCCTACTTCACCCAAATCGTACCGCTTGTCAGAGAAAAATAATTTATCAATGACATCACGAGCAGTCGCTTCATCAGGTGGCTCAGCAGTACGTAACTGCCTGTAAATGTACATGACAGCTTCTTTTTCCGAATTACACGGGTCTTTTTGTAAGGTGTTATAGATGATTACATAATCCGCTAAATTCTGCTTCTCTTTGTGTAACAGCACTGCCTTGGCACCCGAATTAACTATCGCATCAATATTATCATTTGTCAATTCCACCTCACGGTCCACGATAATCTCGTTACGCTCAATAGATACAACCTCACCGGTATCTTCATCTACGAAATCCTCTATCCATGTTTTCAAAACACGAGCAGCCAATTTCCGACCAACAACCTTTTTCAGATTGGATTTGGAAACAATCACTTCGTCTGCCAAACCAAATATTTCAAGGATATCTTTATCGGTTTCAAAACCAATCGCTCGCAACAAGGTCGTTACCGGCAATTTCTTCTTACGGTCGATATATGCGTACATCACATTGTTGATGTCCATCGCAAATTCAATCCAGGAACCTTTAAAAGGTATTATTCTGGCTGAATATAATTTCGTACCATTGGCATGGACACTCTGACCAAAGAATACGCCCGGAGAGCGGTGCAACTGCGACACAATCACGCGCTCAGCACCGTTAATCACAAACGTCCCTTTCGGCGTCATGTAAGGGATATTACCCAAATACACGTCTTCTATCACCGTATCGAAATCTTCATGTTCCAAATCGGTACAATACAATTTTAACTTGGCTTTCAAAGGCGCACCATACGTCAAGCCCTGTTCCAAACACTCGTCTATCGTGTAACGGGGAGGATCTATGAAATAATCCAAAAACTCCAAAACGAAATTGTTCCGAGTGTCTGTAATCGGAAAATTCTCCTTGAAAACAGTACAAAGACCTTCATTCTTTCTGTTTTCAGGCGTCGCTCCTAACTGGAAAAAATCTCTGAAAGATTTTAACTGTATATCAAGGAAATCAGGGTATTCAAACTGATTTTTTATGGATGCAAAACTGATCCGCTTAGCTGCTGTTTTATTATTTGAGGACATTTACTTATTTTTTGTAACCCAACTCTGTGATAGCACCATACTAACAATATAACGACAAAAACGGTTTAGAGCCAAACGGCCCTAAACCTTAGAATTCCTATGGGGTGAAACTATTTAAGTTCCACTTCTGCACCGGCTTCTTCCAATTGGGCTTTCAATGATTCTGCCTCTTCTTTGGAAACTTTTTCCTTCACAGGAGTCGGAGCTTTGTCAACCAATTCTTTCGCTTCTTTCAAGCCAAGACCGGTCAATTCTTTCACTAATTTTACAACCCCTAATTTTGCAGCACCACCAGATTTCAATATTACATCAAACTCTGACTGTGCAGCAGCTTCAGCACCACCACCCGCAGCTGGAGCAGCTATAGCCACAGCAGCAGCGGCTGCCGGCTCAATTCCATACTCCGACTTCAAAATATCTGCTAATTCTTTTACGTCTTTTACAGTGAGATTTACTAACTCTTCTGCTAATTTTTTCAAATCTGCCATTTCAATAATTATTAAATTGTTATTTACTATTTTTTTAAATTCACGCCCTGTCTTCCAATGTCTTTAACACGCCGGTGACAGTATTCTTCCCTGATTCCAAAGAAGAAATAAGTTTCTGAATGGGTGATTGCAACAATAAGATAATGTCTCCCAACAATTCATCTTTCGATTTCAATTGTACAAGAGATTCTAATTGCCCTTCACCTACATAGACACTCTCTTCTACGTATGCAGCCTTCAATACAGGCTTCTCGTGCGCCTTGCGAAACTCTTTAATCAATTTCGCCGGTACATTCCCCGTATCGCTAAGTAGCACAGCACTCGAACCTGTCAAAGAGCCATACAATTCCTCGTAATTCGCTTCAAGACCGTCAAGTGCTACCTTCAACAAGGTGTTTTTTACTTGTATCAGTTTCA
Organism: Bacteroidia bacterium; assembly: GCA_025999735.1. Classification (GTDB taxonomy): domain Bacteria; phylum Bacteroidota; class Bacteroidia; order Bacteroidales; family Marinifilaceae; genus JAISHE01. The sequence continues at coordinate 5,344 of BNXR01000039.1, read as the reverse complement.
CGCCCGCCTTAAAACACGCTCTGCGTAAGTCCTGCGTAGCAACCGCATCCAAACCGGATATGTCGCTTACGTATAAATGCTTATGTGACTTAACCTGCTCCGTTAAGTTGTCTATGATTACTTGTTTCTCTTCCTTTTTCATTTAAAAAGGTCCTTTAATGGTTAATAATTAATCAAGTAACGACCTGATGTCTAATTTAATACCGGGACTCATCGTACTCGACATATACACACTCTTGATATACGCACCTTTCGATGACGAAGGTTTCAACTTCTGGATCATGCTCAAAAACTCATGCGCATTATCCTTTATTTGCTCCGCATTGAATTGCACCTTACCTACCGAAGCATGTACTATGCCAAATTTATCCACTTTAAAATCAATCTTACCGGCTTTCACTTCCCGAACAGCTTTGCCGATTTCCATCGTCACCGTACCACTCTTTGGGTTCGGCATCAATCCACGAGGACCTAAAACACGACCCAATGCTCCAATTTTACCCATCACCGATGGCATCGTTATAATGATGTCCAAATCAGTCCAACCTGATTTCAACTTCTCAATATAATCGTCCAAGCCAACATAATCGGCACCGGCTTCCTTCGCTTCATCCGCCTTATCGGGTGTACAAAGTACTAAAACTCGAACGTTCTTACCGGTTCCATGAGGTAAAGTTACAACACCACGCACCATCTGATTGGCCTTACGAGGATCTACGCCAAGACGAACGTCCACATCCACCGAAGCATTGAATTTAGTGTAAGTTAAGTCCTTCACTAATGTCGAAGCCTCTGTTAGCGTGTACGCCTTATCTTTTACGATTTTTTCTAAAGCTACCTTCTTGTTCTTTGTCAGTTTACTCATTTGTTTAACTCTACTGTTTGAACTCCTAATTCGTCATCGCGGGTGGGAAGACCCACCCTGCATCTTTGGTACGCCTTCAAAAAGGTTTCTCACCCGTAACTGTGAGTCCTATGCTTCTGGCGGTACCGGCGACCATGCTCATCGCACTTTCAATCTTAAAAGCATTTAAATCGCTCATCTTCCCTTCTGCAATTTCTTTTACCTGAGCCCAAGTAACAGAACCTACCTTCGTGCGGTTTGCCTGAGGCGAACCTTTCTTGATTTTTGCTGCTTCTAAGAGCTGAATCGCAACGGGGGGCTGCTTGGTGATGAAATCAAACGACTTATCACCGTAAACAGAGATAATCACCGGAACAATCTTCCCTCCCATCTCCTGTGTCCGCGCATTAAACTGCTTACAGAACTCCATGATGTTGACCCCTTTAGAACCTAATGCCGGTCCCATCGGAGGCGAAGGATTAGCAGCACCGGCTTTAATCTGTAACTTAATAAGAGCCTCTACTTCTTTTGCCATTTCTTCTTTTTTAAATTTTTTAATAATGCGATAAATCGCCGTCTTTACACAAATGGGCACCCACACAGGGGAGCCCTACCCCTCTTCCTCTATTCCTTTTCTACCTGCATGAAATCTAACTCTACGGGCATGGCGCGACCAAATATCTTGACGATTACTTTCAATCTCCGCTTCTCGTTATTCACCTCATCTATCTTACCGGTAAAATTGTTAAAAGGACCGCCTATCACTTTGACATCCTCTCCTACGAAGTAAGGTACACTCACCTCATCTGCTAACTCCGCAAGTTCATCTACCCTTCCGAGAATCCGATTTATCTCTGCTTGACGCACAGGAACCGGATCTCCACCCTTCGTCTCCCCCAGGAAGCCTACAACACCCGAAACCGCACGGATGATATGGGGAATCTCGCCTGCCAATATAGCCTCTATCAACACATAACTCGGAAAAAAATTCCGCTCTTTGCTCGTTTTCTTCCCATTACGTACTTGATAGACCTTCTCGGTAGGTATTAAAACCTGTGAAACATAATCCTGAAGTTTCCGACCGGCAATTTCATTCTCAATATACTCCTTAATCTTCTTCTCCTTACCACCCGTCACACGAAGTACATACCAATTTTTCTTTTCTTCTGCCATTGCTGTGCGTATTTACCCTCGGATTATTAATAAAAAATACTATATATGAACGACATCAAGTGTCTGAAAATAAAATCCATCACAAAGACGCCCAATGCGATAATAACGGAAGCGATCATTACCACGATAGCACTACTCTGTAACTCCGGCCATGAAGGCCAGGACACTTTATGCACCAACTCATTATATACCTCTCTAAAATAAACTGCCACTTTCATTGAAACAAAATTTAAAAATGAAAAGATATTTTACATCCTCCATCTTACTTTTCAAAGCACGGGTGGAGAGGCTCGAACTCCCGACACTCGGTTTTGGAGACCGATACTCTACCAACTGAGCTACACCCGTAAAAATGAGGTCGTTGCAATTATCCATTGTTCCAACCTCATCCTTCCGTTCTGTTATTTATTCAAAAGATTACTCTACAATTTTTGTAATCTGTCCGGCACCTACCGTTCTACCACCCTCACGAATAGCGAAACGAAGTCCTAAGGAACAAGCTACCGGAGTCAATAACTCAACCGTAATGGTCACATTATCACCCGGCATTACCATCTCGCGACCCTCTGGTAAGGATATTTCACCCGTTACGTCCATCGTACGCAAGTAGAACTGAGGCCTGTATTTGTTGTGGAACGGCGTGTGACGTCCCCCTTCTTCCTTCTTTAGGATATAAACTTCAGCTTCAAACTTCTTGTGAGGCTTCACGGTACCCGGTTTAGCCAATACCATACCACGTTTGATTTCGTCTTTGTCGATACCACGCATCAACAAACCAACGTTGTCACCGGCTTCACCCTGATCCAAAAGTTTACGGAACATTTCAACGCCCGTACAAACAGTCTTCTTACCGTCAGCACCAAGACCGATGATTTCCATTTCCTCGCTTACCTTTATAATACCCGTTTCGATACGACCCGTAGCAACCGTTCCACGACCGGTGATGGAAAATACGTCTTCAACAGGCATCAAGAAAGGTTTCTCGTTTTCACGCGGCGGAATAGGTATCCATTCATCAACAGCGTTCATCAAGTCCATTACTTTCTCTTCCCATTTAGCTTCACCGTTCAAAGCTCCTAAGGCAGAACCAAGAATAACAGGTGTGTTATCACCGTCATATTGGTAAAAAGTCAGCAATTCGCGAACTTCCATTTCAACAAGCTCCAACATTTCTTGGTCGTCCACCATATCTACTTTGTTCAGGAACACAACAACCTTCGGAACGTTTACCTGACGCGCCAGCAAGATGTGCTCACGTGTTTGAGGCATAGGACCATCGGTCGCAGCACAAACAAGAATTGCACCGTCCATCTGGGCGGCACCCGTAACCATGTTCTTTACATAGTCAGCATGACCAGGACAGTCAACGTGCGCATAGTGACGCTTCTCTGTCTGATACTCTACGTGCGCGGTATTAATTGTAATACCTCTTTCCTTCTCTTCCGGAGCGTTATCAATTTGGTCAAATGATTTTATCTCAGAAAGACCTTTTTTTGCCAATACCATTGTAATGGCAGCGGTTAACGTTGTTTTACCGTGATCTACGTGACCTATTGTACCAATGTTCACGTGTGGTTTCGACCTGTCAAATTTTTCTTTAGCCATAACTCAATACTTAATATTATTAAACAATTTCCTATAAATTTCTATTTGGGTTTGCAAAGGTAGAACAAATTATTTCATTGTGCAAAATTATTTTCAAAATATTTTCACTACTACCTATCTTTTTCTTTAATCTTCACTAATTACTGCCTATCTTTTTCTTTAATTTTCACTAATTGACGCTTCAACACTTCGTGCAATTCGTCTATTGCCTCTTCAAATGTTTTGGCATTCTTCTTCGCAAAGACACTTTGCCCTTTTACGGAAATACTGACCTCTGCCAACTTATTTTCGAACTTGTCATCTTTCTCTAATTTCAAGATGACATCTATCTTTACAATATCCTTGTGGGACTTTTCTAACTTTGAAAGTTTCTTCCCGATAAACTCTTCTAACTGAGCACTTGCTGAAAAACCTACTGCATTAATTTTTATTTCCATAAGACAATCCTCCCTATTTACTTAATTTTTTTGATATATATATAGTCTCCCGAAACGCACTATCAATCTGCCGTACTCTCCTCTACTTATACTTATTGCGCGCGTGGATGAGCACCATTATAAATTTTCACTAACCGTTCAAAAGAATTATGGGTATAAACCTGCGTTGCCGCTAAATCGGAATGTCCCAATAACTCCCTAATTGCTTCTATGCACGCACCATTGTTTAATAAATGGGTGGCAAAAGTATGCCGCAATATGTGGGGACTGCGTTTTGATAAAGTGGTGCAAGTCGCTAACAAATTATGCGCCAACCTATATATAAACTTGTCATAGACAGGTCTCCCTTTATCTGTCACGAAAAAAACATCGTGTTCCTGCCCTTCCCCTTTTCCTTCCCTACTTTTACTAAGGACCTCCTCTCTCAATTCTAAATAAAGTTTCATATCCTCTGACAGTTCGGTTGCAATCGGCACCAACCTTTGTTTGGCCCCTTTTCCTGTCACGATAATGTTCCTTGCGGAAAAATTGACATCCTGCACCCTCATTCCGACCAACTCTGCTCGTCTCATCCCTGTGCAATATGCCGTTAATAGCACTAATCTATCGCGAAAACCGGCAAACCCATCCTTGAAAACACCCAAGCCATCGAGGAGGGCATCCATCTGATAGTCATTCACAAATACCGGCAATTTTTTACCGATTTTCAATGCCGGAATCATCTCTGTTGGGTCATTCTCCAACACTCCTTCTCGCATCAGATATTTGAAATAGGCACGGACACTGCTTAGTTTCCGCCTTACGGTTGCAGGTTTCAGCGCATTTGACATCTCTACTACAACCCAATTACGAACGAACTTGGGGGTAATATCTTTGAACTCCCGAATGTCTTTAAGCGTCGCGATATAATTCGAAAACTGCCTTATATCCTCCTCATAAGCTGTCAAGGTGTGGGGGGAATATCGCTTTACATTCTTTAAATGCTCCAAAAATGCTCCAAAAAATGTTCCAAAAAATGATTCTATGTCCATTCTTTTTCCTATCCTCCCTGCTCACCCCCTTAGTTCACCTCTTGGTTTACTCATCGGCGAGTTGCAGGGTTTGTTTGTAAGCGGCTTTCAAGCGTTGTTGCCGCTCAATGATAGAAGGCTTTGTAAATGCTTGGCGGTTGCGCAACTCTTTGATTACGCCCGTTTTCTCAAACTTTCTCTTAAACTTTTTTATGGCTCTTTCAATGTGCTCGCCATCTTTTAAAGGTACAATAATCATGTTTCTTTTTTTGTTT